>SKWO01000044.1 GCA_007128895.1 Gammaproteobacteria bacterium
TCGGCACTTGATGATTACTCCGTAATTTCTGTGGCTTCTAACTACTATTCGACGGATCCGCCTATAACCCCAAAGGCGGCGATTTTGTCCGTATATGCAACTTCCCTCCCGCCCCTCGAGGGCAAGAATTTTCCTTTACCAGCAACATACTACAATTTTAGTCGGCATGCACCCCGGCAGTATAGGCGGATCCGCCTATACTGCCATCAGAGGTGGTCTGCTGGGCTTTTGACGGCTGCCGGACCCCGGTTCAATACGTGTGTGTAGATCATGGTTGTCTTGACGTCGCTGTGGCCCAGCAATTCTTGCACGGTGCGGATGTCGTAGCCGGCTTCGAGCAGGTGGGTAGCAAAGGAGTGACGGAAGGTGTGGCACGTAGCGCGCTTGGTCAGTCCGGCGCTTTGTACGGCTTTGCGTACTGCCTTTTGTATGATCGTGGCATCGATATGGTGTCTACCTTGCTGCCTAGTTTTTTGATTGACCCAGCGTCTGTCTTGTGGAAAGACCCATTGCCAACTCAGCTCGGCTGGGGCATTGGGGTATTTGCGTGCCAAGGCGCCAGGCAGTTCGACGCGGCCCCAGCCCTCTGCGAGGTCTTGCGCGTGTTGCGCTCTTACCTTCCCCAAGTGTTCACGCAAGGGTTGTTTGAGACGTTCGGGCAGCATGGTGATGCGGTCTTTACCGCCCTTGCCGTCGCGTACCAGTATCTCGTTACGAGCAAAGTCGATCTGCTGGATGCGCAGGCGCAGGCACTCCATCAGGCGCAGGCCGCTACCATAGAGCAGGGAGGCGATCAGCCATTTTTCTCCATTCAGATTTTCGAGGACGGCCTTGACTTCGTCACGGGTCAACACGACCGGGATGCGTTGCTGGCGCTGGGCGCGAACGACCTCTCCGAGTTCGCCGATTTCACGTCCGATGACATGGCGGTAGAGGAAGAGCAGGGCAGATAGTGCCTGGTTCTGGGTGGATGGACTCACCTTGCCCTTTACGGCCAGTGCAGTCAGGAAGGCATTGATCTCGTTCTCGCCCATCTCGGCTGGGTGACGAATGCCGTGGAAGTGGATAAATTTGCGAATCCATTGGCAGTAGCTCACTTCTGTGCGTGGGCTGTAGTGGCGAACGCGCAGAGCGTGGCGGACCTGCTCCATAAGACGTGGTGATCGCTTGTCGTGCATCAAGCTCAGCCGTGCGGGTCGATGTGTTTTTGAGGTTGCGTGGGCGACAGTTGCTGCCTTTACCTAGCTCCAATACCATTTTTATATACAGGACAAAAGATAAATAAGCAACAAGGCTGTTGCAAGCGGTGGCTGGCACAAAGCCGACAATCTGCCGTGGCTGGGGCTGTAGCAGACGTGACAGCATGGCCACGGAACTGCGCTTTTGACATTCAATAACAACAGGTTGCAATACGGGCACGCTCCTTGCTGAGTGACCAGCAACAGGTCATTGAGTTCAGGAGCCGACGATGGAACTGAAAGTGGTCGAGACGCCCAAGGAGCAGGGCGGTTGCAGCGCGAGTTCGTGTGGCGGCAGTGCCGATCAGTTGGCGCATCTGCCGGAGGCGATTCGCGAGAAGGTGAAGAACCATCCGTGCTATTCGGAGCAGGCGCACCACCACTATGCGCGCATGCATGTGGCAGTGGCGCCGGCGTGCAATATCCAGTGCCACTACTGTAACCGCAAGTACGACTGCGCCAATGAGTCGCGCCCCGGTGTGGTCTCCGAGCTGTTGACGCCGGAGCAGGCGGTGAAGAAGACCCTGGCCGTGGCGGCCAACATCCCGCAGATGACGGTATTGGGCATCGCCGGCCCCGGCGACCCGCTGGCCAACCCGGAGCGCACGCTGGCGACCTTCCGCGCCCTCAGCGAGCAGGCGCCGGACATCAAGCTCTGTGTCTCGACCAACGGCCTCGCGCTACCGGAGCTGGTCGATGAGCTGTGCCAGCACAACATCGATCACGTCACCATCACGATCAACTGTGTCGACCCGGATGTCGGCGCCAAGATCTATCCGTGGATCTTCTGGCAGGGTCGGCGCATCCGTGGGCGCAAGGCGGCGGAGATATTGATCGCGCAGCAGCAGAAGGGGCTGGAGATGCTGACCGCGCGCGGGGTGCTGGTAAAGGTCAATTCGGTGATGATCCCCGGCGTCAATGACGAGCACCTGAAGGAGGTCTCCAAGGTGGTCAAGGCCAAGGGTGCCTTCCTGCACAACGTGATGCCGCTGATCGCCGAGGCCGAGCACGGCACCTTCTACGGGGTGATGGGTCAGCGCAGCCCGGATGCCGCCGAGCTGCAGGCGCTGCAGGATGCCTGTGCCGGTGACATGAACATGATGCGTCACTGCCGCCAGTGCCGCGCCGATGCGGTCGGCATGCTGGGTGAGGATCGCGGGGATGAGTTCACCCTGGAGAAGATCGAGGCGATGGAGATCGACTACGCTGCAGCGATGGAGCGGCGCGCCGAGGTCCACGCCCGCATCGAGGCCGAACGGGCCGAGCAGGAGCGGGCCAAGGCCAGTGGCGGCAATGTCGCCTTCGTCTCGCTCGACAGCCTGCGTGCCAGGCCGCAGACGCCGAAGGCGCTGATCGCCGTCTCCACCCAGGGCGGCGGTGTGGTCAACCAGCACTTCGGCCACGCCCGCGAGTTTCTGGTCTATGAGGCGAGCGCGAACGGCGTGCGCTTCATCGGCCCGCGCCGGGTCGATGCCTACTGCAGTGGCGACGACACTTGCGGTGAGGCGGAGACGACCCTGCAGCGCACGATCAAGGTGCTGGAAGGCTGTGCTGGCGTACTCAGCGCCAAGATCGGCCTGCCGCCGTGGGAGGCGCTGGAGGCGGTCGGCATCCAGCCGAGCGGCGAGTACGCCTGGGAGCCGATCGAGGAGGCGGTGGCCGCCTTTTATCAGGAGCTGCTCAAGGGCGGTCACCTTGACCAGCGCGACGAGCGCACGCGGGAGGTGGCGTAATGGCCCTGAAGATCATCGAGAGCTGTGTCAACTGCTGGGCGTGCGAGCCGCTTTGCCCGAGCGGCGCCATCTTTGAGGCGCGCCCCCACTTCATCATCGACCCGAAGCGGTGCACCGAGTGCGAGGGCGACCACGCCCAGCCGCAGTGCGCCGAGATCTGCCCCATCGAAGGGGCGATACTGAACAGTTTCGGCGAGCCGGTCAATCCGCCCGGTTCGCTGACAGGAATCCCGCCCCACCGCCTCGCCGAGGCGATGGCCGAGATACGTGCCCGATAACCCACAACGAGGAAGACCACCATGGCCAAAGCCAATCTCACCTTCGCCGATCTTGACCTTACCGTCTCTGTGCCGGTCGGCGTTCGCGTCATCGAAATCTCTGAAAAGGTCGGCTCCGGGCTGATCTACGGCTGCCGCGAAGGCGACTGCGGCACCTGCCTGATGAAGGTCATCAGCGGCGCCGACAACCTCTCCACCCCCTCTGTGGTGGAAGAGAAGGTGCTGCGCGACAACCATGCCGGGCGTGACACCCGTCTGGCCTGCCAGGCGCAGGTGCTCGGCGACGTCACCGTCAAGCCGGCCTGAACGGTAGGAGCAGAACCATGCCGAACATTACCTTCAGCAGCCCCAGCTACAAGGACAAGACGGTCTACGCGGTGGCCGGCAGCCACACCGAGTCGGTGCTCAAGATTGCCAAGGAGCACAAGATTCCGATCGACTTCAGTTGTGAGGATGGCCAGTGCGGCACCTGTCTGGTCAAGGTGACCAGCCTGGACAAGAAGGGCCGCATGGCCGGCCCGCTGACCGACAAGGAACGCGAAGTGCTGGTTTCACTGGGCAAGGTCAGCCGCGAAGAGATGGAGCAGATGTCGGTCGACGACCTGCCGCCACCGTGGCGCCTGGCCTGCCAGCTCATTGTGCGCGACGAAGACCTGCTGGTCGAGTACTGAGCGACAACCCCGTTCGGAGGGCAGCCCATGTTGGCGATGCAACAGCAGTTCAGGCAGCAGGAGCGCAGGCAGGCGGTCGACCCGCGCCACTTGCTGGCCTCACTGCGCGCGCACGCCACCGGGCTGCCCAACGACGACGTCTTCGCCTCGATGCTGGCGACCTGGTACAGCGGCGGCGGCGCGCTGCCGCGCTGCCTGGGGCTGAGTGACCCGCAATTCGGGGCACTTTTACAGCGCCACTTTCCCGGTTTTGTGCCGCCGACACGCGACGACGGTGACGATCTGGAGCTGGAGCGCGCCCCGGAGCGGGACGACCTGTTGGCGCTGATGGTCGACAACCGGGCCGGGAACGACCCGTCCGAGGAGTGGATGGCCGCGATTGTCGTCGCCGGCTGCATGGGCAACGACCACCTGTGGCAGGATCTGGGGCTCTGGTCACGCGCTGAACTGACGGCGCTGATGGAGCGCAACTTCCCCGCCCTGGCCGCGCGTAACGACCGCAACATGAAGTGGAAGAAGTTTCTCTACAAGCAGCTGTGCAATGGCGAAGGGGTTTATGTCTGCCGCGCCCCGTCGTGCGAGGTCTGCGCCGACTTCGACCACTGCTTTGGTGAAGAGCGCTAGGAAAACGCCTGCTCAGTCCGGCGTGGTACGCCGCAGCTCGACCTGCTGCTGGTTGATGTAGCGCTGCACCAGCGCCGCATGGGCGTGGCTCAGGTTGTGAAAGGCGCAGCCGGCGCGCTTGACCGGGTCACCGCGCTGCATGGTCACTTCGAAGACCGAGCGCACCTCAAGATCGAAGATCACCTCACCCATCCCCGGCAGTGCCATCCGGCACTGTGGATAGATGACGCCGGAGCGCAGCGGGGCGTCACCGGCATAGTCGACCACGCCCAGGCCACCCACGCTGATGTCGACCACACGCAGGTCGATCCAACACCCCTCCTCGACCAGCACCTTGCAGTGCAACGGTGCGGTGCGCGGCAAGGAGAGACGGAAGTATTCGCGCTGCTGCGGGTAGAAGATGGTCGGCGGCAGATGGGTGCGGAAGACCGGCTCGCCCTGCAGGCGGGCATCGCTGATGCCGCTCAGGGTGAACTTGACCTCCACCGTCTCCAGCTTGCTGACACAGAAGAGCTTGCTGGCGGCCATCACACGCTGGTTGATCAACGGATCGTGGCTCTGGTCCAGCGCCACCAGATCGCGCTGCGCATCGACCAGCACCACCGCGGTGGTCAGCAGGGTGCGTCCACCGTCGATGTGCGCACTGATCAAGGCGCGTTGCTGCATCAGGCGACGCAGCACCCGCGCAATCTCGGCCGGCGAGTGGATCAGGAAGCGCTCATTGCCGGCTGGGGCAGGGCGGCGGGTTTCAGAGGCGGGCATCGGTTCTGGTCGCAGGATCAGGAAGCAGCCATTGTAGCAGAGTGGATTTTGCCGCCGATACCTGGCAGCAGTGCGTCGCCACAACTGCAGACCTGGTTGCGCCCACCCTCCTTGGCCTGGTACATGCGGCTGTCGGCCAGTGACACCAAGCTGTGCCAGTCGTCGCAGCCGTCAGCGTGCAACTCGGCGATCCCGATGCTGGCGGTCAGCGGCGCGCCGTCCGGGCGGTCACCGAAACCGCGCTCGAGAATCCGGTTGACGGCTCGCAGGGCGCCTTCGCAATCGGTCTGCGGCAGCACCATGACGAACTCCTCGCCCCCCCAGCGGATCACCATGTCGCTGCCGCGCAGCTCTTCGACCAGCACGCGGCCGGCGCCGGTCAGGGCCTCATCGCCCGCCTCGTGGCCCCAGGTGTCGTTGAGTGACTTGAAGTGGTCGAGATCGAAGAAGATGATCGCCAGCGGGCCGCCATCACGACGCGCCTTTTCCACCTGGATGCCGAGTAGTTCCTCGCCGACGCTGCGCACGAAGGCACGCGTCAATACATCCTGACAGGATTGCCGCACCAGTTGGGTCATGAACTGGATCTGACTCATCCCGGCCAGGGTACCGACCGTCGCCAGCAGCAGCAGCAGCCAGGCGGCGCCGATGTAGGTTCCCATCGGGAAGACGTTATGGCCGATCACGGCGCCAATGACATGGGCCATGAGCAGCGGGATGGAGAAGGCGAGCCCTTCAAGGGCGGTGATCGGGAAGACCGCCAGCCCGGCGACCATGACAAAGGGCAGGAAGGCGTAGCCGGTCGCCACCACGGCCGCCACCCCGGTGACCTGCTGGTGGCCGAGCACCAGATGGGAGGCGACAAAGAAGAAGGCCGGTATCAGTAGCAGCAACCCCAATGCGAGGCGCGCGCGCCCGATCTGGTCATTGCCTCGGAAGGAGAGGGCCAGCGTGGCAAAGGCGGCCGTGGCGGCCAGGCGTGCCGCGGCCAGCCAGCCCCACAGCGGCCAGTCGAAGAGCACCCAGTCGATGAGGATCCACAGCGGGGTGAAGATGGCAAAGACCGTGGCCACCATCCGCACACGGGAGGTGATGAGCATGGCACGGCGACGGGCCAGCAACGGCGTGTGGTTGCGCGTCAGTACCAACTCATTGATGTGTTTCGGGTCGAATTCGCCCAGAATCTGGGTCAGTGCATCTGCGCACTTTTGTCGAAACCGCTCCATCAAACCGCCCCCCGGTTCTGGATGATCCACTGCTCACGCTCCACTGTCGACTTGTTATTCTTCCTGCGCCCCCGCGTTGGCCCAGCAATCCATGCTGTCAACATGGTGACAGCTCTACACGGGATGTCAAGTCGGTTACTCCACCGTTACCGACTTGGCCAGGTTGCGCGGCTGGTCGACATCGGTCCCCTTGAGCACGGCGACATGGTAAGCGAGCAATTGCAGTGGAATGGTAAAGGCGATGGGCGCGACGTGGCTGCCGACCGGCGGGACCACGGTCAGGTGGAATCGGTCGCTGCCGTTCATTCCGCTGCTGTGGTCTGCGAAGACGTAGAGCTCCCCCCCGCGGGCGCGGACCTCTTCCAGATTGGATTTGAGCTTCTCCAGCAAGGCGTCGGTGGGCGCGACCGCGATGACCGGCATCTCTTCATCCACCAGGGCCAGTGGCCCGTGCTTCAGCTCGCCGGCCGGGTAGGCCTCGGCGTGGATGTAGGAGATCTCCTTCAACTTGAGCGCCCCTTCCAGGGCCACCGGATACTGAACGCCGCGCCCGAGGAAGAGGGCATGCTGCTTGTCGCTGAAACGCTCGGCCAACTGGTGGATCTCGCCATCGAGCTGGAGCACCTCCTCGATCTGGCGCGGGAGCGCGACCAGCTCAGCGACAATCTCTGCCTCCAGCGCCTCGTTGATCCGGAAGCGCCGCCCGAGCGCGGTCACCAGCAGCAGCAGCGCCACCAGCTGGGTGGTGAACGCCTTGGTCGAGGCCACACCGATCTCCGGACCGGCGCGGGTCATCAACGCCAGGTCAGCCTCGCGCACCAGGGCGCTCTCGGCCACGTTGCAGATCGCCACACTCGGCCCAAACCCCCATTCACGGGCCGCCTTCAGAGCGGCCAGTGTGTCGGCCGTTTCGCCCGACTGGGAGATGGCGTCCACCAGCGCATCCGGCTCCGGGACCGAGCGGCGGTAACGAAACTCGCTCGCCACCTCGACCCGGCACGGCACGCCGGCCAACCCCTCGAACCAGTTTCTGGCCACCATGCCGGCGTGATAGCTGGTGCCGCATGCGATGATCTGGACGCGCCTGACCTGGCCAAAGAGAGCAGCGGCCTCCGGCCCAAAGGCGGCCTCCAGCACGCGCCCGGCGGCCGTCCTGCCCTCCAGCGTCTCGGCGATGGCACGCGGCTGCTCATGGATCTCCTTGAGCATGTAGTGCCGATACGGCCCCTTTTCCGCCGCATCGGCGCTCAATTGCGACTCGCGCACCGGGCGTTCGACCGGCTCGCCCTGGGCATTGAAGATGGTCACGGCATCGCGTCGAATCTCGGCGATGTCGCCCTCTTCCAGAAAGATGAAACGGCGTGTCACCGGGAGCAGCGCGGCCACGTCCGAGGCGATGAAGTGCTCCCCGATCCCCACCCCGATCACCAGCGGGCTGCCGCTGCGCGCAGCCACCAGCGTGTCGGGCTCGTGCCGGCTGATCACCCCCAGCGCGTAGGCACCCACCAGTTCGCGGCTCGCTTTGAGCACAGCTTCGACCAGGCGGCAGCCGGCTTCGATATGGTGGTTGTAGACCGCGTGTGCAATCACCTCGGTATCGGTTTGAGAGGTAAACCGATGCCCGGCAGCGAGCTGCTGCGCACGCAACACCTCGTGGTTTTCGATGATCCCGTTGTGAACCACGGCAACGTCATTGCGACACTGGTGCGGGTGGGCATTGGCCTCGGTCGGCGCACCGTGGGTGGCCCAGCGGGTGTGCGCGATACCGACCCGTCCTTGCAGCCCACTCTGGCTGGCTGCCGTGGCCAGACTCGCGACCTTACCCGGCACCCGTACGCGCGCGAGCGCCGCCGCGCTGTCCAGCACGGTCAGCCCGGCCGAGTCGTAGCCACGGTACTCCAGCCGACGCAATCCTTCGATCAGAATCGGTGTAACGTCCCGCTCAGCCACTGCTCCGACGATGCCGCACATGCTCAGCGGGTCTCCTTCTTTTCCGGCCGCAGCCAGCCAGCCACCGTGCGCTGTTTCGTACGGCTCAGCGTCAGCACCTCGGCCGGCGCATCACGGGTGATGGTCGAGCCGGCGCCGATGGTCGCACCCGGGCCAATCGTGACCGGCGCCACCAGTTGACTGTCGGAGCCGATAAAGGCGTCGTCGCCGATCACGGTACGGTGCTTGTTGGCACCATCGTAGTTGCAGGTGATGGTACCCGCGCCGATATTCACGTGCGCACCCATCTCGGCATCACCGATATAGCTGAGGTGGTTGATCTTCGATCCGGCACCGACATTCGCTGCCTTGGTCTCGACAAAGTTGCCGATCCGCACGCCATCGGCCAGCCGTGTTCCCGGTCGCAACCGTGCGAAGGGACCGACCGCGCACTGACAGCCGAGCTCTGCGCCGTCGATCACGCTGTGGCTGGCCACCGTGGTACCACTGCCCAGGCGGCAATTGCGCAGGATCGTGTAGGGGCCAATGGTGACATCATCGCCCAGTTCGACACGCCCTTCGATGATGACGTCGATATCGAGGACCGCGTCGCGCCCATGCAGCAGCTCGCCGCGCACATCCAGTCGGGCCGGGTCGCGCAAGGTGACCCCGGCCCGCATCAACCGATGCGCCTGTCGTAGCTGCCAGCGACGCTCGGCCTCGGCGAGTTGGACGCGGTCGTTGATGCCGCAGACTTCATCGGCGGTGCAATGGGCGGTTGTCACGGGCACGTCATCTGCGACAGCCATGGCGATGATATCGGTCAGGTAGTACTCGCCTTGGGCGTTGTCGTTGCGCAGAGCCGCCAACCACGGGTGCAGACGGTGTGCCGGCAGTGCGAGGATGCCCGTATTGATCTCGTCGATTGCGCGCTGTTCGATGTTGGCGTCACGCTCTTCGACGATGGAGACCACGGCACCGCACGCATCACGCACGATACGGCCATAGCCGGTGGGATCATCCAGCCGCGTGGTCAGCAGTGCCAGCCGTTCGTCGCCCGCCGCATCGAGCAGCGCGGACAGCGTGGCAGCTTCGATCAGCGGGACATCGCCATACAGCACCAGCACGCGGGAGCCCTCCTGGATGCCGGGCAGGGCAGATCGCACCGCATCACCGGTACCGAGCTGTGCACGTTGCTCATGCCATACGAGGTCTGGCTGGTCGTCGAACGCGGCCCGTACCTGCTCCCCGGCGTGGCCGTAAACGATGTGGATGCGCTGCGGCCCCAGCGCCCGGCTGGCATGGATTACATGGGCCAGCAACGGGCGACCGGCGATCTCGTGCAGGACCTTGGGTCGCGCACTGTACATGCGCTTACCCTGACCGGCCGCGAGGACTACGATTTCAAGCGGTGAGTTCATTGCTGCCAAAAGAAAATGGGCAGAACGAGTCTGCCCATCTTCATGCCGGTCACGGTCGGGTTGTGAACGGATGCGACTGCTGTCATCAGCGGCCGTATTTCTTGCGCATGCGCTGAATCGTCTGCAGCTGCCCGACGGCTTCAGCCAGCTCGGCCTGTGCGCGGGCATAGTCAACGGCACTGCTGTAGTCCTTCAGCGCCTGCTGGGCCTCGTTCTTGGCCCGGATCGCTGCAGCCTCGTCGACACTGTCGGCACGCATGGCCGTGTCGGCCAGTACGGTCACCGTGTGCGGAAGGACTTCGAGCATGCCACCCGAGACATAGTAGTACTCGGGTTCGCCGCCGATCTTGACCACACGCACCTCACCCGGCTTGAGCATCGTCAGCAGGGGTGAGTGGTGCGGCAGGATGCCGATGTCACCGTTCTCGGCCGAAGCGACGAGCATCTCGGCAGGACCCGAGTAGATCGCCTCTTCGGCACTGACGATGTCGACGTGCATGGTGATGGCCATAAGCGTTTACCTCCTGGCGGGTTTCGCTCAGAGTTTCTGTGCCTTCTCGACAGCCTCGTCGATGGTGCCCACCATGTAGAAGGCCTGCTCCGGCAGGTGGTCGTACTCGCCGTCCACGATGCCCTTGAAGCCACGGATCGTCTCCTTGAGCGGCACATACTTGCCCGGAGAACCGGTGAAGACTTCGGCCACGAAGAAGGGCTGCGACAGGAAGCGCTGGATCTTACGAGCGCGCGACACAGTCAGCTTGTCCTCTTCCGACAGCTCGTCCATACCGAGGATCGCGATGATGTCCTTCAGCTCCTTGTAGCGCTGCAGGGTACCCTGCACGGCGCGGGCCACATCGTAGTGCTCCTGACCGATGACCAGCGGGTCGAGCTGGCGGCTGGTCGAATCGAGCGGATCGACCGCCGGGTAAATACCCAGCTCGGCGATCTGACGCGACAGCACGACGGTGGCGTCAAGGTGGGCGAAGGTGGTGGCCGGCGACGGGTCGGTGAGGTCGTCAGCCGGGACGTAGACCGCCTGAATCGAGGTGATCGAGCCGGTCTTGGTCGAGGTGATACGCTCCTGCAGGGCACCCATCTCCTCCGCCAGCGTCGGCTGGTAACCCACCGCCGACGGCATACGACCCAGCAGTGCCGAGACTTCGGTACCGGCCAGGGTGTAGCGGTAGATGTTGTCGATGAAGAGCAGCACGTCACGGCCTTCATCACGGAAGAACTCGGCCATGGTCAACCCGGTCAGCGCGACGCGCAGACGGTTGCCCGGCGGCTCGTTCATCTGGCCGTAGACCAGCGAGACCTTGTCAAGGACGTTGGAGTCCTTCATCTCGTGGTAGAAGTCGTTACCTTCACGGGTACGCTCACCGACACCGGCGAAGACCGAGTAACCACTGTGCTCGATCGCGATGTTGCGGATCAGCTCCATCATGTTGACGGTCTTGCCCACGCCGGCGCCACCGAAGAGGCCGACCTTGCCGCCCTTGGCGAACGGACAGACCAAGTCGATAACCTTGATGCCGGTCTCCAGCAGCTCGGTACTGGCAGCCAGCTCTTCGAAGCTCGGGGCCTTGCGATGAATGCCCCAACGCTCTTCTTCGCCGATCTCGCCAGCTTCGTCGATCGGGTTGCCCAGCACGTCCATGATGCGGCCGAGGGTCTTCTTGCCCACCGGTACCGAGATCGGCGCGCCCGTATTGGTCACGTCGAGCTCGCGGCGCAGGCCGTCACTCGAACCCATGGCGATGGTACGCACCACGCCGTCACCGATCTGCTGCTGAACTTCGAGGGTCAGGCCCGTGGCTTCGACCTTGAGGGCGTCATAGACCTTCGGGATGTTGCCATGCGGAAACTGAACGTCAATAACAGCCCCGATGATTTGTACAATCTTTCCAGAACTCATCGTTGGTTCCCCTTAAGATACTTGAAATAATCCTGTTCAACCGGTGCGATCAGACGGCTGCAGCGCCGGCCACGATCTCCGACAGTTCCTGTGTGATCGCCGCCTGGCGGGCCTTGTTGTAGGCCAGCTGCAGATCTTCGATGATGTTGCCCGCGTTATCCGAGGCGCTCTTCATCGCGACCATGCGTGCTGCCTGCTCACAGGCGATATTCTCGACGACGCCCTGGTAGACCTGGGACTCGATGTAGCGGGCCAGGATCTGCGACAGCAGCTCCTTGGCATCCTGCTCATAGATGTAGTCCCACGGGTGGCGCGAGAGTTCGGCATCCGGCTCTTCGGCCACCACCGGCAAGAGCTGGGAGACGGTCGGCTTCTGCGTCATGGTGTTGACGAACTCGTTGTGCACCACGTAGAGCCGATCGATCTCACCGTTGTCGTAGGCGTCCAGCATCACCTTGACCACGCCGATCACGTCGTCGATGCCCGGCGCGTCACCCAGCTGGGTTGCCTGAGCCAACACCTTGCCGCCAAACCGGCGGAAGAACATGCTGGCCTTCTGACCGATCGGGCAGAAGTCGATCTCGACCCCCTGGTCGTGCCACCGCTTAAGCTCGCCCAGCAGCAGCTTGAACAGGTTATTGTTCAGACCGCCACACAGGCCGCGATCCGAGGTAACGACGACGAAACCGACGCGCTTGACCTCACGCTCTTCCAAGTAGGCGTGGTGGTACTCAGGACTCGCCTGAGAGATGTGCTGAGCCACTGCGCGCAGTCGTTGCGCATAGGGGCGCGAGGCCGACATGCGGTCCTGCGCCTTGCGCATCTTGCTCGCGGCGACCATCTCCATCGCGCGTGTGATCTTCTGCGTATTCTTGACGCTTCGGATCTGTCCGCGTATCTCTTTTCCGCTTGCCATCCGGATCGCTCCCTGTGGCCGCTTACCAGCTCTGGCTGGACTTGAACTTTTCCAGCGCCTGACGCAGCGCCGACGCAATATCGTCGTTGTAGTCACCGCTCTCGTTGATCTGAGCCATCAGATCCGAGTGCTCCGACTTCATGTACGACTGCATGGAGGCCTCGAAGGCGACGACCTTCTTGACCTCGACGTCGTCGAGGAAGCCTTCGTTAGCGGCAAACAGCGAGACCGCCATCTGCGCCACGCTCATCGGAGCGTACTGGCCCTGCTTCATCAGCTCGGTGACGCGCTGGCCACGTTCGATCTGCTTGCGGGTGCTGTCGTCCAGATCCGAGGCAAACTGGGCAAAGGCTGCCAGTTCACGGAACTGCGCCAGGTCGAGACGGACACCGCCGCCGAGCTTCTTGACCACCTTGGTCTGGGCTGCGCCACCGACACGCGACACCGACAGACCGGCGTTGATCGCCGGGCGGATACCGGAGTTGAACAGATCGGTTTCCAGGAAGATCTGACCGTCGGTGATCGAGATCACGTTGGTCGGAACGAAGGCAGAGACGTCGCCCGCCTGGGTCTCGATGATCGGCAGCGCGGTCAGTGAACCGGTCTGGCCCTTGACCTCGCCGTTGGTCAGTTTCTCGACCTCTTCGGCATTGATACGGGCAGCACGCTCGAGCAGACGCGAGTGCAGATAGAAGACGTCACCCGGATACGCTTCACGACCCGGCGGACGACGCAGCAGCAGGGAGACCTGGCGGTAGGCCCAGGCCTGCTTGGTCAGGTCGTCATAGACGATCAGCGCATCTTCACCACGGTCACGGAAGTACTCGCCCATCGCGCAGCCGGCGTAGGGGGCGATGAACTGCAGCGCAGCCGAGTCAGAAGCCGAAGCCGCCACCACGATGGTGTGATCCATGGCGCCGTGCTCTTCCAGCTTGCGCACCACGTTGGCGATCGAAGAGGCCTTCTGCCCCACCGCCACATAGATGCACTTAACGCCGGTGCCCTTCTGGTTGATGATCGCATCAACGGCTACCGCGGTCTTGCCGGTCTGGCGGTCGCCGATGATCAGCTCACGCTGACCGCGACCCACCGGAACCATGGCGTCGATCGCCTTGATACCGGTCTGCAGCGGCTGGCTGACCGACTGGCGAGCGATAACGCCCGGTGCGATCTTCTCGATCGGCGAGCTGGCGCTGGCCTCGATCGGGCCACGACCGTCGATCGGGTTGCCGAGCGCATCGACGACGCGACCGAGCAGTTCCGGGCCGACCGGGACTTCGAGGATGCGACCGGTGCAGCGCACCACATCACCCTCGGTGATGTGCTCATACGAGCCGAGCACCACAGCACCGACCGAGTCCTGCTCCAGGTTCAGCGCCATGCCGTAGGTGTTGCCGGGAAACTCGATCATTTCACCGTACATCACGTCGGCCAGACCGTGGATGCGGACAATACCGTCGGTCAGACTGACGACGGTGCCTTCATTGCGAGCCTCGGTAGAGACATCGAAGCCTTCGATCCTCTTACGGATAAGATCGCTGATTTCGGATGGATTCAATTGCATGATCAGATCCTTTCGCCTTGGCTCGTGTCGCGCTTGCGATCCTGCGAGCCGTCAAATATGTTCGTCAGTGCATCAGCCGTCGAGCCAGTGCGTTCAATTGCCCATTCACCGAGCCGTCGATAACCAGATCACCGGCACGGATGATGACGCCTCCGACCAGCTCCTTGTCGACTTCGCAGCTCAGGCTGACCTGGCGACCCAGCTTTTTCGAGAGCGCTGTCGTCAGCGCCTTCTGCTGCGCCTCCTTCAGCGCATAGGCCGAAACCACCACGACATCCTGACTGCCCTCGGCCTGTGCGCGCATATCGTTATACAGCGCCAGAATTTCGGGCATGCAGGCCAGCCTGCCGCTCTCTACCAGCAGTTCAGCAAAGCGCACCACTGCCTCAGGCAGTTCCGCGGCCACTTCCCGAATCAACGCAACCAGTTGATCGCGTGTAACCCGCGGGTGGTCCAGCAGCTGCTGCAGCTCGTCGGTGGCGATGATGGCGGCCAGCCCTGCGAGCGACTCACTCCACTCGGACAGCTTGTCCGCCTTCTGCGCCATCTCGAAGACGGCACGGGCATAAGGGCGTGCGATGGTATTTTTTTCGGCCATTGCGTTTGCCCCTTACAGCTGCTTGATGACGTCTTTGAGCAGGTCGTCGTGCGCCTTGGCATCGATTTCGCGCTTGAGGATGCGTCCGGCGCCGGCCACGGCCAGGGTTACAACCTGGGCACGCAGCTGTTCGCGGGCGCGATTCGCCTCCTGCTCGATCTCGGCCTTGGCCGCAGTCAGGATGCGATC
Organism: Gammaproteobacteria bacterium; assembly: GCA_007128895.1. GTDB lineage: Bacteria > Pseudomonadota > Gammaproteobacteria > SKWO01 > SKWO01 > SKWO01. The sequence goes on from SKWO01000044.1 coordinate 15,065, forward strand.
ACCCTCGGCACGGGCCGCTTCCTTGGCCTCCTCAATGATCTCATTGGAACGCTTCTGGGCCTGGGCGATGATCTCCGCCGCATCTCCCTTGGCCTCCTTGAGGAGCTCCTTGGAGCGACGCTCGGCCAGCTCCTGCTCGTGCTTGCCGCGTTCCGCTGCGGCGAGACCGTCGGCGATCTTTGCCTGACGCTCTTCCATGGCCTTGGTGATGGGCGGCCACACGTACTTCATGGTCACCCACACCAGCATGGCGAAGGTGATCATCTGGCCTAGCAGCGTGAGGTTCATGTTCACGGTGCTTTCCTCCCGGTGGTTGGTATCAGACTGGATACGGTTCTGTTTATGCGGTTACCGTACCCGGTCAAACGCCGAGCGCACCAAGGAAGGGGTTGGCGAAGGTGAAGAACAGCGCCAGACCGACACCGATCATGGCCACCGCGTCGAGCAGACCGGCGACGATGAACATCTTGACCTGCAGCATCGGGACCATCTCGGGCTGACGTGCGGCACCTTCCAGGAAGCTGCCACCCAGCATACCGAAGCCGATGGCGGTGCCGAGCGCACCCAGACCCAGAATCACGCTCACGGCGATGACGGTCATGCTCTGAATGTTGGCGATTGCTTCGAGTTCCATGGGTTCCTCCAAACGTTGATTGCTAAGGTTAAACTACAAGGGTTACTAAGGTCAGACTACTAAGGGTTACTAACGGGATTCCTCGCCCAATCAGTGATCTTCATGCGCCATGCTGAGGTAGACAATGGTCAGCATCATGAAGATGAAAGCCTGCAGCGTGATGATCAGCAGCTTGAACAGCGACCAGGTCAGGCCAACCGTCCAGGCGATCCACCACGGCACGAGGGCGATGAGGGTAAAGATCAGTCCACCGGCGTACATGTTGCCGAAAAGACGCAGCGAGAGCGAAACCGGCTTGGCCAGCTCTTCCACCACCTTCATGATGAAGTTGAAGGGGACCAGATACTTGCCGAACGGGGTGAAGATCATCTCCTTGCCGAAACCACTGAAGCCCTTGATCTTGATGCTGTAGAAGATGATCAACAGGAAGACAGCGATCGACATGCCGAAGGTGGCATTGATATCGGAGGTGGGGTTGATGCGCATGTATTCGATGCCAACAGCATTGGCCAGCATCGGAAAGAGATCGTATGGCAGCAGCTTGACGATATTCATCAGGAAGACCCAGACGAAGATGGTCAGCGCCAGCGGTGCAATCAGCTTGCTGCGCCCGTGGAAGGAGTCTTTCACCTGCTGATCGACGAACTCGACCAGTATTTCGGCAAAGTTCTGCACCCCATTCGGCACACCTGCGGTGGCCGTTTTGGCGGCTTTCAGAAAGATCAGAAGGAAGACGACCCCAAGGCCAATCGACCACGCCATGGTGTCGATATTGATTGCCCAGAAGCCCTCGCCTACCGTGAGGTGGCCAAGGTGGTGCTTGATATACTCGCCAGCGGTCAGATTTTCCGATGCCATTTCAGCTCAAGTCCTTCGGGTTGTCGCCGGACAAGGCCGGCAGCAGCGCAAACCAGAACGCCAGAAGTGTAAGCACGTAGGTCCCGAACACGGCAAGGAAGCTGACCTCCAGCCACACGATCACTGCCACGAAGAGCAGCACCGTCAGGACTATCTTCTGCGTCTCTGCGATGTAAAACCTGCGCACGACACTGCGCGTATCCTTTTTGCCACCGGCGAAGACCCTGAGGGCAAACCAGGCTGTCGAGAGGATACCGATACCACCCCCCACCAGCGCCGACCACCCTGCCTCCGATCCGACCAGCAGTTGCAACGTCAGCGCGGCCAAGGCTGTAATGACCACCTGCGTGCCAAGAATTGCTCGGGTCGTACGGTTGCTGATACCGGGGAGTTCCATCTCTTGTTCAGCCATGGCTGCACGCTCTCCCTTGCAACAGCAGCTGGCAATTATACGCACGGACCTGCAGCCGGTCAAATTGACCCCACTCCCTGTGTTTTTATAGTGATAAATATTCGAAAACGCTTATTTATCAAGTCGTGATAAGCCAGTCGCACTGCCCGCACAGCACCCAGCCCCACGCATCGGGCAAAAAAATCACTGGATGCGGGCGATGATGCCGTCCAGTTCATCGAGGCTGTTGTAGTCGATGACCAGCCGCCCCTTGCCTTTGCTGTTGTAGCGGATCGAGACCCGCGAGCCGAGCCGCTCGGAGAGCTCCCCCTCCAACCGCCGCACATCACCGGCACCCACTGGCTCGGCCGGCGCGGGAGCGCCCTTGTCGCCCTGCCGCTTCAACTGCGCGCGCACCAGCGCCTCGGTCTCGCGCACCGAGAGCCCCTTATCGGCCACCTTCGCCGCCGTCTCCGCCAACACCCCTTCGTCGAGCGCCAGCAGCGCTCGCGCATGCCCCATCTCAAGCCGCCCCTGCTCGACCATCTCGCGTACCGCGCCTGGCAATGCGAGCAGCCGCAACAGGTTGGAGACGGCCGTGCGTGAGCGACCGACCGCCTCGGCAACCTGCTGGTGGGTCAGGGAGAACTCGTCGAGTAGCCGCTTGAGTGAATTGGCCTCCTCGATCGGATTGAGGTCTTCGCGCTGGATGTTCTCGATCAACGCCATCGCCAGTGCGGTCTGGTCGTTGACATCGCGGATCACCACCGGGATCTCGTGCAGTCCAGCGAGCTGGCAGGCGCGCCAGCGGCGCTCACCGGCAATGATCTCGTAGGCGCCACCTTCGGTCAGTGGTCGCACCACGATCGGCTGCACGACGCCTTGCGCGCGGATCGAATCGGCCAGCTCCTGCAGGCTTTCCTGGCTGATCGCCCCGCGTGGCTGATACTGGCCGCGCCGCAGCTGATCGACCGGCAATTGCCGCACCGACTCGGTCGGGGCCTCCGCCTCTGCGCCGGGAGTCCGCGCCGCACCCAGCAGCGCGTCGAGACCGCGACCCAGGCCCGGCTTGCGCCGCCCGCCGCTCATGCGGCCACCTGCGCGGTGCGGCGCAGCATCTCACCGGCCAGCGAGAGGTAGGCGAGCGCGCCGCGCGAGGTCTTGTCGTAGCCGATCACCGGCAGGCCATGGCTCGGCGCCTCGGCCAAGCGGATGTTGCGCGGGATGATGGTACGGTAGACCTTGTCGCCGAAGTGGGCGAGCAACTGGCCGGAGACGTCGTTGGCCAAGTTGTTGCGCGGATCGTGCATGGTGCGCAGCAGCCCTTCGATCTCCAGCCCCGGGTTGACTGAGGCACGCACGTCCTCGATCGTCTCGAGCAGCGAGGAGAGCCCCTCCAGGGCGTAGTATTCGCACTGGATCGGGATCATCACCGAGTCGGCGGCGACCAGTGCGTTGAGCGTCAGCATATTGAGTGACGGCGGGCAGTCGATCAGGATGTAGTCGTAGCGCTCACGTAGCGGCTCGACCACTCGACGCAGCTTCTGTTCGCGCGCCAGTGCACTGATCAGCTCGACCTCGGCGGCGGTCAGGTCCCCGTTGGCCGGGATGACGTGGTAGCCGGCCCCCTCTGGGGTCTGGATCGCCTCGGCGATCGGCGTCTGGCCGAGCAGCACTTCGTAGCCGAGGTGGCCGAACTCGGCCTTGTCCACGCCGCTGCCCATGGTGGCATTGCCCTGCGGGTCCATGTCGACCAGCAGGACGCTGTGACGGGTCGCCGCCAGCGAGGCCGCAAGATTGGTACAGGTGGTGGTCTTGCCGACCCCCCCCTTCTGATTGGCGATTGCGATGACCTTGCCCATGCTTCTCCCCTGTTTTAGGGTCGTATTAATGAGGACGCAGCCGCAGGAGACAGCGTCGACCTTCGGTTCCGGGCACCGTCAACGGCACCCGCTCGACCTGGCAGCCGGCTGCGCGGAGCGGCTCGAGGTCGTCCTCGCCCACCCCCTTGAGCAGCAACATCGTACCGCCCGGAGCGCAGAGGTGGCGCGCCAGCGCCAGCGTCGTCGCCCCATCGGCAAAGGCACGCGTGAGCACGGTATCGAAACCGCACTCCGGCCGGAACGCCTCGACCCGGCTCTGCACTGCCTCAACATTGGACAGGCCCAGTTCGAGCACCGCCTGGCGTACGAAACGGACCTTCTTGCCGTTGCTGTCGAGCAGCACGAAGTGGCGTTCCGGGCTGGCCAGTGCCAACGGAATGCCGGGCAACCCCGGCCCGGTACCCACATCAATGATGCGCTCACCTTCCAGCCACGGCAAGACCGCCAGACTGTCGAGCAGGTGGCGCGTAACCATCGCCTGCGGCTCGCGCACCGCGGTCAGATTGTAGGCCCGGTTCCAGCGCTGGAGCAGGGCAACGAAGGCGAGCAGCCGATCGCTTAGCTCGGCCGACAGGGCGAGTCCGAGCGCCTCAGCGCCCCGCTCCAGGGTTGTCCGCAGCGCGTCACTCACGCGCCGCTCCACCGCCATGGGCGGCCGATTGTACCGCATCTTGCGGCACCGGTGTGAGACCCCGTTTTTTCAGATGGATCAGCAACAACGAAATGGCTGCCGGAGTTATCCCCGGGAGCCGCCCAGCCTGCCCGAGGGTCGCCGGACGCTGCCGCGTCAACCGTTCGCGCACCTCATGGGTCAGACCGGCGACGCCGGCGTAGTCGAGATCAGCGGGCAGCGCCAGCGACTCGTGGCGGCGCACCCGTTCGATCTCGGCCTGCTGCCGTTCGATATAGCCGGCGTAGCGCAGCTCGGTCTCGACCTGAGCGGCGATCTCGGCTGCCACCTCGGTCGGTGGCAGCCCCGGCAGCGCTGCCAGATCGGCGTGGCTGAGTTGCGGCCGGCGCAGCAGCGCCCCCAGGGTCGTCTCTGCGCCCAGCGGGGCGCCCAACCTGGCCTCCAGTGCCTCCGCGGCCGCACTGCCCGGCGCCACCCGCACCGTGCGCAGCCGCTGGCGCTCGCGCTCGATCGCCTCGTGCCGCTGTTCGAAGCGCGCCCAGCGCCGATCATCGACCAGCCCCAGGTCACGCCCGAGCGGCGTCAGGCGCAGATCGGCGTTGTCCTCGCGCAGCCGCAGCCGATACTCGGCACGGCTGGTAAACATCCGGTACGGTTCGGTCACGCCCCGCGTGACCAGGTCGTCGATCAGCACACCGATATAGCTCTGGTCACGGGTTGGCCGCCAGGCCGGCAGTCCGCGTGCGGCACGTGCGGCATTGAGCCCGGCCACCAGCCCCTGCGCGGCCGCCTCCTCGTAGCCGGTGGTGCCATTGACCTGACCGGCCAGAAAGAGCCCCTCGACCGCACGGCTGGCCAGCCCGCCATCCAGCTCGCGAGGGTCGAAGAAGTCGTACTCGATGGCATAGCCCGGGCGCACGATACGTGCCTGCTCAAACCCTTCGATCGAACGCACCAGCGCGAGCTGGGCGTCGAACGGCAGGCTGGTGGAGATCCCGTTGGGGTAGATTTCACCGCTCTCCAGCCCTTCCGGTTCGACGAAGATCTGGTGGCGCTCACGCTCGGCAAAGCGCACCACCTTGTCTTCGATCGAGGGGCAGTAGCGCGGACCGATGCCCTCGATGACACCGGCATAGAGCGGTGAGCGGTCGAGGGCCGCACGGATGATCTCGTGGCTACGCGGGTTGGTCCAGGTGATATGGCAATCGACCTGGCGCGGCGAATCGCTCGCCTCGCTCAAGGCCGAGAAGCGCGGCAGAGGGCTGTCGCCGGGCTGGGGCTCAAGACGGGCAAAGTCGATGGTGCGCCGGTCAAGCCGTGGCGGGGTGCCGGTCTTGAGTCGCCCGCGACCGGGCAGCCGTTCGCGCAGCTGCTGGGCCAGCGCCAAGGCCGGCGGATCACCGATGCGCCCCCCGTCGCGACTCTCCAGCCCGATATGGATACGCCCGGCCAGGAAGGTGCCGGTGGTCAAGACCACTTGCCGGGCGCGAAAGCGCAGCCCTGACGCCGTCACCACGCCGGCCAGCCGGTCCGCCTCGAACCAGAGGTCGTCGACCGCCTCGGCGAAGAGGTCGAGGCCCGTCTGTGCCTCCAGCGCCAAGCGCACCTCGCGCCGATAGAGGGCGCGATCGGCCTGGGCGCGGGTCGCCCGCACCGCCGCCCCCTTGCTGGCATTGAGGGTACGAAAATGGATCCCGGCCCGGTCCGCGGCCAGCCCCATCAGCCCGCCGAGGGCATCGATCTCGCGCACCAGATGGCCCTTGCCGATGCCACCGATCGCCGGGTTGCAGCTCATCTGACCGAGGCGATCGAGGTCATGGGTCAGCAGCAAGGTACGCGCGCCACAGCGCGCCGCCGCCAGCGCCGCCTCGGTCCCGGCGTGGCCGCCGCCAACGACGATGACCTCATAGTGATCGGGATAATCCATGCCTGTTTTCCGGAACCAATTCGTTACAATGGACCCAAACCTGAGGAGCAACCGGATGGGACGCCTGGACGTGAACAACCCGCAACTGCACACCGCCCTGAGCCGTATGGGCGAGATCATCGTCGGCAAGGAGCACGCGCTGAAACTGGCCCTGACCTGCCTGCTGGCCCGTGGCCACCTGCTGATCGAGGATGTACCCGGGGTCGGCAAGACGACCCTCTCCCATGTCCTGGCCCGCACCCTTGGCCTGGATTTCAGCCGGGTCCAGTTCACCAGCGACCTGCTGCCGGCCGATATCCTCGGCGTCTCGATCTTCGACCGCGCGAGCAACCGTTTCGAGTTCCGACCCGGGCCGATCTTTGCCCAGGTGGTGCTGGCCGATGAGGTCAATCGCGCCACACCGAAGACCCAGAGCGCCCTGCTCGAAGCGATGGAGGAGCAGCAGGTCTCGCTGGAGGGGGCCACCCACCGGCTGCCCGAGCCCTTCTTTGTCATCGCCACGCAGAATCCATTGTACCAGATCGGTACCTTTGCACTGCCTGAATCCCAGCTCGACCGCTTCCTCATGCGCCTCTCGCTCGGCTACCCGTCGGCCGCCGCCGAGCGCGCCCTGCTACAAGGGGTCGAGCGGCGCCAGCTGATCGAGCAGTTGCAGCCGGCGCTCGACCCGGCAGCGCTGGTCACCCTGCAACACCAGGTCGAACAGATCCATGTCGCCGAGCCACTTCTGGACTACCTGCAGGCACTGCTGCACCACTCGCGTCACAGTGCCCATTTTGCCGCCGGCCTCTCTCCGCGGGCCGGTCTTGCCCTGCTGCGCGCGGCCCGCGCCTGGGCCCTGCTGCACGACCGTGACCATGTCGCACCAGAGGATATCCAGGCGGTCCTGCCCGGCGTGGCCGGCCATCGCCTGCGCGCCGGTGGCGATCAGGTCGACGCCGGCCCGGAGCAACTCGCCCGCACCCTGCTCGACGAGGTCGCCATCCCCTGATGTTTCGCTGCTGTCGCCCAACCGGTAGCGCACTGCTCTTTGCCCTGCTGCTCTTTGCCCTGCTGTCCGGTTCGATCAACTACCAGAACAACCTCGGCTTTCTGCTCACCTTCCTGCTCGCTGGCGCCCTGTTCACCGGACTGGCCCACACCGTGCGCAACCGCCACGCCCTGCAGCCCCATATCGGTGACGCACGCCCGGTCTTCGCCGGCCAGACAGCGCGCTTTCCCATCCGCTTTGACAACCCGGCGCGGCGCGCACGCCACGCCATCGAGGTGGTCGCCGGCGAACACCTGCTGCTCACCGACCTGCCGGCCGACGCCCAGGCCGAGATCGAGCTCGGTCTACCGATGCCGCGACGCGGCCTGCACGGCAGCGGCCCGGTCGAGATCGCCAGCAGCTATCCGCTCGGCCTGCTGCGCTGCCGACTCCCCCTTGAGGCACAAGCCCGCGTGGTGGTCTACCCACACCCGGTCGCCCCCCCCGAACGGGACGAGGTCGACCCGGCCCGCCCCCGCAGCGACGGCGAGGGCGACGAATTTCGCGGCTTTCGCCGCTACCGAAGCGGCGACTCCCTGCGCCGGGTCCACTGGAAGGGGCTGGCACGCGGCCTGCCCCTGATGAGCCGGGAGCACGAGCAGCCCCGCGAGGCCCAGGCGGTCGAGTGGATCGACTGGGAGAGCCTCCCGGAGGCCGATACCGAGCTGCGCCTCTCCTGGCTCTGCCAGCGCGTCCTCGACGCCCACGGCGCCAACCGGCGCTACGGGCTGCGCCTGCCGGGCCGCCGCGTCGAACCGGCCAGCGGCGACGACCACCGCCACCGCTGCCTGACCGAGCTGGCCACCTTCTGATGCGCCTGCGCCTGCCCCTGGAACGCTCCCCGCTGCTGCCGCTGGCGCCGCATCCGTCCGCCCTCTATCTCACCCTGCTGGCGCTGGCGATGACCCTGCTGCCCCATACCGGCTTCCAACCACTCTGGATCAGCGCTCTGGCCTACGCCCTGATCGGCTGGCGCGCCCTGGTCGAGTGGCGCGGCTGGCGGCTGCCGCCCCTGTCACTGCGTCTGGCCCTCTACGCCGCCACCCTGGCCGGCATCCTGCTCTCCTTCCATGCCCTGCACGGACGCGAGGCCGGCACCGCCTTTCTGCTGGGCATGCTGGCCCTCAAGCTGCTGGAGACGCGCACCCGGCGCGACCTGGTGGTGGTGATCTTCATCGGCTACTTCGGCGTGATCACCACCTTTCTCTTTTCCGAGACCCTGCCGGTGGCGCTGTGGATGGTCGCTGCCACCGTCACCTTGACCGCCGCCCTGATCGCCACCCACCAGCTACCCACTCAGGGCCGACAACGCGCTGGTCGGCCACAGCTGGCCACGGCCGGGGCACTGCTGCTGCAAGCGCTGCCGCTGATGCTGATCCTCTTCCTGCTCTTCCCGCGTCACACCGGCCCGCTGTGGGGACTCCCCGAGGTGCGCACGGCGGCGGTGACCGGCCTCTCCGACACCATGCAACCCGGCTCGATCAACCAGCTGGTCTTCTCCGATGCCGTCGCCTTCCGGGCCGACTTCGCCGATGCGCCGCCGCCGGCCGGCCAGCTCTACTGGCGCGGCCCGGTGCTGACCCATACCGACGGGCGCAGCTGGCGTGCCACGCCGCTGCCACCGGGCCAGCCGCCCCGGGCCACGCCGGCCACGGCGATCGGTTCCTACTACGACTACACCGTGATCCTGGAGGCGCACGGCGAACGCTGGGTGCTGGCGCTTGATGTCCCGCTCGAAGCCCCGAGTGGGGCCACCCTGATCGAAGGCTATCAGCTGATCAGTCGCGAAACGATCGACAGCCGCAGCCGCTTCCAGCTGCGCTCGGCGCCCCAGTGGCGTAGCGAACCGCTCACCCCGGAGGCGTGGCTGGATGCACTGCAATTGCCGGACGGCTACCACCCACGGGCACGGGCGCTGGCCAACCAACTGACCGCCGGGAGCGACAACGACCAGGAGCGGGTGGCCCGGGTGCTGGCCCACTTTCGCGACCAGCCGTTCTACTACACCGAGCGGCCACCGCTGCTGCTCGACGACCCGGTCGACCAGTTCCTGTTCGAAGCGCAGCGCGGCTTCTGTGAACACTACGCCGCCGCCTTCACCGTCCTGATGCGTGCGGCCGGCGTGCCGGCGCGGGTGGTCACCGGCTACCACGGCGGGCAAGTCAACCCGCTGGGCAACCACCTCACCGTGCGTCAGTCCGACGCCCACGCCTGGAGCGAGGTCTGGCTGGAAGGGCGCGGCTGGACACGGGTCGACCCGACCAGCGTGATCCCGCCCAGCCGGGTCGAGCTGTCACAGCAGACCCAGCGCATCCGTGAGCCGGCCTTCGATGGCCGCACGCTCGATGAGCGGCCCGCTCCCCACTGGCAGCCGAGCGGTCTGGACCATCTGCGCATGGGCTGGGACAGCGTCAACCACCGCTGGAATCGCTGGGTGCTTGGCTACAGCCGGGAGGAGCAGGAGCGGCTCTTTGGCCGACTCGGCTGGCCACAGCTCTCGCTGCGCGGACTGCTGTTGACACTGCTGCTCGCCGTCGGCATCGCCGCTGTCGCCACCTTCGCCCTTCTGCAGCTGCTCGGGCGCGAGCGGGTAGACAAGGTCAGCCGCCCCTGGCGCCGTCTGTTGCAGCGACTGGCACGTCACGGCCACCGCCCCGAGCGCGGCGAGCCACCGACCCGGTTCGCCCAGCGCATCGAGGCCCTTCAGCCCTCACTGGCCCCGCAGCTGAGCGAGATCGCCGCCCTCTACACCCGCCTGCGCTATGGCCGTGACACCGATCCGGCCGACCTGTCCTGCTTGCGCAGAATGGTGCGCCGGCTGCGTGTATAATGGCGCGATGAAACTCCTTACCCGGCTGCTCAAGCTGCTCCTTATCACCCTCTTCACCGGCGTCTTCGTCGGTGTCGCTGCGGTGGCGGCCGTCTATCTCTATCTGGCGCCCGGCCTGCCTTCGATCGAGACGCTGCGTGATGTCAAGCTGCAGGTGCCGATGCGCGTCTACAGCGCCGACGGCGAATTCATCGCCGAATTCGGTGAGCAGCGTCGTACCCCGCTGCGCTACGACCAGCTGCCGGAGCGGATGATCCAGGCGATCCTCGCCGCCGAGGACGACCGCTTCTTCGACCACCCCGGGGTCGACTGGCAGGGACTGACCCGCGCCGCCGTCAACCTGATGCAGACCGGTGAGCGCACCCAAGGCGGCAGTACCATCACCATGCAGCTGGCGCGCAACTTCTTCCTCACCCGCGACCGCACCTACACACGCAAACTGAACGAGATCCTGCTCGCCTTCGAGATCGAACGTTCGCTGGACAAGGAAGAGATCCTGACCCTCTACCTGAACAAGATCTTTCTCGGCAACCGCGCCTATGGTGTCGGTGCCGCCGCCGAGGTCTACTACGGTCGACCGCTGGCCGAGCTGAGTACCGCCCAGATCGCCATGATTGCCGGCCTGCCCAAGGCGCCGTCGACCGCCAACCCGATCGCCGCGCCGCGCCGCGCCACCATCCGCCGCAACTGGATACTGGGACGGATGTACCAACTCGGCTACATCGACGAGGCCGAGTACGAGGCAGCACTGGGCGAGATCGACAACGCCCGTTACCACACCCAGTCCATCGAACTGGCGGCCCCCTGGGTGGCCGAGATGGTCCGCCAGGAGGTGGTCGAACGCTTTGGTGAGGAGCGCGCCTACACCGAGGGCTTCCGCGTCCACACCACCCTGCATGCGGAGCAGCAACGTGCCGCCACGGCGGCCCTGCGCACCGGACTGCTCGACTACGACCGGCGGCGCGGCTATCTCGGCCCGGAGCAGCGCATCCCCGCGCCGGCCAACCCGGATGACTTCACCGCATGGGCCGAGCTGATCGCCCCGGTCCGTATGGTCGGCGGGCTGCAACCGGCGGTGGTGGTGCGGGTTGGCGAGCGCCAGGCCGATGTGGTGATCCGTCATCACGATACGGTCACCACGCTTGACTGGGCCGCTATGGAGTGGGCCCGGCCCCGCCTCCCCAACAACCGCCTCGGCGCCCCACCGCAGCGCGCCGCCGACATTCTGGCTGTGGGCGACCTGATCCGGGTGCAGCCGACCGGGGAGGCCGGCTGGCGTCTGGCCCAGATCCCGGAGGCGAGCGGCGCACTGGTGGCACTCGACCCGGAAAACGGGGCCATCACCGCCCTGGTCGGCGGCTTCGACTTCACCGAGAGCCCCTTCAACCGGGCCGTTCAGGCACAGCGGCAGCCTGGTTCGAGCTTCAAACCATTCATCTTCTCGGCCGCACTGGAGCAGGGCTACACCGCTGCCTCGATCGTCAACGATGCACCGATTGTCTATGACGACCCGAGCCTGGGCAACGCCTGGCGCCCCGGCAACTACACCGGCCGCTTCTACGGGCCGACCCGGCTGCGCGAAGCAATGGCCCAGTCGCGCAATCTGGCCACCATACGCCTGATGCGCGACATCGGTGTCCCGACCACGGTCGACTGGCTACGCCGCTTCGATTTCTCCCGCGAGGCGATCCCGCCCAATCTGTCACTGGCGCTTGGCACCGGGGTCATCACCCCACTGGAATTGACCCGCGGCTATGCCGTCTTCGCCAACGGGGGCCTGCTGATCGATCCACACGTCATCAGCCGCATCGAGGACGCCTACGGAGAGCGGCTCTACCAGCATGAGCCGGTCATTGCCTGCCCACCCTGTCTGGCTGACCGGCTCGGCATCGAATCCAGGCTGCTGCCGCAGGCACCGCGGGCGATCTCACCACAGAACGCCTACCAGATCACCGCCATTCTGGAAGAGGTGATCCGCAGCGGCACCGGGCGCTCCGCCCGGCGACTCGGCCGCAACGATCTGGCCGGCAAGACCGGCACTTCGAACAACTTCCACGACGCCTGGTTCTCCGGCTACAACGGCGACCTGGTCGCCACCGCCTGGATCGGCCACGATCAGCCGCGCTCACTCGGGCAGGGCGAGGCGGGCGGGCGGGCCGCGCTGCCGATCTGGATCGACTTCATGCAGACCGCCCTGGAAGGACGACCGGAGAACCGCCCAACGATGCCGCCTGGGTTGGTCTCGGTGCGCATCGATGCTCGCACCGGGCTGCTGGCCGGCCCCGGCTCAGCGCAGACCCTGTTCGAGGTCTTTCCGGAAGAACGGGTACCACGCCAGACCGCCCCCGCCTGGGAAGGGGACGGCCCCAGCGTCACCGAGCAGCTGTTTTAAGGAAGCGTTGGGCGGGCGACACCGCTGTCGATCGCCGCCTGCGCCACGGCACCGGAGACCCGCTCACGCAGCCGCGGGTCGAGCGGCTTGGGAATAATATAGTCCGGACCGAAGCCGAGCTGCTCCAATCGATACGCCTCCAGCACCTCCGCCGGTACCGGTTCGCGCGCCAGCTCGGCGATCGCGTGCACCGCAGCCACCTGCATCGGTGTATTGATCTCGACCGCTCGCACATCCAGCGCACCGCGAAAGATATAGGGAAAGCCGAGCACGTTGTTGACCTGATTCGGATAGTCGCTGCGCCCGGTGGCCATGATCAGGTCGTCACGCAAGGTCAGCGCCACCTCAGGGCGAATCTCCGGGTCTGGGTTGGAGAGGGCGAAGAGGATCGGCCGCTGCGCCATCGAACGCACCATCGCCTCGCTGACCAGATCGGGACCGGAGACGCCGATGAAGACGTCGGCCCCGGCCATCGCGTCAGCCAGGCTGCGCTCCTCGGTGGCCACAGCAAAGGCCTGCTTGAACGGATTGAGCCCGTCGCGTCCGGCATGGATCACGCCGCTGCGGTCGACCAGCCTGAGCCGCTCACGCTGCGCACCCAGAGCCACCAGCAGCTCCATCGAGGCAATCCCGGCGGCGCCGGCACCCAGACAGACAATCTTCGCCTCCGCCAGCCGTTTGCCCTGCAGCTCGAGCGCATTGAGCAGGCCAGCGGCGATAATGATGGCCGTGCCGTGCTGGTCGTCATGAAAGACCGGGATTTCGAGCCGCTCCTTCAGCGCCCGCTCGATGGCAAAGCAGTGCGGCGCAGCAATATCCTCGAGGTTGATCCCGCCGAAGCTGGGGGCGATCGCCGCCACCACGTCGATGAAGTGGTCGGGATCGCGCGCATCGACCTCGATATCGACCACGTCGATATCGGCAAAGCGCTTGAACAGCACCCCCTTGCCCTCCATCACCGGCTTGCCGGCCAGCGGCCCGACATTGCCCAGGCCAAGCACCGCGGTGCCGTCGGTGATCACCGCCACCAGATTGCCGATCGCGGTATAGCGCCAGGCGGCCGCCGGATCGCGCGCAATCTCGCGTACCGGTTCAGCCACGCCCGGAGTATAGGCCAGACTCAGATCGCGCTGGCTGGCGCACGGCTTGGTGATCGCCGTGGCGATCTTTCCCGGGCGGGGCTCAGCGTGGTAGCGCAGCGCGTCCTGACGCAGCGTCTCGCGGGGGTCGTTGGGGCTTTCCATCAGGCTCTCCTTGTCGTGCAGGCATGAAAAAGGGCACACCATGCAGCCACGGGGTGCCCTTGATCGCGCTCGCCACCGCGCGCTGCGGCGGATCGCGCCGGTGTTACTTCTTCAGGCCGTACTTCTGGCGGAACTTATCCACGCGACCGGCCGTATCGACGATCTTCTGCTTGCCGGTGTAGAACGGGTGGCAGGCGGAGCAGACTTCGATATTGAGCTCGTCACGACCGAGGGTCGAACGGGTCTCGAAGGTGTTGCCGCAACTGCAGGTCACCGTGACCTTCTCATACTTCGGGTGGATATCGGCCTTCATCTCAAACCTCGTCTCATGCTGGCGCGCCGCTACCCGAGCCTTTGTCGGGCACCGCACGCATGTGGATACGGTAAACGGTTAATTATAGCGGGCCTTGCCGCCTTCATGCAATCACTGCGATCAGCGACGCATCGAGTCGAAGAACTCGCCGTTGGTCTTGGTGGCCTTCAACTTGTCGTGCAGGAACTCACTGGCGGCCAGCTCGTCCATCGGGTGCAGCAGCTTGCGCAGGATCCACATCTTCTGCAATTCATCCGGGTGGGTGAGCAGCTCTTCGCGGCGGGTACCCGACTTGTTGATGTTGATCGCCGGGTAGATGCGTTTCTCGGCGATGCGTCGATCGAGGTGCAGCTCGCTGTTGCCGGTACCCTTGAACTCCTCGAAGATGACGTCGTCCATGCGCGAACCGGTATCGACCAACGCGGTGGCGATGATGGTCAGCGAGCCGCCCTCCTCGATATTGCGGGCCGCGCCGAAGAAGCGTTTCGGCCGATGCAGGGCGTTGGCATCGACACCGCCGGTCAGGACCTTGCCGGAGGAGGGGATCACGGTGTTGTAGGCACGCGCCAGACGGGTAATCGAGTCGAGCAGAATGACCACATCCTTCTTGTGCTCAACCAGCCGCTTGGCCTTCTCGATCACCATCTCGGCGACCTGAACGTGGCGCGTGGCCGGCTCATCAAAGGTGGAGGAGACGACCTCGCCGCGCACCGAACGCGCCATCTCGGTGACCTCTTCCGGCCGCTCGTCGATCAGCAACACGATCAGGTAACATTCGGGATGGTTGGCCGTGATCGACTGGGCGATGTGCTGCAGCATCATTGTCTTGCCCGCCTTCGGAGGCGAGACGATCAGCGAGCGCTGCCCCTTGCCGATCGGCGCCACCAGATCGATGGTGCGCGCGGTCAGGTCTTCCGAACTGCCGTTGCCGACCTCCATGGTCAGCCGCTTGTTGGCAAAGAGCGGGGTCAGGTTCTCGAACAGTACCTTGTTCTTGGCGTTCTCCGGCGGCTCGTAGTTGATCTCGTCGACCTTGAGCAGGGCAAAGTAGCGCTCCCCCTCCTTCGGCGGGCGAATCTTGCCGGAGACGGTATCGCCGGTACGCAGGCTGAAGCGGCGGATCTGGCTCGGCGAAACGTAGATGTCGTCGGGGCCGGCCAGGTAGGAGCTGTCGGCGGAGCGCAGAAAACCGAAGCCATCCTGCAGAATCTCGACCACCCCGTCGCCGTAGATCGCCTCGCCGTTGCGCGCGTGCGCCTTGAGCATGGCAAAGATGATGTCCTGCTTGCGGGAGCGCGCTACCCCCTCGAGATTCATTTCATTGGCCAGCTCGAGCAGTTCGGTAGCCGTCTTTCTTTTCAGTTCTGTGAGGTTCATTGCTTCTGTTGATCTGCGTGACGTGCGCGGCAAACGGCGCAGGGGCCGAGGGCCGTTGGAATGGATTGGACGGGGGTGTGTGGTGCCGGAGTGCTGCGTGCGGACAACGCCTGGGCTAGTGATGAATGGGCCCGAACCGGTGGCGCTGAATCAGTGCGAGGACTCTACAGGCGGTTGAACTCTACCACCTGCGTCGAGCCGTGTCCACACCGGCATGGCGCAGACACGGCCCACAGGAGTCACAGATTGCTGTCGATGAAGGCGCTGAGCTGCGACTTGGAGACGGCACCGACCTTGGTCGCCTCGACATTGCCGCCCTTGAAGATCATCAGGGTCGGGATGCCACGGATGCCGTACTTGGGCGGCGTGCCGGGGTTTTCGTCAATGTTCAGCTTGGCCACCTTGAGCTTGCCGTCATACTCTTCGGCGATCTCATCCAGTATCGGCGCAATCATCTTGCACGGCCCACACCAGTCTGCCCAGTAGTCGACCAGCACCGGCCCTTCAGCCTGAAGCACCTCGGCCTCGAAGGTATCATCGGTGACGTACGCAATCTTGTCGCTCATCTTGCCTCCGCAAATTCAGTATGACGGTTTGGATGTATCGTTCATTTGATCCCAAAGCGGCACCAATTTCAAGTCCCGCTTGCAACCCCTCTCCCGCCGCGGGCGAATGCACCGCCTGAACAGCGTTTCTGGTATGCTGTTGCGCCATGGAAACGCATCACCTCTCTGAGACCCGATTCGACAGCTTCGACCTGCCGCCTGGCCTGGCCCAGGGCATCCGCGAAGCCGGCTTTGAATACTGTACACCGATCCAGTCACTCGCACTGCCCATCGCTCTCAACGGCATCGACATCGCCGGGCAGGCTCAGACCGGCACCGGCAAGTCGGCCGCCTTTCTGGTGGCCACGTTCAACCACCTGATGCGCAATCCAACCGACGAGCGCCGCCACCCGACCCAGCCGCGCGCCCTGATTGTCGCTCCCACTCGCGAGCTGGCCATCCAGATTCACAAGGACGCCACCGCCTTGGGCGCCCACACCGGTCTGCGCCTGGCACTGGTCTTCGGCGGCGCCGATTACGACGGTCAGCGCAAACAGCTCGAAGCGGGTAGCGACGTGCTGATCGGCACCCCGGGCCGCATCATCGACTATTTCAAGCAGCACATCTTCGACCTCAAGGCGATCCAGGTGGTGGTACTGGATGAGGCCGATCGCATGTTCGACCTGGGCTTCATCAAGGACATCCGCTTCTTGATGCGGCGCATGCCCAGCCCGGCGGCACGCCTCAACATGCTCTTTTCCGCCACCCTCTCCTGGCGTGTACTGGAGCTGGCCTACGAGCACATGAACAACCCGCAGAAGGTGACGGTCGAGGTCGAACGCAAGACCGCCGAACGCATCACCGAATCGGTCTACATGCCGTCCGACGATGAGAAGCTGCCCCTGCTGGTCGGCCTCTTTCGCCAGCAGCAACCCTATCGCAGCCTGGTCTTCGTCAACACCAAGCATGTTGCCGAGCGGGTTGCCGCCACCCTGCGCGCCAATGAGGTTCGCGCTGACGTCCTCTCCGGCGACGTGCCACAGAACAAGCGCATGCGCCTGCTGGAACGGTTCAGCGAGGGTGAACTCCCGGTGCTGGTGGCGACCGATGTCGCCGCGCGCGGCCTGCATATCCCAGAGGTCAGCCACGTCTACAACTTCGATCTACCACAGGACCCGGAGGACTACGTCCATCGCATCGGGCGTACCGGTCGTGCCGGCGCGTCGGGTGCCGCGATCAGCCTGGCCTGCGAACGCTACGCCTTCTCCTTGATGGAGATTGAGGCCTATACCGGGCACAAGCTGGAGCGCGCCGCCATCACGGCCGATCTGCTTCCCGCCATCACCCGCCCGCCACGCCCACCGCGCCGCGAAGGAGAGCGCGCCGCGCCGCGCCGTGGTGGTGGTGCACCGCGGCGCTCGGGAGCGCGGCGGCCACGCCGCCCCGGCTAAACACGGCCATCGCCATGCCCAAGCCCGACATCCTGCACCAGGAGATCATCGCCCAAAGCCGACTCTTTCGGATCGAACGGCTGGAACTACGCTTCTCCAACGGCGTCGAGGTCGAGTATGAGCGCCTGATCGGCTCAGGCAACAGCCACGGCGCGGTACTGGTCGTACCGCTGCTGGACGACGAGACCGTGCTGCTGATCCGTGAGTACGCCGCAGGCGTCCACCGTTATGAACTGGCCCTGCCCAAGGGACGCATCGAGGCCGGCGAGAGCCCATTGGAGGCGGCCAACCGCGAGCTGATGGAAGAGACCGGTTACGGCGCGCGCGCTCTCTCCGAGATGGGTCAGTTGACCCTGGCCCCGGCCTACATCCGCGGGGCCAGCCACATCATCCTGGCCCGCGATCTCTACCCCAGCCACCGCACCGGCGACGAACCGGAGCCGATCGAAGTGATCCCTTGGCGACTCGACAACCTCTCTGCCCTGCTGCAGCATGAGGAGTGCAGCGAGGCGCGCAGCATCGCCGCCCTCTTCATGACCCGGGAGCACCTGCTTCGTGAGCACTGAACCGACCTATCGCGACCGCCTGCTTGACGGCATCATCGCCCTGGCACGCGAAGCCGGGCGCGAAATCATGCAAATTTACGACCAGCCGGAGATCGGCGTGCGCACCAAGGGGGACGACACCCCGGTCACCATCGCCGACATGGCCGCGCACCGGGTCATCAGCGACGGCCTGAGCGAACTGACTCCTGATATCCCGATTCTCTCCGAGGAGTCCGCCTCGATCCCGTTCGACGAGCGCAGCCGCTGGCAGCGCTATTGGCTGGTTGACCCGCTCGACGGTACCCGCGAGTTCATCTCGCGTAACGGCGAGTTTACCGTCAACATCGCCCTGATCGACCAAGGCGAGCCAGTCCTCGGCGTGATCCTGGTGCCAGTTGGGGGGGTCTGCTACTTCGCCCGCCGCGGCATGGGGGCGTTCAAGGAGGTACCGGGGCGCCCAGCGCAGCCGATCCGCTGCCGTGAGCTGCCCCAGGGGCGACCGCTGATCGTCGCCGGCAGCCGCTCACACGCTGGTGTCTCACTGCAGGGCTTTCTTGATCGGGTCGGCGACCACACCCTGGTCAGTGTCGGCAGCTCACTGAAGTCGTGCATGGTGGCGGAGGGCAAGGCCGATGTCTATCCGCGTTTCGGCCCGACCTCGGAGTGGGATACCGCCGCCGCCCAGTGCATCGTCGAAGAGGCCGGCGGCCAGATCACCGACACCCAACTGGTGCCGCTGCGCTACAACACCAAGGATTCGCTGCTCAATCCCCACTTCCTGGTTTTCGGCGACGCCGCCATCGACTGGACGACGCTGCTCGATTAGCTTCCTAAGCCTGGGGGCGATCCGGCAGGTCGGGCAGGACAATATTGAGCTCGAGCACGCCGTAGTCCCCCTCACGCTCCAGGTTGACGCTGACCTGATCCTGGTCGATATCGACATACTTGCGAATGACCTCGACCAGCTCGCGTTGCAGCATCGGCAGGTAGTCCGGCGCGTTGCGCCGGATACGTTCGTGAGTCACCACGATCTGCAGCCGCTCCTTGGCGGCTGAGGCGCTGTTCTGGCTGCGTGAGGCACGCAGAAAATCGAGAATGCCCATCATCCCTACCTCCCCAACAGACGGCCGAGCAGCCCCTTGCGCTCCACCTCGATGAAGCGGTGCGCTCGCTCCTCGCCAAGAAAACGCCCGACCAGATCGCGATAGGCATGGCCGGCATCGCTACCCTCGTCCAGCACCACGGGCACGCCTTCGTTGGAGGCCTGCAGCACGGCCGGCGACTCCGGAATCACGCCCAGTAGCGGGATACCGAGAATCTCGCCGACATCGCCCACGCTCAGCATCTCGCCACGCTGGACCCGCTGCGGCGAGTAGCGGGTCAAGACCAGGTGCTCACGCACCGGCTCCCCGCCCTCGATGGCGCGACGCGACTTGGCGGCGAGAATACCGAGGATGCGATCGGAGTCACGCACCGACGAGACCTCGGGGTTGGTCACCACCAGCGCGCGATCGGCGTAGTAGAGCGCCGTCACGGCACCGTGCTCGATGCCGGCCGGTGAGTCGCAGATAATATAGTCGAAGTCGGATGCCAGTGCCTCCAGCACCTGGCCGACGCCCTCCACGGTCAGCGCCTCCTTGTCCCGCGTCTGTGAGGCCGGCAACACATGCAGGTGATCGTTACGCTTGTCACGGATCAGCGCCTGCTTCAGCGTCGCCTCCCCGTGGATGACGTTGACGAAGTCGTAAACCACCCGGCGCTCGCACCCGAGCACCAGGTCGAGGTTGCGCAGGCCGACGTCGAAGTCGATCACGACCGTCCGGTGGCCGCGCTGGGCCAGCCCCATGGCAAAGTTGGCGCTGGTGGTGGTCTTACCCACACCGCCCTTGCCCGATGTCACTACGATGATCTCAGCCACTGCCTCTCTCCCTTGCCTTTGTTGCGGGCTATTCTATCACCAGCGCCCCGTCGCGCAGAGTGACCTGCACCACCTTGTCGCGCGGCACCGCAGCCATCTCGTCCGCCGACAGGTAGGTACCGGCAATGGCTATCAGCTCGGCACCAAAGCTGTTGCAGAAGATGGCGCAGCCCGCATCCCCCTTGACGCCGGCCAGCGCCTTGCCATGCAAGGCGCCATAGATATGGATCGAACCGTCCGCCAGCACCTCAGCGCCGGGATTGACCGTACCGACCACCACCAGATCGGCGTCGGCCGCGTAGACCTGCTGCCCCGAGCGGATCGGCTGACGCACGACGCGCAGGCGGCGCGGCGCAGCCGCCTGCGGCTCACTCGGCGGACGCACCGACCGTTCGCGGCGCGCACCCCCGCCACCGCCGGTCTCGGCGAGGCCACACGCCAGCGCCTCATCAAGCAGCTCTGGAGGGCAGTGTTGCACGGCGACCGGAATTAGGCCGCGCTCGCGCAACGCGGCGATCAACGACGTCAGGCTCGGCGGCGCCTCGGCCACAGCCTGCAGGTCGAGCACCACCGGAGCGCGGTGGAAAAAGTTCGGATGCTGCGCCAGATGGTGCTCGAGATCGGCGACGATCCGCTCCGGGTCGGCGTCGAGGATACGCAACACGCTGAAGGTAAAGCCTCGCCCAGTGACCGCAATGGCCGGCGCACCGACGTGGCGTGGGGGCAGATTATCGATCTCGATGCGCGTCTGTTCCATCGTCTCGGCGAAGTGTAGGGCCTGGAAATGAAAGAGGGCTTACCTGGCGGCAAGCCCTCTTTGCTATGGCTGGGGGACCAGGATTCGAACCTGGGTTGACGGAGTCAGAGTCCGTAGTCCTACCGCTAGACGATCCCCCAATAAACGGCGGCTTCCGCTTAGCGCTTGGAGAACTGCGGACGGCGCCGCGCCTTGCGCAGGCCGACCTTCTTGCGCTCGACCTCACGCGCATCGCGGGTCACGAAGCCGGCCTTGCGCAGATTCGGGCGCAGGGTCTCGTCGTACTCCATCAGGGCGCGAGTAATGCCGAGCCGGATAGCGCCGGCCTGGCCGGTGCCGCCACCGCCCTGGACATTGACCTTGATGTCGAAGCGATCGGTCATCTCGACCAGCTCAAGCGGCTGGCGCACCACCATGCGGGCGGTTTCACGACCGAAGTACTCGTCGACCGGGCGGTCATTGACGGTGATGCTGCCACTGCCGGGGCGCAGGAAAACGCGGGCGGTGGAACTCTTGCGACGGCCGGTGCCGTAGTATTGCGTCTGTGCCATCTGGTCAAACTCCGAAATCAGATCTCGAGCGGCTGCGGCTGCTGCGCGGCGTGCTCATGGTTCGCGCCCGGGTAGACGCGCAGCTTGCGGAACATCGCCCGACCCAGCGGGTTCTTCGGCATCATGCCGCGCACAGCGTGCTCGAGGATGCGCTCCGGCTTCTCGGCGCGCATCTTGTCCAGACGCACGCTCTTGAGCCCACCAATGTAGCCGGTGTGGCGATGGTAGTATTTCTGCGTCTCCTTGTTGCCGGTCACGCGCACCTTTTCGGCATTGATGACGATGATGTAGTCACCGGTGTCGACGTGCGGGGTGTACTCGGCCTTGTGCTTGCCACGCAGGCGGCGGGCAATCTCGCTGGCGAGCCGGCCGAGCGTCTTGCCATCGGCATCGACGACGTACCAGTCACGCTGCACGGTTTCGGCCTTGGCGCTGAAGGTCTTCATGGTATCCTGTACTCCGAAAACGAATCGGGTCGTGTGAAAGGGGCGAGATAGTAAACCAGAACCGCCCGATCATGCAAGCACTGTGTGCATTGCCGCCTGCATGGAGAAAAAAACGCGGCCGGGGTCGATGACGTGGCCGCGCTAAGGTACACCAAGGAGGATATCGGGGTCGATCACGGACCAACACCGATAAGGTAATCCTATGCACACATAAGGGAGATGTCAACCCCGCAGACGCAACCGCTCCACCACCTTGCCATTACGCAGATGCGAATCGATGATCTCGTCGATATCCTCACGATCGACGAAGGTGTACCAGACCCCCTCGGGATAGACCACCATCACCGGTCCTTCGTCGCAGCGGCCCAGACAACCGGCACTGTTGATGCGCACCATGCCCGGCCCGAAGATGTTCAGCGCCTTGCAGCGGTCCTTGGCGTAGCTGCGCAGCGACTCCGCCTCGATGCGCCGCGCGCAGCAGTCCTTGCCGTCCGCACGGTGGTTGGTGCAAAAGAAAAGATGATGAACGTAGTACGGCTCCGGCATGGCACATCCTTTCGCGGCTGGGTTAGAATCCATTCTACCACCCCCGGCACGGACGACCAGCATGGACTTCCCGGACTTCTCCGACTACGGCCCCGGCATGGCGCCCGCGCCACCCAAGATCGACGACCCGCGCCTGGCCCGGCTCTACCAAGGGGCGTCGCTCTGCGTCATGTGCGGCTTCTGCGTCCCCCATTGTCCGACCTACGCCCAAAGCCTGGACGAGGCCGAGTCGCCGCGCGGGCGCATCACCCTGATGAAGGGGCTGGCAACCGGCGATCTGCCCCTCGACGACGCCGGCTTGGCCCACCTCGACCACTGCCTCGGCTGTCGCGCCTGCGAATTCGTCTGCCCGTCGCGGGTCCCCTACGGCCAATTGATCGACACCGTGCGTGAGGTAACCGAGCCGCAGCGCCCGACCACCCTGGCCCAGCGCAAGGCGCGCCAACTCGCCTTCGCCACTGTCGCCAGCCGCCGTCGGTTGCGCAGCGCCATGGCTCTATTGCGCCTCTATCAGCGCAGCGGTGTGCAACGGGCGGTACGCGGCAGCGGCGTGTTGCGCCTGCTCGATCTGGAACGGCTCGAAAGCCAACTGCCGAAGCTGCCGCCCGCCCCTCGCTGGCAGCCGGTCTACCCGGCACGCGGCACCCAGCGCGGTGCCGTCGCGCTCTTTACCGGGTGCCTCTCAGAGACGTTCGATCGTACCGCCCTCGAGGCGGTGATTCAGGTGCTCACCACCACCGGCTTTGCCGTCCACGTCAGCGATCAGCAACAGTGCTGCGGCGCCCTGCACCAGCACAACGGTGAACCGCATGAGGCGCTGCGGCTGGCGCGCGCCAACCTCGACGCCTTCGCTGCGCTGCCCGAGCCGGTCGACGCGATCATCGACATCGTCAGCGGCTGCGGCGCCCAACTGCACGACTACGCCGGGCTCGACTGGCCCGATGAGGCCGACCGCGCCCGCGCCGCCGCCTTCTCCGCCCAGGTTCGCGACATCAGCCGCTTTCTGGTCGAGAGCGAGGCACTCAAGGGACACACCCTGCGGCCGCTCGACGGCGCGGTCGCGATCCACGACCCCTGCAGCCTGACCTGGGTCCTGCGCGAGCCGCACTTCCCCCACCAACTGCTGCGCGCGATCCCCGGCATCGAGCTGGCGCCGCTGCCGAACAACGCCCACTGCTGCGGCGCCGGCGGCGCCCACCTGCTGACCCATCCGGAGCAGGCCGCCCGTCTGCGCGCGTCCAAACTGGAGCCGCTCATGGCGCAGCCACCGGCCTGGCTGGCCACCTCCAACACCGGCTGCGCCCTGCATCTGGCCGCAGGTCTGCGTGAGGCCGGTCTGCCGACCGAGGTAGTCCACCCGATCACCCTGATCGCCCGTCAACTCGAAAGCCGAACGGAGAGCCCATGACCCGCCGCCGCTTTACCTTTGCCGACCATGTGGTGATGAATCTCGACATCGGCCTGCGCACCTTGCTGGGCAAGCCGCTGCTGACCGAACGCCCCAACCCGGCTGAAACCCACCCTGAAGCGCCGATGAACGACGCCGAGCGACGCCATGCCGGGGCCTTGATGCGCATCAACCATGCCGGCGAAGTCTCGGCACAGGGCCTCTACCAGGGTCAGGCGTTGACCGCCCGCCTGCCCGAGGTCCGCGAAAAGATGGAGCGGGCCGCACTGGAAGAGAACGACCACCTGGACTGGTGTGAACGGCGCGCCCGTGAACTCGGCACCCACGTCAGCTACCTCAATCCGGTCTGGTACTTCGGCTCGCTGGCGATGGGCGCCGTGGCCGGCGCCGTAGGCGACCGCTGGAGCCTCGGTTTCGTCGCCGAGACCGAGCACCAGGTCATCCGCCACCTCGACGAACACCTGGCGCAACTGCCCGAGCAAGATCGGCGCAGCCGCGCGATCCTGGAGCAGATGCGCGAGGACGAGGCCCATCACGCCACCGTCGCCCTCCACGCCGGCGGCGCCGAACTCCCCGCGCCGGTTCGCAACGTACTGATGCCCTTAATGTCGAAGGTCATGACGCGCAGCGCCTATTGGGTATAGCCTTGGGCCGATTCGGGCCGAAAGCGGGTGCTGTCCGGTCTGGGGTAGGGCCTGTCGACGGACGCCGTAAACCCATCCATGGCGGGCTACGACGAACGGCTGGCACCCAACGTTCGACCCGGATCGGGGGAAGCCGTTGCGAGGGCGTGCATGGACAGGACGTCCATGCTCGAGCCTACATGGATGTATTCACGGCGTCCCTCGCAACGGCTTACGCCGAGCCGGGCACGGCACCCAAACGGATGCGAGCCAGACAACCGATCAGAGCCCTGATCGCGGAAAAAACCAGCGAATTGGCACCCCCACAAGTTCGGCCCTGATCACGGAAGCCGTTGCGTGCAATCTACCGCGGCAGCCGCGACATGTTGCGGCCGTAGAAGATCTCCATCATCTCGCGATGCAGACGCTGGTGGATCGTCTTGCGCTCGCGCTCGGGCAGGTCGGCGGCGTTGATGCCGAAGAGGTAGTTGTCGAGATCGAACTCTTTCAGGAGCATCTTGGTGTGGAAGATGTTCTCCTGATAGACGTTCACATCGATCATCTGATACCGCTCCTTGGTATCCTTGGCGATGAAGTTCTGGATCGAGCTGATCTTGTGATCGATGAAGTGCTTGCGCCCCCGTACATCACGGGTGAAGCCGCGCACGCGGTAGTCCATGATGACGATGTCCGACTCGAAGCTGTGGATCAGGTAATTGAGCGCACGCAGCGGCGAGATACGGCCACAGGTGGAGACGTCGATATCGGCGCGGAAGGTGCTGATGCCGTTGTGCGGGTGGCTCTCCGGATAGGTGTGCACGGTGATGTGGCTCTTGTCCAGATGGGCCACTACCGAGTCGGGCAACGGCCCCGGCGCCTCGCTGTTCTCCTCCAGGATCTCCTCCGTGGTGACCGGCTCCTCGGAGATCAGGATCGTCACACTCGCCCCCTGCGGATCGTAATCCTGGCGGGCGATATTGAGGATATTGGCGCCGATGATATCGGAGACATCCGAGAGGATATTGGTCAGCCGTTCGGCGTTGTACTCCTCGTCGATATAGTCGATATACGCCTGCCGCTGCTCCTCGGTCTGGGTAAAGCAGATGTCGTGGATATTGAAACTGAGCGTCTTGGTCAAATTATTGAAGCCATAGAGCTTCAGCTTTTTCATCGGCTGTACCAAGGCAGACCCTCCTTGTTCGGGTAAGTAAGAAAAGCGGTCACGCCTTGCCGATCAGCGGCGGGTGACAGATCATCTGCACCGTGACGCCGTCAGGGTCGAGGCAGTAGAAGCTGGTGGCACCATCACGGTGGCGGCGAGGCTCGGTCTTCATGCGTATCCCGTGGCTACGCAGGAAGTCGAACCACGCCTGTACATCCTCATGGCGCTCGATGATGAAGCCAATGTGGTCGAGCCGCTGCGGCTCGCCGCGCTCAACCCGGGGCGCCCGGTGCAGCGCCAGGTTGTCGTTGCCCGAGGTCAGGTAGACGTTGTCGGGATCGGGGCGCCATTCGACCTGCATGCCGAGCAGATCGACATAAAAGTGTTCGCACGCCTCGAACTGCTCGACGAAGAGGGCCACGTGGCGCATGCCGGAGGTCGCTGCCGGTCGTTCCATCAGCGGGCCTCCTGACGCACTTCGTACTGGTGGGTGATGCGTGCCACCTGCCCCAGCATGATCGAGGCCGAGCAGTACTTCTCGGCCGAGAGCTCGACCGCGCGCGCCACCTTCTTTTCGTCCAGATCGAAGCCGGTGACGATGAAGCGGAGGGTAATCTCGGTAAAGACCTTGGGGTCACTCTCGGCGCGCTGCGCCTCGATTTCGGCCACGCAATCGGTAATCCGCTGGCGCTGCTTGGAGAGGATGCTGACCACATCGAACGAGGCGCAGCCGCCCATGCCGAGCAGCAGCATCTCCATCGGGCGCGGCCCGAGGTTGCGACCACCGACCTCAGGCGGACCGTCCATCACCACCGCATGGCCACTGCCGCTCTCACCGACAAAGGCCCTCGCCTCCAACCACTTGACGCGTGCTTTCATGCTCAACCCACTCAAAAGAACAATTGTGCCAGTTTTTCACCCGGCTCGGGAACCTTCATGAAGGCCTCGCCGACCAGGAAGGTATCGACGCCGGCGGCGCGCAGGCGCGCGACATCGTCTCGGGTGTGGATACCGCTCTCCGTCACAACCAGCGTCGACTGGGGAATCTGACTCAGCAGGTCGAGGGTCGTCTCCAGTCGGGTCTCGAAGGTGTGCAGGTTGCGGTTGTTGATACCGACCATATCGAGGCCCAACGACAGCGCCTGATCGAGCTCGTCACGGTCGTGCACCTCGACCAGCACATCCATGCCCAGCTCGCGCGCCACGCTGTGGAGCTCGCCCAGCCGGGCCTGATCGAGCGCCGCCACAATCAGCAGCACACAGTCGGCACCCATCGCCCGCGCCTCAAAGAGCTGCCACGGGTCGACGATGAACTCCTTGCGCAGTATAGGCAGGGCACAAGCGGCGCGGGCCTGGCGCAGGTAGTCGTCACTGCCCTGAAAGAAATCGATATCGGTCAGCACGGAGAGGCAGGCCGCGCCGTGGTCGGCATAGGAACGAGCGATCGCGACCGGATCGAAGTCGGGGCGGATGATGCCACGGCTCGGTGACGCCTTCTTGACCTCGGCAATGACCGCCGCCTCACCCTTGGCCGCGCGTGCGCGCAACGCCGCCAGAAAGCCGCGCACCGGCGCTGC
Source organism: Gammaproteobacteria bacterium (assembly GCA_007128895.1). Lineage (GTDB taxonomy): Bacteria > Pseudomonadota > Gammaproteobacteria > SKWO01 > SKWO01 > SKWO01. The sequence goes on from SKWO01000044.1 coordinate 42,104, forward strand.
AGCGGCCGCCTGTTCACGCATCAGTCGCAGAGGAGTGATGGCGGAGCGGTCCGCTACCTCCTCGGCCTTGCGGCGCAGGATGGTACGCAGGATATCGGGATCAGAAGAAGCGGTCATACAGGATGAATCCCCATACAGTGGCCACAAAGAGCAGCGAGAGAAAGACAGCGGCCGAGCCGATATCCTTGGCGCGACCCGAAAGCTCGTGGTGCTCGACGCCAATCCGATCGACCACCGCCTCGATCGCCGAGTTGACCAGCTCGACGATCAGCACCAGCAGCAGCGAGCCGAGCAGCAGCGCCCGCTCGACCCCGCTCTGCCCCAGCCACAGCGCAAGTGGCGCCAGAAAGAGTACAGCGATCAATTCGAGGCGAAAGGCCTCCTCGTAGCGCACCGCCGCACGCAACCCCTGCCATGAGTAGAGGGCCGCCATCACGACATGATACAGGCCGCGGTGGGCGGGCTTGTTGATCTCGGCGCCGTCTGCCATCGCTCGACTCCCTCGCCTTGCTACAAAAGGCGGCCATGATACCATCGGCGCCGCGACGGTTTCATGAAAAGCGATCTGCGCGCCCCTCAGGCCCTCGGTCGCCACGCCAGGTCGGGCTCGCGGGCCGCACGTACCTCATCAAAGCGCCGTACCGGCAAAGTGTACGGCGCCCCCTTGAGCTGCTCCGGCTGCGCCTGTGCCTCCTGCTCGATCGCCACCATCGCTTCGACGAAGGCATCCAGCGTCTCCAGGCTCTCGGTCTCGGTCGGCTCGATCAGCAGACACTCCGGCACCAGCAGCGGGAAGTAGGTGGTCGGAGCGTGCATACCGAAGTCGAGCAGCCGCTTGGCGTAGTCCATCGCCGTCACGCCGTGCGTCTTGGCCTGGCGCTTGAGGGTCACGATGAACTCGTGGGTGGCGCGGCGGTGCGGGTAGGCCAGGTCGAAGCCGGCGGCACGCAGGCGCGCCATCAGGTAGTTGGCGTTGAGGGTGGCGTAATCGGCTACCCGCTGCATGCCGTCGCGGCCGAGTAGCCGCATGTAGACCCAGGCGCGCAGCAGCACGCCGACGTTGCCGGCAAAGGCGCCCATCCGCCCGATGGTCTGCGGCCGTTCACCGGCCTCGACCCAGCGCAATCCCGCCTCCCCCTGCGCCACCAGCGGTATCGGCAGAAAGGGCGCCAACCGCTCGCTGACTCCGATCGGTCCGGCACCCGGACCGCCGCCACCGTGCGGGGTGGAGAAGGTCTTGTGCAGGTTGATGTGGATGACATCGAAGCCCATGTCGCCCGGCCGCACCCGACCGAGAATTGCGTTCAGGTTGGCACCGTCATAATAGAGCAGCCCACCGGCCTCGTGCACGATGCGCGACATCTCGGCGACCTTGCGTTCAAAGACGCCAAGGGTCGACGGATTGGTCAGCATGATCCCGGCTGTCTGCGGGCCAACCGCCGCACGCAACGCCTCCAGATCGACATCGCCGTCACGGTCGGTCGGGATCTCGCGGACAGTGTAGCCGCACATCGCCGCCGTGGCCGGGTTGGTGCCGTGAGCGGCATCGGGCACCAGGATCTCGCGGCGCACCGTGTCGCCGCGCGCCTCGTGGTAGGCGCGGATCATCGCCACCCCGGCAAACTCCCCTTGAGCGCCGGCCATCGGCGCCAACGAGAAGGCGCGCATACCGGTGACATCGCACAACATCTCCTGCAGCTCGAAGAGGCAAGCCAGCAGCCCCTGTCCCGCCTCGGCCGGTGCATGCGGGTGGTGGCCGAGGAAGGCCGGCTGCATCGCCAGTGTGTTGCAGACCCGCGGGTTGTACTTCATCGTGCACGAGCCGAGCGGGTAGAAGTGGGTGTCGATGGAGAAGTTCTTCTGCGACAGACGGGTATAGTGGCGCACCGCGTCGAGCTCACTCACCTCGGGCAGCGGCGGCGGCGAGGCGCGCAGCATCGCCGCCGGCAGCTCGCCGGTCGCATCGGTGGTGATGGCGTGGGCGCCGGCGCGACGGCCGGCGCGACTGCGTTCAAAGATCAGCATGCAGACTCCGCCGCTTTAGAAGAGGGTGGCCTCGACCTGCAGATAGGCGCGCGAGACGATCGCCCCCACGCCCTCCTGCAGATCGGGATAGTAGGTCTCGAAGTGGGCCATCTCGGTACGCGCCGTCTCGGCCACCTCGAAGTCGAGCTGACCGGCCTCGAAGCCGGCCTCGGCCAGCGCCCAGACGGTCTCGAAGAAGTCGCGCTGGCGGACCAAGGTGGCACCGTCACCCACGTTGCCGTGGCCGGGCACAACGACCTCGGCACCGAGTGCCTCGAGTCGATGCAGAAAGTCGATCCAACCCGGGATGTCGGCGTCGAAGGTGCCGGGCAGACGCCCTTCATAGACCGCATCGGCGGCCAGCAGCACCTGATGGTCGGGCAGCCACAACGCCATGTCGCCCGGCGAATGGGCGTGCTCAGCCACCAGCATCACGGTGCGCACGCCGCCAAAGCTGCGCTCCGTGTCCTGGTCGATGGTGGTCTCGGGCACCACCACCCGCACCGAGCCGATCGCGCCGCCGGTCATGCGGTTGAAGTCGTCGATCCAGCCCTGACCGCCTTCGGCAATCAGATCGCGGGTCGTCGTGGTGGCGATGACCTCCGTGCCGGCCTCCTCCATCAGGGCAGCGGTGCCCATCCAGTGGTCACCGTGGGCATGCGAGTTGATGATCCAGCGGATCGGGGCATCGGTGACCTGGCGGATCTGCTGTCGCAGCGCCTCGCCAATTGCCTCGGAAGAGCCGGTGTCGAAGACCAGCACGCCGTCATCGGTCACGATAAAGGCGAGGTTGGAGTTCCAGCCCTGGTTGGCCTCGCTGGGAAAGTCGAGCGAACCGCTCAGCACGGCATAGACATTGGGCGCCACCTCTTGCGCCTGCATCTCGAAGCGGTCGGCGGCATACGCCGCCAGCGGCAGCCACAACGCCAGCAGCACGGTCAGTCGAAATCCTCTCATGGCGGTCACTCCTTGGTTTTTGTTGTTCAAAGAATAGCGGCCAGCGCTGTGGCATAGGCCGCGATCTCGTCCTCGCTGCGCAGCTCCGTGGCGCAGACCAGCAGGGCACCCTCGCCCAGTTCGGGGTAGTCGTGGCCCAGCGCCACGCCACCGAGGATGCCACGGTCGGCCAGCGCGGCCAGCACGGTCGGGGCGGGGCGCGGCAAACGCACCGCACACTCATGGAAGACCGCACTGCCGAAGATCGGTTCCACCCCGTCGATCGCGGTCAGCGCATCACGCAGGCGCAGCAGGTTGGCGTGGCTGGCTCGGGCGACATCGGCCAGCCCCTGCGGCCCCATGATCGCCATATAGAGGGTCGCCGCGGTCGCCATCAGCCCCTGATTGGTGCAGATATTGGAGGTCGCCCGTGAACGGCGGATGTGCTGCTCCCGCGCCTGCAGGGTCAGGACAAAGCCGGGGCGACCGTCGGCGTCGGTCGCCCGTCCGACGATGCGCCCCGGCATCTGGCGCACGTGGTCGTGGCGACAGGCGAGGAAGCCGACGTAGGGGCCGCCCCCGGCCAGCGGTATTCCCAGCGGCTGCCCCTCGCCGCAGGCGATATCGGCTCCCTGCGCGCCCCACTGACCCGGCGGGCGCAACAGGGCCAGTGCGGTCGGGTTGACCGCGGCGATGGCCAACGCACCGTCAGCGTGGGCGCGATCGACCAGCGCATCCACCGCCTCGATGGCACCGAAATAGTTCGGCACCACCACCACCAAGGCTGCATAGGGTGTCGCGGCCGCCTGCTCCAGCGCCGCCATATCGACAGTGCCGGTGGCCGCTTCGAAGGGCAGCAGCTCCAGCTCGATGCCCTGGGCGGAGACCAGGGTACGGACGCAGTCGCGCCACGCCGGCGACAGCGCCGCCGGCAGCAGCACCCGCTTGGCGGACGACTTGCGGTTGGCACGTACCGCCATCAATATCGCCTCGGCCAGAGCCGTCGCCCCGTCGTAGAGCGAGGCGTTGGCGACATCAAGGCCGGTCAGACCGGCGATCATGCTCTGGAACTCGTAGACCGTCTGAAGGGTACCTTGGCTCGCCTCCGGCTGATACGGGGTATAGGCGCTGTAGAACTCGCCCCGGGTGGTGATCTCCCAGACCGCTGCAGGGATATGGTGGTCGTAAGCGCCGCCACCGGCAAAGCAGACCAGCGGGCGCTGCTGCTGTGCCCGCTGACGTGCCAGCTGGCTGACCCCCATTTCACTCAGCGCCGGTGGCACGCGCTCCCCCACGGAGGAGCGCAACGCCGGCGGGATCTCGTCGAACAGGGTCTCGATGCGGTCGACGCCGATGGCGTCGAGCATGGTACGCACCTCTTCGGCGGTGTGCGGAATGAACGGCATCAGCTCTCCTCGGCGACCAGCGCGGCGTAGCCGTCGGCATCGAGCAGACCGTCGAGCTCGGACGGATCGTCCGGGCGCATGACGAAGAGCCAGCCGTCGCCAAACGGATCGCTGTTGAGCAGCTCCGGGGCATCGACCACGGCATCGTTGCTCTCAACCACCTCACCGGCGATCGGGGCGTAGACGTCGGAGGCGGCCTTGACCGACTCGACCACGGCGCACTCCTCGCCGGTGGCGAGCTGGCGCCCGCTCTCGGGCAGCTCGACAAAGACCATGTCCCCCAGCAGCCCCTGGGCATGCTCGGTGATGCCGATACGCACGGTGCCATCCGCCTGCGGCTGGATCCACTCGTGCTCCTTGCTGTACTTCAGTTCTGCCGGAATCGTGCTCATCTTGCTACTCCTTGCTGCTGGGTTTGACCTGCTCTGACGCCGACCCTTGAGTGGGCCGGACAAACGGTATCTCCACCACATCGACGGCCTGACGTCGACCGCGAATCTCGACCTCCAAGCCCTGCGTCGCGACACCCCGCTCAACCCGGGCCAGACCGATGGCGCAACCGAGGGTTGGGGCAAAGCCGCCGCTGGTCAGTTGCCCAACGGCCTGTTCGCCGACGAAGAGCGGCTGCCCCTCACGCAGTACACCGCGCCCCTGCAGCCGTACCCCGATGCGCTGACGGGCCACGCCGGCCTCGCGCTGGGCGACCAGTGCCGCCCGACCGATAAAGTCGCGCGTTTCAGGCTGCCAGGCCACGGTCCAGCCCAAGCCGCTCTCCAGCGGGGTGGTGCTGCGATCCATGTCGTGGCCGTGCAGGTTGAGGCCGGCCTCCAGGCGCAGGGTATCGCGGGCACCCAGGCCGCACGGCTGCACCCCCAGGGCCAGCAACGCCCGCCACAGCTCGGCCGCCTGCGCCGCCGGCACGGCGATCTCGCTGCCGTCCTCGCCAGTGTAGCCGGTACGGGCGATGAACCGCTCGCCGTGGCTGACGCCGCGAAAGCGGCCGGGCAGCGCCAGCTCCGGCCACAGGGTGGTCAGCCGCGCCAACGCCTGCGGCCCCTGCAGCGCGAGCAGCGCGAGGTCGTCGCGCACCTGCCATGTCACATCATGGCCGGCCTGCTGCTGCGCCATCCAGGCCAGATCGGCCTCACGGTTGCCGGCGTTGAGCACCAGACGGTAGTGGTCCTGGCCTAGATGGTAGACGATCAGATCGTCGATCACCCCCCCATCCTCATCCAGCATGCAGCTGTAGAGGGCGCGACCGGGGTCGTCGATCCGGGCCACGTCGTTGGCCAGCAGGGACTGCAGCCAGCGACGGGCGTCGGCACCGCGAAGGTCGACCAGGGCCATGTGGGAGACGTCAAACAGCCCACTGTCACGCCGCACCGCGTGGTGCTCATCGATCTGCGAGCCGTAGTGGAGCGGCATGACCCAGCCGGAGAACGGCACCATGCGCGCACCCAGGGCCTGATGCTCGGCCAGCAGGGGGGTCTGTCTCAAATCACTCATTCGGCGCTCTCGGCATGGTAGGAGGAGCGCACCAGCGGACCACTGCGTACCCAGCTGAAGCCGAGTGTCAGCGCCTCGTCACGCCAGCGGTCGAAACGCTCCGGAGCCAGGTACTCAAGCACCGGCAGGTGGCGCGGCGTCGGCCGCAGATACTGGCCGATCGCCAGCCGGGTCACCCCATGGTCGCGCAGATCACACAGTACCGCGCGCACCTCGTCGTCGCGCTCGCCCAGCCCCAGCATCACCGCCGACTTGGCCTCGACACCGGGCAGTGCGGCGACCTGCCGCAACAGGTCGAGGCTGCGCTGATAACGGGCGCCACGGCGCGCCTCGCGGTAGAGCGACGGCACCGTCTCGACATTGTGGCCCCAGACCAGCCGCGTGGTGCCATCGGCTCGAAGCGGCAGGGCCGCATCGATGGTCGCCACGGCCGCCGCTTCGCACTGGCGAAAGTCGGGCGTCAGGATCTCCAGCCCCGCCTCGGGCAGGGCCGCGCGCAGCGCGCGCAGCGTCGCGGCGAACTGGGCCGCGCCGCCGTCGGCCAGATCGTCCCGGTTGACCGAGGTGAGCACGATGAAGTCCAGCCCGAGGCTGCGCGCCGCCTCGGCGACCCGGCGCGGCTCGTCCGGATCGGCCGGCAGCGGCTGCCCGGTGGCCACGGCGCAGAAGGCACAGGCGCGGGTACAGGTCTCGCCGAGGATCATGAAGGTCGCCGTGCCACGTCCCCAGCACTCGCTGCGGTTGGGGCAACGCGCCTCCTCGCAGACGGTGTGCAGCTGACGCTGGTGGACGGCGCTCGCCGTGGCGCCATACCCCTCGGCCGGCAGACGGATACGAAACCACGGCGGCAGGCGCCCGCTGTTGGGGCTTCCGCTGTGGTCGAAATAGGGGGTAGCGTGGTGGGGGGTGGCGACTGACATGGCTCTCCGGCACGATCCGTGGCGATGGGTTGCCGCCCCTCTGTCTTGACACCTGAGAGA
>SKWO01000070.1 GCA_007128895.1 Gammaproteobacteria bacterium
ACCGGAAACTCGTTGAACCAGCGGTAGAAGACGTGGCCGTGTCGATTACGGTCGGCGGCGAAGTCGGCCACCAGCTTGCCGCACCAGATGTGGTAGGCGATGAGCAGGGCGACCAGCGCCAGCTTGGCGTGCAGCCAGCCGGTGCCGGAGAAGGCCTGCCAGCCGTAAACATAGAGCAGCCAGAAGCCAAACAGGGAGGTGAGCACGCCGCCGGGGGTGGTGATCCCCCAGAAGAGCTTGCGCTCCATCACCTTGAAGCGCTCGTTGGAGACCCCGTCGCTGCTCATGGCGTGGTAGACGAAGAGCCGGGGCAAGTAGAAGAGACCGGCGAACCAAGTCACCATGAAGATGATGTGCAGGGCGAGAATCCAGCGCATGGCTCACCCCCTTACAGCATGTTGTGGATCGATGCGCGCATCTGATCCATGTCGAACTCGCCCAGACGGCGTTGCACGATGCGGCCGGCCGGCGAGATCAGGAAGCTGGTCGGGGTCAGGCGCACACCGCCGAACGCCTGGGAGACACGCTCATCGACATCGTGCACGATGGTGTAGGGCAGCTCGCGCAGCCGCACCAGCTCACGTACGTCCTCGTCGCTGTCGTAGGCCATCGCGACCCCGACCACCTTGAGACCGCGCTCGCCATACTGCGTGTGCAGTTCGGCCAAGTGCGGCATCTCGCGAATGCACCCGACGCAGGTGGTGGCCCAGAAGGTCACCAGTACCGGACGGCCACGCAGCGCGGCCAGGTCGACCGGTGCACCGTTCAGATCGTGCATGGCCACGCTGGGCGCCGTTTCGAAGCCGTCCTCCGGCGCCGCGAACCAGGCCCAGATCAGCCCCCCGAGCAGCAGTGCGGCGACGGTGACCACCAACAGATCCCTTGTTTTCATCTTTCCCTTCCCTGACAACAGGTTGCAAAATCAGTCCACATTGTAATCGAACGGTCGCATTTTCGTCACCGAACGATTCGCTTATACTGACCCGTTGGACAGAATTCACGGCAAACGGTTCACCATGATCAAGGCAGCCATTGTAGGGGCCACCGGCTATACCGGCGTCGAGCTGGTGCGCCTGCTGGCACGTCACCCCGACGTCCAGCTGACCGAGGTCACCTCGCGCAGCGAGGCGGGCAAACCGCTGGCGGAGCTCTTTCCCGCGCTGCGCGGTGGCGTCGACCTCTGCTTCAGCGAGCCAGACACTGCGCGCCTGCAGCACTGCGATGTGGTCTTCTTTGCCACTCCCAACGGCACAGCCATGCAGCAGACGCGCGAGCTGCTTGCCGCCGGCTGCAAGGTGATCGACCTGGCCGCCGACTTCCGTTTGCGCGACCCGGCCGAATGGGAGCGCTGGTACGGGATGCCACACGCCTGCCCCGAACTGCTGGAAGAGGCGGTCTACGGCCTGCCCGAGGTCAACCGCGAGGCGCTGCGCGGCGCCCGCCTGGTGGCCAACCCCGGCTGCTACCCCACCGCCGTCCAGCTCGGCCTGCTGCCACTGCTTGAGGCCGGCGTGATCGAGCCGCACGGGCTGATCGCCGATGCCAAGTCGGGGGTCAGCGGCGCCGGGCGCAAGGCCGCGGTCGGCACCCTGCTGTGCGAGGCCAGCGAGAGCTTCAAGGCGTATGGCGTGCCGGGCCACCGCCACCTGCCGGAGATCACCCAGGGGCTGCGCCGGGTGGCCGCCGACGCCTCGTTGACCTTCGTCCCCCACCTGACGCCGATGGTGCGCGGCATCCACGCCACCCTCTACGCCCGCTTGCGCGACCACGACGCCGCCCTACAACCCCTCTTTGAACAGCGCTACGCCAACGAGCCGTTTGTCGATGTGATGCCGACCGGGGCTCATCCGGAGACACGCAGCGTGCGTGGCATCAACACCTGCCGTATCGCCGTCCACCGTCCGGGTGATGGCGACACGGTCGTGGTGCTCTCGGTGATCGACAACCTGGTCAAGGGCGCCGCCGGACAGGCGGTGCAGAACATGAACCTGCTCTTCGGCCTGCCCGAGACCACCGGCCTCGACCTGCTGGCGGTGGGTCCATGAGCCGACTGGTCGTCACCCGTCATGCGCCCTGGCGCATGCCGCTACTGGCCATCGGCGCCCTGCTCTTCACCCTCGGCGGTGGCTACGCTCTCTACAGCCTGGGCCACCACCACGGCTTTCACGAGACCGACGTGGCCGCCACGGAACGGCATGAACTGCGCCAGGCACGCAGCCAACTCGAGCAGCAGAACACCCAGCTGCGAGAACGGCTGGCCATGCTCGAGCGCAGTGCACAGGTTGACCGCCAGGCCTTCGAGGAGGTCAGCACCGATCTGCGAGAGCTGCAGCAGGCGCTGGCCGAGATTCGCGAGGAGGTCGCCTTCTACCGCGGCATCGTCTCTCCCGAGGACAGCGCTTCCGGCCTGCGCCTGCAGTCATTCCGCCTGCAGCGCACCAGTGGTGACCGCACCTACCGCTACACCCTGATTCTGACCCAGGTGCTCAACAACACCCGTGCCGTGGACGGCTCGATTGCCCTCACCGTCGAAGGTATACTCAACGGCGAACCGGTGAGCTACCCACTTGAGCGCATTGCCGTGGATAACGGCAGGAGCGCACTGGCGTTCAATTTCCGGTTCTTTGAAAACCTGGAAGGCGATATACTGCTGCCTGAGGGTTTCACCCCTTTGCGCGTTCACGTTCAGGTTCGTCCGAACGGCCGGGGACACGCGGAACTCTCCAGCAGCTTTGACTGGTCCGTCGAGGAGACCTGATACCATGTGGGGAAACAAGAGCAAGCCACGCACCGCCCGAGTCAGTTCACTGATCGGCCAACAGACCGAGATCAAGGGTGATATCCACTTCTCCGGCGGCCTGCATGTCGAAGGCACGATCAAGGGCAACATCATCGCCCGTGATGACAGCGATGCGATGCTGACCCTGAGCGAACCGGGCAAGATCGAAGGCGAGATCTGGGTACCCAACGTGGTTATCAACGGCACCATCATCGGCGATGTCCATGCCACCAACCGGGTTGAACTGGCCGACAATGCCCGTGTCACTGGCAACGTCTACTACTCGATGATCGAAATGGTCATGGGCGCCGAAGTCAACGGCGGCCTGATCCGACAGACCGAGAAGAGCACCCCGCCCGGCCAGCCACGCACGCCGCTGCGCCGCCGCGAGGAGCCCGCCGCCGAGAACAAGCCGGCCAGTGACGATAAGAGCTGACCGACACCCATTCCACCCGCGAGCTTTCCATGGAGGAGACCGCTGCCATGAACGAGACCACCGACCCGCTGATCTTTACCGAAAGTGCCGCCGCCAAGGTCAAGGCGCTGATCGAGGAGGAGGGCAACCCGGCGCTCAAGCTGCGCGTCTTCATCTCCGGCGGCGGCTGTGCCGGCTTCCAGTACGGCTTCACCTTCGATGAAAACGTCAACGAAGACGACACCGCCGTGGAGAAGGACGGCGTCACCCTGCTGATCGACCCGATGAGCTTCCAGTATCTGGTCGGTGCCGAAATCGACTTTACCGAGGGACTGCAGGGCTCCCAGTTCGTCATCCGCAACCCCAACGCCACCACCACCTGCGGCTGCGGTTCATCCTTCTCGGCCTGATCACCTGCCGCCCACCGGGCGCGGAGCGAGCCACATGACCACCAAGTACCTGCCGGGACTGGAGGGCGTCCCCGCCACCCAGTCCAACATCTCCTACATCGACGGCGAGCGAGGCATCCTGGCCTACCGCGGCTACCCTATCGAACAGCTGTGCCAACACAGCTCGTTCGAAGAGGTGGCGCTGCTGCTGCTCGACGGCGAACTGCCGTCAGCTGGTGAACTGGCCGAGTTTGACGCCAGCCTGCGGCAGAACCGGCGCATGAAGTATCACCTGAAGGAGATGATGAAACATTTGCCACCCGCCGGCCATCCGATGGAGATGCTGCAGACGGCGGTGGCCAGCCTCGGCATGTTCTACCCCAGCGGTACTGCCTGTCTCAGCGGCGGTGTCTGCGAAGATCTCAACTACATCCATCGCATGACGGTCAAGCTCATCGCGCGCATGCCGGTGATCGTCGCCTGGTGGCAACACATGCGTCGCGGCTACGACCCGATCGATCCGCGCACCGACCTCTCCTGCGCCGCCAACCTGCTCTACATGCTGGACGGCGAGGAGCCGGACCCTGACCTGGTGCGTATTCTTGATGTCTGCCTGATCCTGCACGCCGAGCACACCATCAACGCCTCCACCTTCGCCGCCCTGGTGACTGGCTCGACCCTGGCCAGCCCCTACAGTGTCGTCACCGCGGCAATTGCCACCCTCTCCGGGCCGCTGCACGGCGGTGCCAACGAGCAGGTGCTGGAGATGCTGGAAGAGATTGGACGGCCGGAGCAGGCCAAGCCGTGGCTGGAAGCCCGCCTGGCCAACAAGCAGAAGGTCTGGGGCTTCGGCCACCGTGAATACAAGGTCAAGGACCCGCGCGCGACCATCCTGCAGAAGCTGATGGAGCAGCTGATGGCCAAACGCGGCGGGCAGGTCAGTCCGCTCTTCGAGGTCGCCGTCGCACTGGAGGAGGCCGCCAACGAGCGGCTTGCACCAAAGGGAGTCTACCCCAACGTCGACTACTACTCAGGCCTGCTCTACGCCGAGATGGGCATCCCGGTCGATCAGTTCACCTCGATCTTCGCCGTCGCCCGCTCGGCCGGCTGGCTGGCCCACTGGCGCGAGCAGCTGCGTGACAACCGCATCTTCCGCCCGACCCAAGTCTACACCGGCGAGCCGATCCGCGACTATACGCCGATCACTCAGCGGGCATAAAGCGCGCCCAGCACCACTGGGTGCTGGGCGCCCGTCACTGAGGGTACGTTGCCATAGCCCCCGGTCAGTCGCGCACGCGCCAGCCAGGCAAAGGCCATGGCCTCAACCCAGAACGGGTCTAGGCCATAGTGGCTGCTCTCACGCAGAGTCACCCCAGGCAGTCCAGCCTCCAGGCGCTCCCACAGCAGTCGGTTGCGCACCCCGCCGCCACACACCACCACCTCCTCCACGCCACCGCCCCAGCGCTGCAATGCCTCGGCCACGGTGCGCGCGGTCAGTTCGTGCAGGGTGGCCTGGACATCGACTTCCGTCACACCCGCATGGTTGGCTAGCCGTGGCAGTAGCCAGCCGAGATGGAACTGTTCACGTCCGGTACTCTTCGGCGGCGGCTTCTGAAACCACGACTCTTCGAGCAACGTGTCCAGTAGCGCGAAATCGACCCTACCCTGACGGCCCCAAGCACCTGCGGCGTCATAGGGGGCCCCCTGAGCACGCTCGATCCAGCGGTCGATCAAGCCGTTGCCCGGGCCGGTATCGAAGCCAAGCAGCGGCTGGCCGGGCACCAAGGGGAGCACGGTGAGATTGGCGATACCACCGATGTTGAGCACCACCCGCCGGTGGTCACAGCCACCCAGTACAGCGGCATGGAAAGCCGGAACCAGTGGTGCGCCCTGCCCACCGGCGGCCATGTCACGGCGCCGAAAGTCGGCCACCACGGGAATACCGGTCCGTTCGGCGATCACGTTCGGGTCACCGATCTGCAAGGTAAAGGGGTGGCTCGCCTGCGGTCGGTGGCGCACCGTCTGCCCATGCGAACCGATGGCCACAATCGTCTGTCCATCCAGACCGGCTTGCCGCAGCAGGGTGAGCACTGCCTCGGCAAAGAGTTCGCCCATGGCCACATCGACCTCACCCAGCCGATCGATTTCACCGCCCCCCGGCTCACACAGCGCGGCCACCGCATCGCGCAACCCAGCCGGAATCGGGTGGGCATGGGTCGCGATCAACTGCGGATGATCACCGTCAAACGCCACCAGCGCCGCGTCGACGGCATCAACGCTGGTACCCGAGAGCAGGCCGATGTAGTAATCGGCCATCCCCCGCGCCCTCAGTGGGTCGAAGCAGACGAGGCGCCGGCCTGGGCGACCTGGGTCTGCATGTAGTCTTCCAGCTGCGCGATCAGGCGCTGGGTATTGGCCAGGAAGTCGGCCCGATACTTCTCCGGTACCGGCTCGGCATCGGGCAATCTGACGGTCAGCGGGTCGCGGTGGACGCCATTGACCCGAAACTCGTAGTGCAGGTGCGGGCCGGTGGCCAGCCCGGTCATGCCGACGTAGCCGATCACGTCACCCTGACGCACCTGGCTGCCGACACCAAGGCCACGGCGGAAGCCGTTGAGGTGGGCATAGAGGGTCTCGTAGCCGTTGTTGTGGCGAATGATGACCGTGTTGCCGTATCCGCCCTGACGTCCCTGGAAGGTGATGCGACCATCGCCGGCGGCCCAGATCGGCGTACCGGTAGGCGCGGCGTAGTCGACACCACGGTGGGGTCGGCGTACGCCCAGCACCGGGTGGTAGCGTTCAGGCTGGAAGCGCGAGCTGATACGACGAAAATCGAGCGGTGCACGCAGGAAGGCGCGGCGCATGCTGGTACCCTCTGGGGTGAAGTACTCGGCATGCCCCTCAGGATTGGTGTAGCGCACGGCGCGGTAGGTGCGACCGCGATTGACGAACTCAGCCACCAGGATCGGGCCATCACCGATTCGCTCCCCATTGACCAAGCGCTCCTCATACAGCACCGAGAAGCGGTCTCCCTGACGGATATCGAGGGCAAAGTCGACGTCCCAGCCAAAGATGTTGGCCATCTGCATGATCACGGCATCGGAGAGACCCACCTGGCTGGCAGCGGCGTAGAGCGACGAGTTGATGGTCGCCGACGCAAAGCGCTCTCGCGTTTCGACCTCGCTGGAGAGGCGCTCGGCCTCGAAGCCCTCCTCGCCGCGAACGATATGAATCTGCTCCAGTCGGTTCAGCTCATAGACAACGGTGTGAGCCCGCCCCTCGTCATCCAGCTGAAAGCGAAAGGTCTGACCCGGGCGCAGGCGGGTCATGCCGGCGGTGTCACTGTTGACGGCCAGGATGCGCGACAGCTCAGATGGACCGATACCCACTCGCGAGAAGATCACCGAGAGGGTATCCCCGCTGCGCACCTTGTGCTCCACCCAGTTGGCATCCGGATCGGCAGATGGCGTATCATGTTGCGTTTGCGCAGCAACCTCGTCGACAAAAGGCGTCGCATCCAGCACCTCGGTGACCGCCTCCGGCTGAACGGCCGGCTCGGTCGAGTGCACCGACGGGACCTGTGCTGCCGGAGCTTCAGTTGCAGTACCGGCCTGACGCGGCCGACCATCCGGTCCCAGCAGGATCAGTTCGATCTCGGGCGCGCTGCGCGTCTCGATGGACGGTACCGCTTGCGGCACCTCGACCAGCCGATCGACGATGTCGAGCGAGGTCGGCTCTTCACGTGTCGCGCCGGCATCCAGCGAGAGCAGTGCCAGCGCAACGCCGGCGGCACCCACCAGCGCTACCACGGCGAAGAGGTGGCGTCGACCGTGCCGACGGACTCGACCACCGCCGCCGAGGTACTTGTAGTCGAGGTAGATCTGGGTATCGTTGAGGCTGTCCCGGTTTCGTCCCAGCATGGCCGGCTCCACTCGTCGGTTTGATTGATGGTTCAATAATAACAGGTTACGCAACCCTTTTAAACCATGTTTGCATAATAGCCGCATACTGTAAAGTTAAAAAAGAACTATTTTAGAGACCTTCATGAACACAACCGAGAACGCCACCGCTGACGCCCTCTCCCTACTGCAACGCGGCACCGACGAGATCATCAGCGAAGCAGAACTGATTGAAAAACTGAAAGAAGGGCGCCCGCTCCGAATCAAGGCCGGGTTCGACCCGACCGCCCCCGACCTGCACCTGGGCCACACCGTACTGCTGAACAAGCTGCGCCAGTTCCAGCAGCTCGGCCACGAGGTGATCTTCCTGATCGGCGACTTCACCGGCATGATCGGCGACCCAACCGGCAAGAACGTCACCCGCAAGCCGCTGACCCCGGACGAGGTCGCCGCCAACGCACGCACCTATCAGGAGCAGGTCTTCAAGATCCTCGATCCGCACAAGACGCGGGTCGTCTTCAACTCCGAGTGGATGGGCCAACTCAACGCCGCCGACATGATCCAGCTTGCGGCCCGCCACACCGTGGCGCGCATGCTCGAGCGCGACGACTTCCACAAACGCTATCAGGACGGGCGGCCCATCGCCATCCACGAGTTCCTCTACCCGCTGCTGCAGGGCCACGACTCGGTGGTGCTGGAGGCCGATGCCGAGCTCGGCGGCACCGACCAGAAGTTCAACCTGCTGGTTGGCCGCGAACTGCAGCGCCAGCAGGGGCAGAAGCCGCAGGTGGTGATCACCCTGCCACTGCTGGTCGGTCTCGACGGCGTGCAGAAGATGTCCAAGTCGCTGGGCAACTACGTCGCCATCGACGACGCCCCGGAAGAGATGTTCGGCAAGCTGATGTCGGTCTCCGACACGCTGATGTGGCGCTACCTGGAACTGCTCAGCTTCCGCCCACTGGAGGAGATCGCACAGTGGCAGACCGAGGTCGATGCCGGCCTCAACCCACGCGACGTCAAGGTGCGCATGGCGCTGGAACTGGTCGCCCGCTTCCACGGTGAGGCAGCCGCCGAGGCGGCCCACGCCGCTTTCGTCAACCGCTTCCGCGACGGCGCCCTGCCGGAAGAGCTCCCCGAACACGAGATCACCGTCCCAGCCGACGGCATGCTGCTGACCGTCCTGCTGCGCGAGACCGGCCTGGCCACCTCCACCAGCGAGGCGACCCGCGCTCTGAAACAGGGCGGCGTGCGCATCGATGGTGAAAAGGTCGACGATCCCAAGGCGACCATTGCCCCCGGCTGCGAACACGTCATCCAGATCGGCAAACGCCGCTTTGCCCGCGTACGCACAGTCGCCTGACCCGCTCAGCGGAGCGCCGCCAGCCCCTTGCATAAACCCAGTTTATAGACAAATCGAAAAGTTCTGATTGTATTCGGAATCGTGAATGCGCACACTGCACGGTCCGGTTTTCCAGTCTGCCCAGGCTCCGGCCTGCAGGCGACCCAGAGACTCAAACCCTAGAGGAACCGTTCATGGCTGGTTTCGAGAAGATCCCCGACTTCGCCAAAGAGCTCCCGCAGTTCGAGCCACGCGACAAGCAGCAGACCCACTTCACCACCTGCTACATGTGCGCCTGCCGCTGCGGCATCGAAGTCACCGTCGAGGACAACAAGGTCCGCTTCATTCGCGGCAACCGCAACCACCCGGTCAACCGTGGCGTCATGTGCGGCAAGGGCAACGCCGGCATCATGAAGCAGTACTCGCCGGCCAAGCTGAAGGGCCCGCTGCGTCGCAAGCCGGGCAGTGAGCGCGGCAGCGGCGAATTCGAGGAGATTTCATGGGACGAGGCGCTGAATGAACTGACCGCCCGCCTGCAGAAGATCCGCGAGACCGACCCCAAGAAGCTCGCCTTCTTCACCGGGCGCGACCAGATGCAGGCCCTGACCGGCCTCTGGGCCACCCAGTTCGGCACCATCAACTGGGCCGCCCACGGCGGTTTCTGCTCGGTCAACATGGCGGCCGCCGGCCTCTACATGCTCGGCCACGCCTTCTGGGAGTTCGGCGACCCGGACTGGGATCGCACCAAGTACTTCATGCTCTGGGGCGTCGCCGAAGACCACGCCTCCAACCCGATCAAGATCGGCCTGGAGAAGCTCAAGCGCAACGGCGGCAAGTTCGTCGCCATCAATCCGGTGCGTACCGGCTACCAGGCGATCGCCGACGAGTGGGTGCCGATCCGTCCCGGCACCGACGGCATGCTCGCCCTGTCGATGGTCCACGTCCTGCTGTCGCGTGAGCTGGTCGACTTCGACTTCCTCATCCGCTACACCAACGCCCCGTGGCTGGTGGTCAACACCCAGGGCCAGAAGGGCGACGGCCTGATCCTGCGTGACGAGAACGGCAAGCCGCTGGCCTGGGATCTGGAAAAGGAGGCCTTCGTCGACGCCACCCAGGCCGAGATCAAACCGGCCACCTTCGGCGAGTACACCGCCCCGGACGGTCGCCCGGTGCGCACCGTCATGACGGTCCTGGTCGAGAAGTACCTCGATGAACAGTATGCACCGGAGAACGCCGCCAAGATCTGCGGCGTTCCGGCCGAACAGATCGAGCGCATGGCGCTGGAGATTGCCCACGTCGCCTTCAAGGAGACGATCACCGTCGACGTCGAGTGGACCGACTGGGCCGGGCGCAAGCACGACAAGTTCATCGGTCGCCCGGTCTCGATGCACGCCATGCGCGGCATCTCGGCCCACTCCAACGGCTTCCAGGCGGCACGCGCGATCCATCTGCTGCAGACCCTGCTCGGCACCATCGACTGCCCGGGCGGCTTCCGCGCCAAGGCGCCCTATCCGAAGCACGTTCCGCCGCCGATCAAGCCGGCCCGCGAGATGGCGCCGAACACCCCGCTCAAGTCACCGCCGCTCGGCTTCCCGACCGGTCCGGAAGACCTCGTCATCGACGCCGACGGCAACCCGCTGCGGCTGGACAAGGCGTATTCGTGGGATGCCCCGGTCGCCGCCCACGGCATGATGCACATGGTCATCACCAACGCGGTCAAGGGCGACCCCTACCCGATCGACACCCTGATCCTGTTCATGGCCAACATGGCCTGGAACTCGACCATGAACACCAAGAGCGTGCAGGAGATGCTGCGCGAGAAGGGTGACGACGGCGAGTACAAGATCCCCTATCTGGTCGTCTCCGACGCCTTCCACTCAGAGATGGTCAACTTCGCCGATCTGGTGCTGCCGGATACCACCTACCTGGAGCGGTACGACACCATCTCCCTGCTCGACCGCCCGATCTCCGAGCCCGATGCGATCTGCGACTCGGTGCGTATCCCGGTGCTGGAACCCGACCGCGATGTGCGCTCCTGGCAGGAGGTCATGGTCGATCTGGCCGGACGCCTCAAGTTCCCCGCCTTCACCGGCGAGGATGGCCAGCCGAAATTCAGCGGCTACAAGGAGTTCATCACCCAGTGGGAAAAGGCGCCGGGCATCGGCTTCCTCGCCGGCTGGCGTGGCAAGGACGGTGAAAAGTCGCTGCGTGGCGAACCCAACCCGAACCAGTGGGAGAAGTACAAGGAGAACGGCGCCTTCTTCGAGTACCACCTGCCGGAGAGCACCCGCTTCTACAAGTTCGCCAACAAGGAGTACCTGGAGCTGGCCAAGGAGGCCGGTTTCAACGGCTCCAGCGAGCCGATCATCTTCGAGCTCTACTCCGAGGCACTGCAGAAGTTCCGTCTGGCCGGACAAGGCCTCTATGACGGCCCGATGCCGACCCGCGAAGAGGACAAGGAGCGACTGACCAACTGGTTCGATCCGCTGCCGATCTTTTACGTACCGCTGGAAGAGCAACGCATCGACACTGACAAGTACACCTTCCACGCCGTCAATCAGCGGCCGATGCTGATGTACCACTCGTGGGACAGCCAGAACGCCTGGTTGCGCCAGATCCTGGCGCAGAACTTCCTCTATATGAACCGTTCCCGCGCCCTGAAGATGGGCATCGAGGACGGTGCCTGGGTCTGGGTCGAGTCGCACAATGGCAAGATCCGCGTTCAGGTCAAGCTGATGGAAGGCGTACAGGAAGACACCGTCTGGACCTGGAATGCCATCGGCAAGCAGGGCGGCGCCTGGGGCCTCTCCGCCGATGCGCCGGAAGCCGCCCGCGGCTTCCTGATGAACCACCTGATCTCCGAGCTGCTGCCACCCAAGGAGGGCTCGCGCGACATCACCAACTCCGACCCGATCACCGGTCAGGCGGCGTGGTACGACCTGCGCGTGAAAATCACCCCGGCCGCCCCCGGCGAGACCGGTTCCTGGCCGCAGTTCGACACCGTCAAGCCGTTGCCCGGCGCGAAACCGTCACCGAGTGAGGTACGTCACCAGAGCCACGAGGCCGTCAATCTGGTGCGCCCGATCGACGACGTCCTCTCGCGCGGCGCGAAGTAAAAGGAGTTACCGACCATGAAACTGGGACTCGTAATCGATCTGGACGTCTGCGTCGGCTGCCACGGCTGCGCGGTCGCCTGCAAGCAGTGGAACACCTCGGGCACCACCGGACCGCTGACCGACACCGACGCCTACGGCGCCGAGCCGAGCGGTGTCTGGTTCAACCGCATCCGCAGCTACGAAGTAGGCGACTACCCGCACAACAAGACCGTCCACTTCCCGATGTCGTGCATGCACTGCGAAGACGCCGCCTGCGTCACGGTCTGCCCGACCGGTGCCTCCTGGAAGCGTCAGGAGGACGGCATCGTCCTCGTTGATCAGGACAAGTGCATGGGCTGCAACCTCTGCTCGTGGGCCTGCCCGTACGGTGCCCGCGAACTTGACCCGGCCTCTGGCACGATGAAGAAGTGCACCCTGTGCATCGACCGCATCTACGACGAACGGCTGCCGGTCGAAGAGCGTCAGCCAGCCTGTGTGCTGACCTGTCCGGCCCACGCCCGTCATTTCGGCGACTTCGACGATCCCGAATCCGATGTCAGCCGACTGACCCGCGAGCGCAGCGGTTACGCACTGATGCCGGAAATGGGCTACAAGCCGACCAACAAGTACCTGCCGCCGCGTCAGAAGCGCACGGTAGACACCTCGGACGTCGCCCGTGGCGGCGTACGCGACAAGCTCAAGGCGTGGGTCAACCGCGTCGTGGCCCGCTAAGGAGAGTCAAACGATGCATCCCGCACTCTCGGTTATCTTTTTTACCGTCACCTCGGGCGCCGGCTACGGCCTCTTCATCCTGCTTGCACTGGCGCACGTCTTCGGCATCGGCGACCCGCTCACGGTCGGTGAGTTCTACACCGCCGGCATCCTGTCGCTGGTGATGATCACCGCCGGCCTGCTCTCGTCGACCTTCCACCTCGCCAATCCGAAGAACGCCTGGCGTGCCGTGATGCGCTTCCGCACTTCGTGGCTGTCGCGCGAAGGGGTCTTCGCCATCGCCTTCTACCCGTTCGCCGTGCTCTACATGCTCGGCTTCTACATCAACGGGCTGGAACTCGGTGTACCGTGCATCCTCTTTGCACTGATCGGCGCCCTGATCGCCCTGATCACCGTCTTCACCACCGGCATGATCTACGGCAGCCTGAAGACGATCCCGCAGTGGAGCACCTCGCTGACCCCGGCCAACTACATCCTGCTCGGGCTGGCCAGCGGTGCCACCTTCTTCACGGCCATTCGCGCCCTGGCCGGCAGCGAAGTCGGCACCATCGCCGCACTGGCCGTCGCCCTGGTGGCGATCGCCGCGATCGGCAAGGTGATCTACTACTTCTGGATCGGCCGCGAGAGCATCACCATCAACACCGCTACCGGCTTCACCCGCGCCGTGGTGCGCCTGCTCGATACCGGCCACACCTGCGATACCTTCCTCAATCGCGAGTTCGGCCACACCATCGACTGTGCCAAGGTCGGCCTGCTGCGCGGCGTCGTCTACCTGCTCGCCTTCGCTCTGCCGATCATCCTGCTGGCCATGATCGCCACTCAGAACGGCGGCAGCGGCCTCGCCCTGCTGGCCGCAATCAGCATCTACCTCGGCACCGGCGTCGAGCGCTGGCTCTTCTTTGCCGAAGCCAAGCATGTGGTCAACCTCTACCACGGCCGCCAGAGCTGCTGACCGGTTGAGCGACACCCAACCCGACCGACGGGGAGCCGCAAGGCTCCCCGTCTTCGTTTGCGCCGCAGCCACACATTCGGTATAACTGGGCCAACCCCCAGCAGAGCAGCGCCCAGTGAACAACGGATTCACCGACACCTTCGGCCGCCGGATCGACTACCTCCGCCTCTCGGTCACCGACCAGTGCGACCTGCGTTGCTTCTACTGCATGCCGCAAGGCTTTGATCAGTATCAGGAGCCGGAGAACTGGCTGACCTTTGACGAGATCGAGCGCGTCGTTGCCGCCTTCGCCCGGCTCGACATCGGCCGCATCCGGCTGACCGGCGGCGAGCCACTGCTGCGGCGCGATCTCGCTCGACTCGCCAGCCGCCTGCACGCCCTGCCCGGCATCGACGATCTCTCCCTGAGCACCAACGCCGTACGCCTGGCCAAACAGGCCACCGCGTTACGACAAGCCGGCGTCAGCCGGCTCAACATCAGCCTCGATACATTGCGCCCTGAGCGCTTCAAGGCGATCTGTGGCGGCAAGCTGGAGAAGGTGCTGGCCGGCATCGAGGCCGCCCGTAACGCCGGCTTCGGCCCGATCAAGCTCAATATGGTGGTGATGCGCGGCATCAATGATGACGAGATCGAGGCGATGGTCGACTACTGCGCCGAGCGTGATCTGACCCTGCGCTTCATCGAGACAATGCCGATGGGCGAGACCGGACGCGCGGCCAGCGACCGCTACGTCGACCTCGGCGAAGTGCGCGCCCGACTCGAGCAGCGCTACACCCTGCTCCCCGGTGTCATGCCCGGTGCCGGCCCGGCCCGCTACGTTCAGCTCGCCGGCAGCGAGACCCGTATCGGCTTCATCACCCCGATGTCACAGCACTTCTGCGAAAGCTGCAACCGTCTACGCCTGGGCGTTGACGGCGCCGTCTACCCCTGCCTTGGCGACGAAGGCAAGGTCGAGCTCCGCCCCCTGCTACGTGGCGGCGCCAACGACCAGCAACTCACCGACGCCCTGCTCACCGCCCTGCGCAACAAACCGGAACGCCACGACTTCCACAGCGACCAGCATCAGGTCGTTCGCTTCATGTCGATGACCGGAGGTTGATCACCTTTTATGACAACCGGTTACAAGCCCAGCCACCCCCACCGGACAGAGTACAGCACAACTCAAACAAGATCATCGAGGGATACATTGAGTGCGCTGGCAATATGTTTCAGTGAATCGACCCCTCCCTCTCGAGCACCGGTCTCAATCTGTGACAAATAGGCAGCACTGATCCCCGCCCTGGCAGCCAGTTCACGCGCACTCAGGCCGCGATGCTCTCGCCATACCCGAATCTTGCTCTCACCATCGAGGATGCGATCGACCATGGCGGCCGGAAGCAGCTCCTCCTCACCGTGAGCAAGGCGCTGCTGGAAAAGTTCAATGGCCGCAATATCGGCGCGCTCTTCAGCAGCATCAATCAGCGCCAGATACGCCGCCTCAGGTATGACGACCAATCGCTCCCCTCCGGCGGTGGTGATGATCTGTTCGTGCATAACCGTCACCCTCTAGTTGTATACTTGTCCACGTGGGGCAATTCGGATGATAGCGATGATCTCGCCAGTTTCGGAAAAGAGCACCCGCCAATCGCCAACGCGTAAGCGAAGGTAGCCGTCTGCCCCCTTCAGGGCCTTGACGTTGTTGGCCAAGCCATCCGGCCTGGCCGCATATTGCTCGATCTTTGCCTGAATCAATCGCGCCTGATTAGCCGGCATACGGCTCAGCGACCTCAAGGCGCTGCGGCTATAGGTCACTGCTTTCATGCAATCGATATTAGCATATTGCTAACTATATACAAGATGCGTCCGATATCCCTTCCGAAAGCAGGATTGGGCCCACAACACGATAAGCCAAACCTTACCCCTGACCGACACCTACACCGCAGTTGTGAAAGACCAGCTGCGCTGCGCCATCGGCGTCGATGTGGATGCGGGTCAGGTGGGCGTAGTCGATGCGCAGGTGGAAGAGGTGTTCGGGCGGCATGCCGAGGACACGCACGATAATGGCACGGATGACGCCGGCGTGGGCGACGATGAGGAGATGCTCGCCGTTGCGGTAGTCACGACAAAGGTCGGCCCAGGCGGCATCGACGCGGGTCTGGAAGTCGGCCAGGGGTTCAGCGCCGGGTGGAGGCACGCTGTACGGATCGCGGCGGTAGCGGCGCAGCCGATCAGGCTCGTCGCGTGCCAGTTCGGCCGGGCTGCGCCCCTCCCATGCGCCAAGCCCCATCTCCTGCAGGCGCGTGTCGAGGAGCAGTGGGAGGTTGCGCTGGGAGGCCAGTTCGCGGGCAAAGTCGGCACACCGTCGCAGCGGTGAACTGACCACGGCGGTCCAGTTGGTCTGGCTTGCTGCGCTGTCGCGCATCTGACGCCAGCCGCTCTCACTCAGCGGATCGTCACGCTGGCCGCGATACATCCGACCCCCGTGCGGTTCGCCGTGGCGTAGCAGATCGAAGCGGGTGACAGGGCCGGCCATGCCACTCATCCCCAGAGCATCGCGATGCCGAGCAGGGCGAGCAAGGCGGCGAAGGCGCGGCGCAATTGTGCTGCCGGCAGCCGATGGGCCAGGCGAGCACCGAGCGGGGCGAACAGGACGCTGCTGCTGACGATGGCGATCAGCGCCGGCCAGTAGAGGTAGCCGGTGGCCCGTTCAGGCAGGCCCGTCACCCCCCAGCCGACGACCAGGTAGCCGATGCTGCCGGCCAGTGCGATCGGCAGGCCGGTCGCCGCGGCCACAGCCACGGCGCGACGCATGGCGACATTGCACCACGCCAGAAACGGCACCATCAGCGTACCGCCGCCAACGCCCAGCATCGCCGAGAGGCTGCCGATCACGGTGCCGACCAATCCGAGACCGGGCAGCGACGGCAGACGGCGGTGCGGGGCCGGCTGCCCGAAGAAGGCCATCTGCGCCGCGACGGCCAGCTCGAAGAGGCCAAAGACGGTCCGCAGGGCGCTGCCCGGCAGCAGGTGGGCCGAGGCGGCGCCGATCAGGCCGCCGAGGATGACGAAGGGAAGCAGCCGCGTGACCAGGAGCCAGTCGACCGAGCCGAGTCGATGGTGGGCGGTGACCGAGGAGAGCGAGGTGATGACGATGGTGCCGAGCGAGGTGCCGACCGCCATTTGCACCAGCACTTCGGGCGAGAAGCCGTAGCTGGCGAAGGTCAGGGTCAGCACGGGGACGATGATCAGCCCGCCGCCGATGCCGAAGAGACCGGCCAGCGTGCCGGCGAAGGCGCCGAGCGCCAGATAGATGAACAGACTCTCCACGCTTCCTGCCTGGCGTCAGGCGACCCAGACCGTCTTGACGTTGACGAAGGCCAGCATGCCGTGGCGCGACAGCTCACGCCCGTAGCCTGACGCCTTGACCCCACCGAAGGGCAGGCGTGGATCGCTCTTGACCATACCGTTGACGAAGGCACAACCGCATTCGAGGCGGCGCGCCAGCGCTTCGCCATGCACACTGTCACCGCTCCAGACGCTGCCACCCAGCCCGAAGCGGCTGCCGTTGGCGACGCGCAGCGCCGCCTCTTCGTCGGCGACGCGGATCACCGTCGCCACCGGCCCGAAGAGCTCTTCGTCCCACGCCGGCATACCCGGAGCGACACGGTCGAGGATCGAGGCGGCGTAGCCGGCGTGGCCAAGCGGCTCACAACCGGTCACCGCCACCGCGCCCGCCTCGATCGAGCGCACCACCTGGCCGTGCAGCTCGTCACGCAGGTCGCTGCGGGCCAGCGGTGCCAGAGTCGTCGCCTCATCGAACGGGTCGCCATGGCGCAGCGCTTCGACCCCGGCCCGGAACCGTTCCAGGAAGGCGTCGGCCACTGCCTCGACGACGATGAAGCGCTTGGCCGCGATGCAGCTCTGGCCGGCGTTCATGTAGCGCGAGGCGGCCGCCGTCGCGGCGGCCTGATCCAGGTCAGCGTCGGCCAGCACGATGAAGGGGTCGGAACCACCCAGCTCCAGCACCGACGGCTTCAACGCGGCACCCGCCGCTGCCGCGACGGCGCGCCCGGCCGGTTCGCTGCCGGTCAGGGTCACGGCGTGCACGCGCGGGTCGGCAATCACCCCTTCGACCTGCGAGGCACGGATCATCAGGCTGGCAAAGACACCCGTCGGCGCCCCGGCATCACGCCAGATCGCCTCGATGTCGAGCGCACAGCCGGGCACGTTGGAGGCGTGCTTGAGCAGGCCGGTGTTGCCGGCGGCCAGCGCCGGGGCGGCAAAGCGAAAGACCTGCCACAGCGGGAAGTTCCACGGCATGACGGCAAGGACGGTACCGAGCGGCTGGTGTGCCACCAGGCTGCGCGACGCATCACTGGCAATCGACTCATCAGCAAGAAAGGTGGCCGCATGATCGGCGTAGTAGTCGCAGACCAAGGCGCACTTGTCGACCTCGGCCAGCGCCTCGCGGTAGAGCTTGCCCATCTCCTCGGTCACCCGGCGCGCCAGCGGTTCGCGCCGCTCGCGCAGGCGTGCCGCGGCTTGGCGCAGCACCGCGCAACGCGCCTCCAGCGACCTCTCGGCCCAGGCCGGCGCGGCCTCGGCCGCCTGTGCCATCGCCACCTCCAGACGTGCCTCGTCCCAGACCGGATACTCGCCCAGCACACGCCCGTCGAACGGGTGAACTGCCTGAAAGGTCATGCCGCAACTCCCTGCAAGATCGTTGGATGGTGGCTACTCGATTGGGTATAGTAACAGCCTTACGTTATGCGACAAGCCAAGGGGGCACACCATGAGAGCGCAGACCGTCCTGATGCTGGGTGGGGCAGGCTTTGTCGGTCACCACATCACCGCTCGACTGGCCGCCGATGGCCACCAGATCCGCATTCCCACCCGCCATCCACAGCGCCACCGCGATCTCGCCGTGCTGCCCGGGGTCAGCCTCTGCCGCGCCAACATCGCCGACAGCACCGAGCTGACCGGACTGATCAAGGGGTGCGATGCGGTCATCTTCCTGTGCGGTATCCTCAACGAGCGGCGCAAGGGCGACTTTCGCCAGACCCACGTCGAACTGCCGCGCAAGGTGATCGAGTGCGCTCGCCGCGCCGGTGTCCACCGCATCCTGCACATGTCGGCCCTCGGCGCCGACGCCACCAACGGCCACAGCCAGTATCAGCTGACCAAAGGTGAGGGCGAGGCGCTGGTGCACAGCGCCGCCGGGATGCAGACCACCAGCTTCCGTCCTTCCGTCATCTTTGGCCCCGGCGACGCCTTCTTCAACCGCTTTGCCGGGCTGCTGGCACTGACGCCGCTGGCCTTCCCGCTGGCTTGCGCCAACGCCCGCTTCGCCCCGGTCTACGTCGGCGACGTGGCTCATGCCTTTGCGCATGCCCTGCATGATCACACCACCATCGGTCAACGCTACGACCTGTGCGGACCCAAACAGTACACCCTGAAGACGCTGGTCGAGTACGCCGGCGAGGTCAGCGGCCACCGCCGCGCGATCCTGCCGCTCGGCGGCTTCGCCTCCCGTCTGCAGGCACGCCTCCTCGGTCTGCTGCCGGGCAAGCCGTTCAGCATGGACAACTACCTCTCGATGCAGCGCGACAACCTCTGCAGCGGCCCCTTCCCTGCGCTCTTCGGCATCACCCCGTCGAGCATCGAAAGTATCGTTCCGACCTACCTCGGCGATCAGGACCGCTCCGGCCTCTACAGCCGACTGCGCCGCAAGGTGGTGTAGTTTCTGACGGTGCCCTTGGATTGGGTGCCACGCCCGCTGGCTTTCGCCCGATGCGCTGCGCTTATCGGGCCTACGGCGGGCACGGATTCAGGATGAGCGGTAGGCCGATGTGATGGTCTCCTCCCCCTTCCATTGCCGGCGTTTGATCGCCAAGATGGAGGTTTCAAACAATCATCTGAGGAGAGGGAGGAGACCATGAATAAGGTTACGACAATTGGGCTGGACTTGGCAAAGAGCG
>SKWO01000036.1 GCA_007128895.1 Gammaproteobacteria bacterium
AGCGGGTCGTGAGAACGACCCGCTGCCCCACGGCCACAGGCTGTTGATCGCCGGTCGCCCCTGCGCCTCACGCGCCGCATTGACCGGGTGGTCGTGGAGCAGCATCTGCAGTTCGGTGAAGCGGCGTTGCCAAAGGGCTGCGTCGTCGCCGCCAAAGCGCGGCAGACGGTCACTGCCGACGGCGTCGAGCGGTGACGTCGCTGCGAGCGCCGGCGCCTGCGGCACGCAGAGATACCAGCGCTGGGGATGTGGGGCGTGCAGACGCAGACCGTCATCGGCCAGGTGGGCGTTCAGCCTTTCGAGCAGTGCCGCGGCGTCTGTGTCGGTCAGTGACGGAGTGGGGTCGAACAGGACGAGTCGGTCACGGTTGGCCAGCAGGCTGACCGGATCGCAGCGCAGCCAGCCGCCGTGTTCCCCATCGAGGCCGTCGGCCAGTGCGGTCAGTGCCGCGACCGGGGTGTCGTCGAGGCCGAGCAGGTGGCAGAAACGCGTCTCTGGAGGCGTCGCCATCGCGACCCGGTCGGCCCTCGCCAGCAGCCGCTCGAGTCGCGATGGGATAGCACCCTGCACCCGGGCTTCGAGCAGCCCGGGCAGCAGCAGATGGCCTTCCGGCCGGCTCACACGCGGGCCAGGATCGCCTCGCGCACCGAGTCGAGGGTGGCGTCGATGCTCTCGACCTTCGGGCTCTGGCTGATCGCGATGTCCGGGTCCTTGAGGCCGTGGCCGGTGAGGGTGCAGACCACGCGGCTGCCGGGGGCGATCTGGCCGTTGCGGATCTCGCGCAGGGCGCCGGCGACCGAGGCGGCCGAGGCCGGTTCGCAGAAGATGCCCTCCTTGACCGCGAGCAGCTTTTGCGTGGCGAGGATCTCGTCGTCGTCGACCTCGCCGAACCAGCCGCCCGACTCCTCCTTGACGATCCACGCCTGCTGCCACGACTGCGGATGGCCGATGCGGATCGCGGTGGCGACGGTATCGGGGTCGTCGACCATGCCGCCGCGCATGAAGGGGGCGCTGCCGGCGGCCTGGTAGCCGACCATGACCGGACGGCGGTCGGTGACGGCAGTCTGCGGCCAGTGGCAGTCGCCGCCGCAGAAGGTGCAGGCGGCGGTCTTCTGCCCGGCGTACTCGCTGTAGCCGATCCAGTGTGCGGTGATGTTGCCGGCGTTGCCGACCGGCAGGAAGTGGTAGTCTGGGGCGCCGCCCAGCTCTTCGACGATCTCGAAGGCAGCGGTCTTCTGCCCCTGCAGGCGGTACGGGTTGATCGAGTTGACGATGGTCACCGGTGCCTGCTCGGCGACCTCCTTGACCAGCTGCATGCCGGCGTCGAAGTTGCCGCGGATCTGCAGCACCACGGCGCCGTGCATCATCGCCTGGGCCAGCTTGCCAAGGGCGATCTTGCCGTCCGGGATGAGGACGAAGGCGGTGATCCCGGCGCGCGCGGCGTAGGCGGCGGCGGCGGCCGAGGTGTTGCCGGTGGAGGCGCAGATGATCGCCCGGCTGCCCTCCTCGACGGCGCGGGTGACCGCCATGGTCATGCCGCGGTCCTTGAACGAGCCGGTCGGGTTGAGCCCCTCGTACTTGATGTAGAGCTCCACATCGTGGCCCAGTTCGGCCGGGATATTGTCTAGGCGGATCAGCGGGGTGTTGCCTTCGCCGAGGCTGATCGGGCGGGTCTGGTCGGTCACCGGCAGGCGGTCGCGGTAACGCTCGATCAGGCCGGTGTAGCGGGTACGGAAGCTCATGTCAGGGTTCAGTCCTTCAGGGTTTCGACGCGGATGCGGGTGACGCTGCCGCTGATGCTGGGCAGCGCCTCGATACGGGCGATCGCCGTATTCATGGCGCGCTCGACGACGCGCTGGGTGAGCAGGATCACGGTCGCCGGGGTGCCGGAATCGGGCGGCTCCTTCTGGATCACTGCCTCGATGCTGATCTCCTGCTCGCCGAGGATGCGGGTGATCTCGGCCAGCACGCCGGGGCGGTCCTCGGCGCGCAGGCGCAGGTAGCAGGCGCTGCGCGTCTCCTCGATCGGCAGGATCGGCAGATCGGCCAGCGCATCGTGCTGGAAGGCCAGATGCGGCACCCGGTTCTCCGGGTCGGAGGTTAGCGCGCGTACCACGTCGACCAGGTCGGCGACCACGGCCGAGGCGGTCGCCTCGGCGCCGGCGCCGGCGCCGTAGTAGAGGGTCGGACCGACCGCATCGCCCTTGATCAGCACCGCGTTCATCACGCCGTCGACGTTGGCGATCAGGCGGCGCTCGGGGATCAGGGTCGGGTGGACGCGCAGCTCGACGCCGGCCGGGGTCAGGCGGGCCACGCCCAGGTGCTTGATGCGGTAGCCGAGCTCGCCGGCGTAGGCCACGTCCTCGCGGGTGATGCGGCTGATCCCTTCGGTATAGACGTGCTCGAAGCGCAGCGGGATGCCGAAGGCGATGGCGGCGAGGATGGTCAGCTTGTGGGCGGCGTCGATGCCTTCGACATCGAAGGTCGGGTCGGCCTCGGCGTAGCCGAGCTGCTGCGCTTCGGCCAGCACGTCGGCGAAGTCGCGTCCCTTGTCGCGCATCTCGGTGAGGATGAAGTTGCCGGTGCCGTTGATGATGCCGGCCAGCCACTCGATGCGGTTGCCGGCCAGCCCCTCGCGCAGCGCCTTGATCACCGGAATGCCGCCGGCGACGGCGGCCTCGAAGGCGACCATGACCCCTTTCTCTCGGGCACGAGCGAAGAGTTCGTTGCCGTGCTTGGCGATCAGCGCCTTGTTGGCGGTGACCACGTGCTTGCCGTTGTCGATCGCGCGCAGCACCAGCTCGCGCGCCAGGGTGTCGCCGCCGATCAGCTCGACCACGACCTCGACCTGCGGGTCGTCGACCACGGCCATGGCGTCGTCGGTCAGCGCGATGCCGCCGGTGTCGCAGCCACGCGGCCGCGACAGGTCACGCGCAGCGGCGCGGGTGATGGTGATGCCGCGCCCGGCACGGCGGGCGATCTCGTCGCCGTTGCGGGCCAGCACGCTGACCGTGCCGCAGCCGACGGTTCCCAGGCCCAGCAGGCCCACCTTGACGGGGTTCATGGCTCTACCCTCCTTGCGCTTGGTTGCGGTCGTTGCGCAGCATGTCTCGGATGCCGCGCAGCGCCTGACGGGTGCGGTGCTCGTTCTCGATCAGGCCGAAGCGAACGTGGTCATCGCCATACTCGCCGAAGCCGACACCCGGAGCGACGGCGACCTTGGCCTCCTCCAGCAGCTTCTTGGAGAACTCGAGCGAGCCGAGGTGGCGATACGCCTCGGGGATCTGTGCCCAGACGAACATCGACGCCTTCGGCTTCTCCACCGGCCAGCCGATCGCGTTGAGGCCGTCGCAGAGGACGTCGCGACGGCGACGGTACATCTCGCAGATTTCGGCGACGCACGCCTGCGGCCCCTCCAGTGCCGCGATGGCAGCGACCTGGATCGGGGTGAATGTGCCGTAGTCGAGGTACGACTTCATCCGCGCCAGCGCGGCGACCAGGGTCTTGTTGCCGCACATGAAGCCGACCCGCCAGCCCGGCATGTTGTAGCTCTTGGAGAGGGTAAAGAACTCGACCGCGACCTCGGTGGCGCCAGGCACCTGCAGGATCGACGGGGCGACGTAGCCGTCGAAGACCAGATCGGCATAGGCGATGTCGTGGACCACCCAGATGCCGTGCTCGCGGGCGATGGCGACGACCTTTTCGAAGAAGTCGAGCTCGACGCACTGCGCGGTCGGGTTGCCGGGGAAGTTGAGCACCAGCATCTTCGGCTTCGGCCAACTGTCGCGGATCGCCTTCTCCAGTTCGGCGAAGAAGTCGACGCCCGGCACCAGCGGCACATGACGGATATCGGCACCGGCGATGACGAAGCCGTACGGGTGGATCGGATAGGCCGGGTTGGGCACCAGCACCGCGTCGCCGGGGCCGACGGTGGCCAGCGCCAGGTGGGCCAGCCCCTCTTTCGATCCGATGGTGACGATCGCCTCGCTCTCGGGGTCGAGCGTGACATCGAAGCGCTGCTGGTACCAGTTGCAGATCGCCCGGCGCAGGCGCGGGATGCCGCGTGAGACCGAGTAACGGTGGGTGTCGCCGCGCTGTGCCGTCTCGACCAGCTTGTCGACAATATGCGGCGGGGTCGGCTGGTCCGGGTTGCCCATGCCGAAATCGATGATGTCCTCACCGCGTGCGCGAGCCTTCGCTTTGAGCTCGTTGACGATATTGAAGACGTAGGGCGGAAGCCGCTTGATGCGGTAGAATTCGTCGTTCAACGTATCCCTGCCTGTCTCGACGGGTGGTTGGAAAAGGAACCGGTAAATATACCTGAGTCGGCCTGAAGATGAAATTGCGACGTGAACAGACGGCGGGCGAATGGCGGGTGCGTGGCTACCGGGACGATGAGATCGAGCTGGTGCGTCTGAGCCCTGACGGTGCGCCGGAGCACCGCACTATCCAGGGCGCTACGCTGGTCAGCGCCACACAGCTCGAAGGCGCCTGGACGGCGCCGCCGTTCGAGCAACTGACGGTGGCCGATCTGGCGCCGATCATCGCACTGGAACCAGAAGTGGTCCTGCTGGTCAGCGGGCCGGTCAGCCGTCCGCCACACCCCGCCCTCTCGGCCGCGCTGGCGGCGCGCGGCATCGGCTGCGAGGCGATGGAGACCGGCGCCGCCTGCCGTACCTTCAACGCCCTGGCCGCCGAGGGGCGGCGGGTTGTACTGGCGCTGCCGGGTCAATCGGCCTGATCGACCCCTTCCTTGCGCAGCATCTCGCGCAGTCGGCCGAGCGCCTCGACCTGGATCTGGCGCACCCGTTCACGGGTGACTCCGACCTCGTTGCCGACCGATTCCAGGGTGCCGCTGTCGTGGCCGTGCAGGCCGAAGCGGCGTTCGACCACGGCGCGCTGCTTGTCGTTGAGTCGCTCGAGCAGCGCATCGAGGTGGGTGCGCAGGTCGTCGTCCTCCAGCTCGCGCAGCGGATTGGTCGCATTCTCGTCGGCGATCGCCTCGAACCAGGAGCTGTCACCGTCCTTGCCGGTGACGCCGTCGAGCGAGGCGATGCGCTCACCGAGGCGCAGCAGGTGGCGCACCTCGTCGACAGGCCGCTCCATGCGCGCGGCGATGTCCTCCGGGGTCGGCTCGCGGTCGAGCTCCTGGGCCAGCGTCCACGCCGTGCGCAGGCAGGCGTTCAGCCCCTTGCCGACATGGACCGGCAGGCGGATGGTGCGCGACTGGTTCATGATCGCCCGTTCGATGGTCTGGCGGATCCACCAGGTGGCGTAGGTGGAGAAACGGAAGCCGCGCTCCGGCTCGAACTTCTCGACCGCGTGGATCAGGCCGAGGTTGCCCTCTTCGATCAGGTCGGGTAGCGGCATACCGCGGTTCTGGTAGCGCTTGGCAATCTTCACCACCAGCCGCAGGTTGCTGACGATCATGCGCTCGCGTGCCTGCATGTCGCCTGCGCGTGCCAGACGGCCGAAGTGCTGCTCCTCCTCGGCGCTCAGCAGCGGCGTGTAGCCGATCTCGCGCAGGTAGAGCCGCACTGCATCGAACTGTTCATCACCGGGTTCGTCGCCAGGCTCCATGCCTTGCGGCTCTGCCCCCGCCTCCGTGGGAAGCGCTTCATCGAGGTCGGCTTCTCTGACATCATCCGTTTCCTGATCTCTCATGTTACCGCCTGGGTAGGTACGAAAGGGGAGCGACGGGGTTGCCGTCACGGCGAATCTCGAAATAGAGCATGACCCGATCGGCGCCGCTCGAGCCCATCTGGGCGATGTTCTGGCCGGCACGCACCTCGTCACCTTCGCTGACCAGGATGCGCTCGTTGTGGCCGTAGGCGCTGAGGTAGGTCTCGTTATGCTTGATGATGACCAGCTGGCCAAAGCCGATCAGGCCACCGCCGCTGTAGACGACGAGCCCGGGCGCGGCAGCGCGCACCGGTTGGCCGCGCTCACCGGCGATGTGGATACCCTTCTTGCCGGCGCGCTGGCTCTCGCTGAGGTTGATCACCCGCCCCTCGGTGGGCCATTGCCAGGTCAAGGGACCGGTGGCGGTGGGCTG
>SKWO01000081.1 GCA_007128895.1 Gammaproteobacteria bacterium
CCACCAGCACGGCATGGGTGCTCTTGCCCACCTCGTGGCCGGCATCGATCAGCCCTTGCTCAACGTGGATACCGATCTGCTGCACCTCTGAGAGCACCTTCTCCACATCGATGATCTCGACCAGCTGGCCATCCAGGTTGGTGACGGCCGTCATGTAGCTGTTGCGCCCAAGACCACGGGGCGGCGGCAACACATCCTGCCAAAGCATATTGACAATACGATCCACGCCGCCGACCAGAAAGCCCTGAACGGCTCGATTGAATTCGGTGATAACCATGAAGCACTGCGCAGGATCCGGCAGGGCCGCCCCACCGATCGCCATGGAGAGATCGATCACCGGAATGGTCTGACCACGCACCGTCACCACACCACGCACCACTGCATGCGACTGCGGCAGCACATTGAGTGGCGGACACTGCACCACCTCACGCACCTTGAAGACGTTGATCCCGAACAGTCGCCGACCATGCAACCGAAAGAGCAGCAGCTCCATCCGGTTCTGGCCAGCCAGTCGCGTGCGCAGATCGATCCCATCAAGAATACCCGCCATACCCCCCCCTGGGTAACAAGGCACGGTTCCTGCTACATCCTCCCAAAGCAGGACCGCCCTTGACAGAGTTACCTTGGCATTAAGGATATACGAATTCCCATGAATCCGACAGCCAGACGCCTTTTCCCGCCTGCACGCCCGACGGGTGCCCGCCCGGCGCGGCCAATCAGAACGGCAACCCCTCGCCTCCTCGCCTTGCCGCTGGGGCTGCTTCTTGCCGCACTGAGCGGCCCGCTTGCCGCACAACCGGTCGAATCGCTGGAGCGACTGCGCCAGGTCGCAACCGACTTTCTTCTACAGCAATTCAGCGACCGCCCAGACACCGAAGTTCGAATCGAACACATCGACCCGCGCCTGCGCCTGGCCGAATGCCCTGCGCCACCCGAAGCTTTCCTGCCGCACGGGCGCACCAGCGGCAACACCCTGACCGTCGGGGTGCGTTGCACCGGTGGCGCACCATGGACCGTCTACCTGCCAGCCAGCGTGATACAATTTGCTGATGTGGTCGTCACCACCAGGGCGCTCGCCCGTGGCGCGACCATCCAAGCCGATGCGGTCAGGATCGAACGGCGCGAAATCAGCGCCACAACTCAAGCCTGGTTCGAGGCCATCGAAGCGGTAGAAGGGCTCGAAACGACTCGCCCCATTCAACCGGGCACGGTACTTGCAGAAAATCAGCTGAAGGCGGCAGACCTGGTCCGCCGGCGCGAGCCGGTCACACTCCTGTCAGGGAGCAACACCTTCCAGGTACGTGTGCGTGGCACTGCCCTGCAAAACGGCGCGCTGGGTGATCGGATACGGGTTCGCAACGAGAGCTCGAGACGCGAACTGGAAGGCGTCATTACCGGCCCCGGCGAAGTACGGATCATGTAAGGCTAAAGTTTTCGCGCAGGCCGACGATAATGGGTACAAAGCAACGGCAGGAGTACACGCCATGACGATTGACACTGACATCTCCAAGCTGTCAACGACGCAGAACTACACTAGCGCCGGAGATCGCATCCAGAATGCGCTCAACCAGCGTGGTCCCAATGCAGCTCAACAGGAGAGCGGAACACCAACCACTGGCGACACCGTCAGCCTGACTGAGACGGCAGCGCGCATGCAGCAGCTCAGCAGCGAACTCAGCAACCAACCGGTGATCGATAACGATCGCGTGGCCGAACTGCGCAAGGCGATCGAGAGCGGCACCTACCAGGTCGACAGCCAGCGCATCGCCGGCAAGATGATCGACCTCGAAGAGCTCTTCTGATCATGACCACCGTCGAGCAGAAATCGCTGCGCGACGCCGCACGCACCTTGTGGAGTCTACTGAGCCGCGAAAGTGATGGTTATCGTCGCCTGGAAGCCGCACTGCAACGCGAAGCGAACCAGTTGACCGGCACTCCGGGCGAAATTGAATCCTGTGCCGACGAGAAAATCCATCTCGTCGAGAGTCTGCAGCAGCTCCACCACCAGCGCTGCCAATTGCTCAGCTCACTCGATATTGACGGCGAGGCCGAATCAGCCATTGCCTCCTTCTGCCAGCGCCTGCCCGCCAATGTCGCCCAAGCCATTCAAGGCGCCTGGCAAGAGCTGCTGGAAAGTGCCGAGCGCTGTCGGGATGCCAACCTGATCAATGGCCGCACCATCGAGCTATACAGCGAACTCAACCGCCGCATGCTCGCCACCTTGCGCGGCCATTCGCTTGACGCCACCCTCTACAGTCCTCGAGGACAGGCGGCTACTCCCCAGCAAAGCGCCGGTCAGATACTCGGTCGCGCCTGAACGACTTGGCACCTTGCAGGGCGCCTGTTAGAATCACATCGTCTAGTCTCGGGGCCGTAGCTCAGCTGGGAGAGCGTCGCGTTCGCAATGCGAAGGTCGGGAGTTCGATCCTCCTCGGCTCCACCAAATCATCAGGCGGCGAACCATGCAATCAGCATCGACTCGAATCGGACTTCTCTCGCTCGCTCTACTCGCCAGCCCGCTCTTGGCCCAGGCCGCCCCTTTCCATGGCGAGATCGCTGGGGAAGCGCGCACTTGGCAGGTCTTGACCGGCCCTGGACAGTCAAGCACCACCTTTACCGAAATCGCCCCCGGCATCTATCAGTTCAGTCTGCAGGGCTATCGCGCCAACCGCCACGAAGTGGAAGGGTCGATCTCAATCAACTTCACGGTGATGGGCAACCAGCTCCCTCAAGGCGGGGAGATCAGCTACTTCCCGGGCAAGCGTCTCTTCCCCAACTACAGCGGCCAGAGCGATACCGGCCTGAGCCTTGATCAACTCCGCATCGAAGGGGACACCGCGCGGGTCGTCGGCCAGTTTGCTGGCCCTCTGCCGCGCCAAGATGGCATCGGTGCGACAGCCGACCACGGCAACGGTATCGACGTCAGACTCCACTTCGACCTCACGGCCCACCGTCACTGAGTCTCGGCACTGAGTCTTGGCGCTGGGCGCTCTGATGTTCGGCTTTCTGCAACGAGCACCGCTGCTTGACCCCTCTGATATCGAGTGGCTACATGCGCATTTAGCCTGGTTCCTCAGTTGCTTTGACCGCAGGGTCTTTAGCGAACAGATCCAACTGGTCGAACCGACCCCCAGCCACTTTCCCGGCAAGGCCGACAGCCTGCACGGCATGGCCGAACTGATTTTCGGTCAGGTGCAGCAGCACGCCGGTTGCGCCCACTGGCCGTGCCGCCTCTTGCCACCGCAGGCCTTTGACCCTACAACCCCCCGACAGGTCTCTCTGAACGGTGCCATCTGGGGCTCAGGCGGCCAACCAAGCACCGGCGGCGACACACTCGACTTTACCTACGATCCTGATCTGGTCGCTCAGCCTGAGGCCCTGATCGCGAGCTACGCGCACGCCTTCGCCCACCATCTCAGTCTGATGGCGCCGGTACCACCCCCCGGCGGCGAGTCCGCACGACTGCGGGCCAGCGAGGCGCTCGCCGTCTACCTCGGCTTTGGCATCATGCTCGCCAACAGTTCGTTCAATCCGCGCGTTGGCGGCTGCGGCAAGTGTCACCCGGCGGCTGACCGCACCAGCTATCTCTCCGAACTCGAAACCACCTACGCACTCGCTCTCTTTTGCTCGTTCAAGCACTTGCCCACCCGTTTACCCCTGCGCCATCTCAAGCCGGCGCTACGCCCCGCCTTTAAACGGGCCATAAAGGAGATTGCCCGAAACACCGAACTGATCACATTAAGCGCAACCAATACTTGACTAAAACAATCAGGTTTACTAGTTTAGTACTTAAGGAGCTACTAACGCTCCTGTGATAACGACCAGTCAACCCATATAGGAGGTACCTCATGGCCGGCCACCTGATCAACAACTTCCCGCATGACGGCGTAGTTACCATCAACCGGGTGATCCTCAAGCCCGAATACACGGTCGACGACCTGCAGGAGCGCGTCGCCATGCTGTGCGAGAACGTCAAGACCTATCACTCGACCACGGGCTTTGTCGGTGGCTTTGTGGCGCTCAATTCGGGGGCCGTTTCCAACGAAGGCTCCACCATCGGCCAAGCGGTCGAGAGCCCACTCAAGGGCAAGGAGGCGCTGATCATTACCTTCTGGAACTCTTTTGCCGAACATGAAGCCTCGCACCGTTCAGAGACCTTCCAGCCCCTCTTCCAGGAGGTACTGGAGCTGTGCGAAAACGGCAATGAAGAGATTGCCTACGAGATGTTGTGGTCCGGCGCGGCCTATGACGCCGAAGAGGCCAAGGCAGCGCAGGCCGCCAAACTGAAGTATGCGGCCTGAACAACCATTGGTAGACAAATAAAAATGGTGGGTCGTGTAGGATTCGAACCTACGACCAATTGGTTAAAAGCCAACTGCTCTACCAACTGAGCTAACGACCCGAGTAGAAGGGTCGGTATGATACCGAATCGGGCAGAAATGGCAACCCCGCCACCGGTGTGGCGGGGCGATCACCGACCGTTATACCGGGTCGAGCTTACGCAGACTGGCAGGTACCAGCTTCATATCGGCCAGACCCGCAATCAGTGCCTGAATGAAGGTGGCCTCATCCTCGTAGACCATCTTGTAGAACTGCACCTTCATGGTGATGGCCGAGCCGAAGACGATGGCAACGAAGGTGACGAAGCCACCCAAGGCAAGGGTCGAGATGCCGGTGATGCCCTGACCAAAGGTACAGCCCATCGCCAACACACCACCGAAGCCCATCAGCACGGCGCCGAAGAGGTGGTTGAAGAAGTCGCCCCACGAATTGAACCACTCGATGCGGAAGCTGCGCTTGAGCAGCGACCAGAAGAGGGAGCCGAGGATCACGCCGAGCAGGGCCGCGACACCGAAGTAGAACAGCGAGCGGTCGAAACCACCACCGATGTAGCCGACCGTCTGTCCCATCGGGGCAATGAAGGTGAACGACTGGTTATGCCAGAAGCGCAGCTCTCCGGCCGGACGCGGCTCGTCCGGATCACCGAGGAACTCCCACTCGGCCAGGAACTGGACCGGGGTGTAGCTGTCCATGTCGTCCTCGATGGTGACATTGCTGGTCAGCCACCAGGCACCCACGATGATCAGGCCGATGACGACTCCGCCCATGATGTTGTCGAAGCTGGTGCGGAACTCCTTGTCACGGAATATGAAGAAGAGCAGCCCCGCAGCGATGATCAGGCCGATGATCAGACGGGCCGTGACGGCACCGTCGCTGCCGGCGACGATCGAGCCAAGGTCCTGACCATTGGGGAAGCTGATGGCCAGATTGCCGGTCCAGCCGAAGAGCAGCGGGTTGAGCGGCTGTTCGGTACCGAATACCGGCTGCGGGCTGATCATCCAGTAGGCGATGAAGCCGATGATGGCCAGCACGAAGATCGACTTGATGTTGCCGCCGCCGATGCGCACCAGGGTCTTGTTGCCGCATCCCGAAGCGTAGGTCATGCCGATGCCGAAGAGCAGGCCGCCGAGCAGGTGGCCAACCCAGTTGAACTGACCCATGCGGTAGGGTGGGAACGAGCTGTCGGCCGAGAGCGAGCCGAGGAATTCGAACAGCGCCACGCCGAGCATGGCCACGGCGATGGCCAGCAGCCAGGCACGCATACGCCCGAGGTCGCCCATGTTGACCCAGTCGGAGACGGCCCCCATGGTGCAGAAGTTGGTCTTGTTGGCAACCGCCCCGAGGAGAAAGGCCAGCACGAAGCCCCCCCACAGGAAGACGGCCATGGCCCCCTGGATAGTCTCGAATGTCATGTATCGTTCCTCTTGGTCCCGAGTTGTTTTTATGGGTTAAACGGCTCGATTATAACCAGTCTCTAGGCGCCGTGTCATGGCTGATAACGGGTCGGGTCGTCCATCCCCGCCGTGCGGAAGCCGTCACGACGCAGGCGACAGGCGTCGCATCGCCCACAAGCCCGCCCGTCCCCATCGGCCCGGTAGCAGGAGACGGTCAGCCCGTAGTCGACCCCAAGCCGACGGCCCAGGGCAATGATCTCGGCCTTGCTCAAGGTGATCAGTGGGGCGTGCACAGTGAACGGACGCCCCTCGACACCGTCACGCGTGGCCAGATTGGCCAGTAGCTGAAAGGCCTCGATGAAGGCGGGTCGGCAGTCCGGGTAGCCGGAGTAGTCGACCGCGTTGACACCGATGAAGAGGTCGTGGGCGCCGAGCACTTCGGCCCAGCCAAGGGCGCAGGAGAGAAAGATGGTGTTGCGCGCCGGCACGTAGGTGGCGGGGATTCCCTCGCCGCCGTGCTCGGGCACGGCGATGGCCGGATCGGTCAGCGCGGAACCGCCGAAGGCGCCAATATCGAGATGCAAGGTTCGGTGCTCGACCACCCCCAGCGCCGATGCAACCCGCTCGGCAGCAGCCAGTTCGGCATCGTGGCGCTGCCCATAGGCAAAGCTCAGGGCGTGACAGGCATAACCGGCCTCACGCGCCACCGCCAGCGCCGTGGCCGAGTCGAGCCCGCCTGAGAGCAGAACCACCGCACGCCGTTCACTCACCGCCCTCGCTCCTCCCCCCACAGCAGCTTGTGCAGTTGCAACTGCAGCCGGACATCAAGCCGGTCCTCCAGAATCCACTCGGCCAGATCGCGTGCATCGCACTGCCCCCATGCCGGCGAGAAGAGCAGTTCACAGCGCCCGGTCAGATCGCGTGTCTGCACCACATTGCGTGCCCACTCGTAGTCGTTGCGATCGCAAATGACCCACTTGAGTTGATCGTTGGAGCCGATCAGGGCCAGGTTCTCCCAGCGGTTGGCTTCAACCTCACCGGAGCCCGGCGTCTTCAGGTCGACCACGCGGGAGACGCGTCGATCGACCGCGCCAATATCGAGCATGCCGCCGGTCTCCAGCGAGACTTCGTAGCCGAGGTCGCACAGACGCGACAGCAGTTCGGGCGCGCCCCGCTGGGCTAGCGGCTCGCCCCCAGTGACACAGACACGCGCCACACCGAAGGCACTGACCTGCTCAAGCAGCGCGTCGATCGTCATCGTCTCGCCACCGCGAAAGGCCCACTCGGTGTCACAGTAACGGCAACGCAGCGGACAGCCGGAGAGGCGCACAAAGACGGTCGGCAACCCGACGCTACGCGACTCACCCTGCAGCGACAGGAAGCACTCGACCAGTTTCAGCGAGGTGGCGTCAGCGGCCATCACGCCGCATGCGCTGCAGCATCGTCTCGGCCTGACCGGCCTCGGTCGTTCCCGGATAGGTGCGCACCACTTCGTTGAGCGCCTCACGCGCCCGGTCGAACTGCTCCAGTTCGTGGTAGCTGTAGCCGATCTTGAGCAGAGCCTCTGCCAGCTTGGGGCTGTTCGGATGGCGCGCACGCAGCTTGCGGTAGGCATCGATGGCGTCGACAAACCGGCGTTGGGCGTAGTGCGCTTCGCCGATCCAGTACTGGGCGATATGGGCGTAACGGCCGTGCGGATAGAGCTCAAGGAAGGCCTCGAACTCGCCCACCGCCTGATCGTAGCGCAGCTCGCGCAGCAGATTGAAGGCGCTCTGGTATGCCTCTACTTCGCCCGGCTGGGTCTGCATCGAGATGGGCGCCGGCGCCTCTTCGGCCGGGGCCGGTGGTGACTCGGCCGACACTGGGGTCACCGGTTCGATCACCGGTGGCTGTGGGGCGGCCGGCGGAACCGGGGTGGTGACCTCGGTCGGCGCCGACACGCCACTACGTCGCTCCAGTTGCACCAGACGACGGTCAGCATCGGTATAGAGATCACGCTGCCGGTTGCGCAGCTGACCGACTTCATGGCCGTGGCGCTCCAACTCACCACGCAGCTCGCGCACCTCGGCCTGCAACGCCTCGATTCGGGCGTGCAGATCGACCTGGCCTTGCGCCTCGACCAGCCGTTCCAGCCGGTCGAGCCGCTCTTCCACGGTCTGTGCCGCGGCCGCCGGCAGCAGCATGAGGCCGCCGACCAACACGCTCAACGGCAGCCTGTTCAGACTCCTCATTACCACCTCCTCAATAGCCGGAGTAGAGAATCTCGACGCGACGGTTCAGACGCCAGGCCGACTCATCACTGCCGAGCGCTACCGGACGCTCTTCACCGAAGCTGATCACCTGGATCTGGCGCGGTGAAACGCCGTTGAGCAGCATCAGGTCACGCACGGCATTGGCACGCCGTTCACCCAGGGCTAGGTTGTACTCGCGCGAACCGCGCTCGTCGGTGTGTCCCTCCAGCACCACCGTCTGGTTGGGGTTCTGGCTGAGGTAGCGGGCGTGAGCCATGGTCGTCTGCCGCCCCTCTGCATCGATCGCACTGCTGTCAAACGCAAAGTAGACCACGCGACGCGAAAGCGGGCTGGCCGGATCTTCCAGCGGGTGGCCGGTAAAGCCGCCCTCGATCCGAGCGCCCCGCGCCTCGGCTTCGCGCTGCGCACGCTCGGCCTCGATGATGCGATCGCGCTCCTGCTGCGCCTCGCTGCCGCGATCACGCTTGCGGTCAAAGGGAGAAGAGCCACAGCCGGACAGTACAACTGCAGCAGCGACCAACGCAACACCAATCATCCTTTTCATCGCACACTCCATGCCATGTTTGACATATTTGGAAAGAGACCTACTCCGGCTTGAACGGGGACCACGCCGGTTCACGCACTTCACCATCACGCAGCACCAGCCGCTGATGGGCCCGACCATCGACCGAAACCACCTCCAGCACCCCTTGCTGACGGTGGCGGGTCGCATAGATCACCATGCTCCCGTTGGGCGAGAAACGAGGCGACTCATCATTCAGGGTGCGCGTCAGCAGGCGCAGGCGCCCACTGGCCACATCGAGCAGGGCGATGCGAAAGCCGCCATCGGCACCATGTACCATGACGATCGAGCGACCATTGGGTGACCAGCTCGCACGCGCATTATAGCGCCCCTCGAAGGTCAGGCGCTGCACGCTGCCGCGGGCACTGCCGTCCGGATTGATGCCAACCTGATAGATCTGGGGCGGCCCACTGCGATCCGAAGTAAAGATCAGCGACTGACCATCCGGCGCCCATGAGGCCTCGGTATCGATGGCCGTGCCATGGGTGATGCGGTGCAGGCGCCGGCTCTCCAGATCGAACACATAGATACTCGGCGAGCCTTCGTGGGAGAGGGTCATGGCCAGACGGCGACCGTCCGGCGCCCACGCCG
This sequence comes from Gammaproteobacteria bacterium, assembly GCA_007128895.1. GTDB lineage: Bacteria > Pseudomonadota > Gammaproteobacteria > SKWO01 > SKWO01 > SKWO01. The sequence goes on from SKWO01000081.1 coordinate 9,141, forward strand.
GCGCACTGTTGATACCGGGCCAGGAGGCGACCTTCTCACGCTGCCCGGTAATGATGTTCTGCACGAAGATCTCCGAGCGCCCATTCTCGAACGAGACGTAGGCCAGGCGGCGACCGTCCGGCGCCCACGCAGGGGACATCAGCGGTTCGCGCGAGTTGAGCACGATCTGCTCGTCATGGCCGTCGGCGTCGGAGACCGCCAGCACATGGGTGGCACGCCCTTCTGCATCGCGGGTGACGCGGATGTAGGCCACCAGCGTATCGAAGGCGCCCCGCTCTCCGGTCAACTGTTCATAGATGATATCGCTGACCTGATGGGCGGCCCGGCGCAGGCTGCGATTGGTCGCGGCGATGCTGTAGCCGGCCAGTTGGCGCCCCTGAAAGACGTCGAAGAGCTGAAACTGGACGACATAGCGGCCAGGGCCTGTGGTGCGCACCTTGCCCACCACCAGGTTCTCGGTGGCCAACGGTCGCCACTCGGCAAAGTTGATGTCACGTCCCTCGTGCGGCCGGGCCACCAACCGTTCGTTGGCCAGCGGCGCAAAGCGCCCGCTGCGCTCCAGATTGGCTCTTACAATGGCACCGATATCAACCGGCGGCTCGCCCTCACCCTCGAAACCGAAGGGCACGACGGCGATCGGCAACGCCCCCTCGACGCCACCGGTGATCTCGATGGTCAGCATGCCTGCCTGCACGCTGGCAGACGCACAGAGGGCGATCAGCCCCAAAATCCACTGTCTCACCTGCACCCTCCACCCTACTCGGGTTGAAAACGGAATCGAAAATGGCGAAATGCCTCGAACAGCTCGCTACCGGCATCCGGCACCGGCAGCGGTGAGGCGCGACCGACCGCCGCCTCGGCCGAGCGATCGAAGGCGGCATTGCCGCTCGACTCGACTACCCGCACCTCGACCACCTCACCGCCGGGTATGACGCGCACCTCCACCACACAGGAGAGGCCGGAGCCGATCCCGGAAGGACGGATCCAGTTGCGCGCCACGCGGGCGTTGATCAGCCCAATGTAGCGCTGCTGTTCAGTAGCCATCTGGCGGCGACGCTGCTCGGCCTGCTCCGCCTCCAGCCGCGCCTGCTCGGCGGCCAACGCCTCCTGCAGCTTACGCTCGGCCTCAGCACGCTGACGCGCCTCTTCGGCCCTGCGCTCAGCCTCTTCCCGCTGCCGCCGGGCTTCCTGTTCCTGCCGCTGACGCTCGGCCTCGGCCTCGGCCTGACGCCGCGCCTCGGCTTCCTCGCGCTGGCGCTGAGCCTCCTGTTCAGCTCGGCGCCGCTCCATCTCCTCACGCTGGCGCTGCGCCTCGGCTTCACGGCGGCGTGTCTCCTCGGCTTCAGCCTGACGACGACGTTCCGCCTCGGCCTCACGCTGGGCCGCCTCGCGCGCCCGACGCGCCTCTTCGGCCTGACGACGCTCGGCAGCGATCCGCTCCTGCTCGGCCCGCCGCGCGGCCTCGGCCTGACGCCGCGCCTCTTCGCGCAGCTGGGTCTCCCGCTGCTCGAAGGCGGCCTGGTCAACGGCCACTGCCTGCACCACCTCGACCTCCATTACCCCGACCGGCTCTACCGGACGGTGCAGATCGATGCTGACCAGCAGCAACACACCGAGCACGGCGTGTAACAACAGCGCCAGCAGCAGCGGCCGCCAGGTCGGCCAGTCGACCGTCATGGCCGGGCGGCCTGCTCCGGCGGCTGAGTCATCAGGCCGACGCTCGGGGCACCGGCGCGCTGCAGCACGACCATCGCCCCAACCACCTGGCCGTAGGCGACATCACGATCGCCACGCACCAGCACGCTGCGCCCCGGCTGTGCCACCAGTGCGTCGGCCACGCGCTCCTGCAGAGTCGCTGTATCGACCGGTACCGTCGCGTCACCGACGTTGATGAAATAGCGGCCCTGGGCATCGACATCGACGATCAGCGGCTCCTGATCCGGTGTGGCGACCGGTTCCGAGTCGGCCTCGGGCAGATCGATCACCACCCCTTGGGCGAGCAGTGGCGCGGTGACCATGAAGATAATCAGCAGCACCAGCATGACGTCGATGTACGGCACGACGTTGATCTCGGCCATGCGCTTGCGCCGAACCCGTGCCCCGTTCACGCGCGCACGCCCCCGCGGCTGGCGGCGACCCGTGCCTGGCGGTTGAGCAGCCCAGCAAACTCCTCGATAAAGATATCGTAGCGGTTGCCTAGCCGTTCAGTATCGGTAACGAAACGGTTGTAGGCGATGACCGCCGGGATCGCGGCGAAGAGGCCCATCGCCGTGGCAATCAGTGCCTCGGCGATACCCGGCGCCACGGTGGCAATGGTGACGTGCTGCATGCCACCCAGCGCGAGAAAGGCGTTCATGATCCCCCAGACTGTGCCGAAGAGGCCGATGTAGGGGCTGGTCGAGCCGACCGTGGCGAGGAAACTCAGGCGGTGCTCGAGCTGGTCGATCTGGCGCGTCATGACGATGCGCATGGCGCGGCCGGCACCGTCGATCGCCAGTTCCAGCTCAACCCCCTGCTGACTGCGCAGCTTGGCGAACTCGCGAAAGCCGGCCTCGAAGACCGCCTCGGTACCGCTCGCTTCGCCGCGCACGATCTTGCGGTAGAGCTCGTTCAGCTCGGTACCCGACCAGAAGCGCCGCTCGAAGTCATCGGCCTCATCGTAGGCGTCGCGCATCTGGCGCCACTTCTGGAAGATCACCGTCCAGGAGAGTACCGAGGCGAGCAACAAAATCAGCATCACCAGCTGGACCGGTATGGTCGCCTCGATGAGCAGTTTCAGGATGGAGATATCACCGGTCACGTTGTCGACTCCAGTGGGGGAAAGCGGCCCAGCAGCCAGGCCGGGATCGGTGCCGGACGAAAGCCGCTTGCCGACAAGCACGCGACTTTGACCATGGCGTGGCAGAGAGGTTCGCCCTCTTCATCACGAAAAATACGCTGATCGAAGACGATGCTGGCACGACCGAGCCGGTGGATAACCGTCACCACCTGCAGGCGATCATCGAAACGGGCCGGCTGCAGAAAGTCAATCTGCACCGAGCGCACGGCAAGGAGCCGATCATGGTCGCTTCGCAACACGCCCTGCTCGCAGTCGAGGGCGCGCAGCCACTCGGTGCGCGCCCGCTCCATGAAGCGCAGATAGCCGGCGTGGTAGACCACCCCCCCGGCATCGGTGTCCTCGTAGTAGACCCGCAGCGGCCAGACAAAGCGGTTCGCCTCAGCCATCGGGCAGCTCCAACTGGGCATTGATCCGATGCGGCACATTCAGGCCGAGGTGGCGATAGGCGTGGCTGGTGGCGACCCGGCCACGCGGCGTGCGCATCATGAAGCCCTGCTGAATCAGGTAGGGCTCGAGCACATCCTCGATCGTGCCGCGCTCCTCGCCAATCGCCGCGGCCAGACTGTCGACGCCGACCGGACCGCCGTCGAACTTGTCGATGATCGCCAGCAGCAGACGACGGTCCTGGGCGTCGAAGCCGTGGTCATCGACATCGAGCATATCCAGGGCACGGCCGGCGATCGCCTGATCGATGGCGCCATCGCCCTTGACTTCGGCGTAGTCGCGCACCCGCCGTAGCAAGCGATTGGCGATGCGGGGCGTGCCGCGCGCGCGGCGCGCGATCTCCAAGGCACCCTGCGGGTCGATCGGCACCTGGAGGATCCGCGCCGAGCGGCTGACGATCCCTGCCAGGTCATCGATCGCGTAAAACTCAAGCCGCTGGACGATACCGAAACGGTCACGCAGCGGCGAGGTCAGCAGGCCGGCGCGGGTGGTCGCCCCGACCAGGGTAAAGGGCGGCAGATCGAGCTTGATCGAGCGCGCCGCCGGCCCCTCGCCAATCATGATGTCGATCTGGTAGTCCTCCATCGCCGGATAGAGCACCTCCTCGACCACCGCGCTCATGCGGTGGATCTCGTCGATGAAGAGGACGTCGTGCGGCTCCAGGTTGGTCAGCAGCGCGGCCAGATCGCCGGGCCGCTCCAGCACCGGACCGGAGGTCTGGCGCATCTGCACCCCCATCTCGTTGGCGACGATGTGGGCCAGCGTCGTCTTGCCCAGCCCCGGCGGCCCAAAGAGCAGCACGTGATCGAGTGCCTCACCGCGCTTGCGAGCGGCATGGATAAAGATCTCCATCTGCTCGCTGACCGTCGGCTGACCGACATAGTCGGCCAGCCGATCGGGACGGATGGCGCGCTCGATGGCCTCCTCATCGTGACCGACCTGGGCATCAAGCAGCTGGCTCATGCCTTGCGCACCGTGCTTTGCAGGGCGGCCCGGATCAGCGCCTCGCTGCCCTCAGCCGCTTGCCCCTCGACCGCTGCCACCAGGCGCGATGCCTCCTGCGGCTTGTACCCGAGCGCCACCAGCGCGCTGACGGCATCGCGCACCGGATCGGTGGCCGCCGCCTCCGTCGCCCCGCTCGGCATAACAACCGTCACCTGGCCGCCGAGCAGCTCATCCTCCAGCCGGTCGCGCATCTCCACCACCAGCCGCTCGGCGGTCTTGCGCCCGATGCCGGGCAGACGCACCAGCGCCGCGACATCCCCTTCACGGATGCTGCGCGCGAAGGCCTCGGCCGACATCCCGGAGAGGACGCCCAGGGCCATCTTGGCGCCGACACCACTGATCTTGAGCAGATGACGAAAGAGACGACGCTCGCCCTCGGTGGCAAAGCCGTAGAGCAGCTGGGCATCCTCGCGTACCACCATGTGGATCAGCAAGGTGACCTCGGCACCGGTTTCGGGCAGCTGGTAGAAGGTTCCCATCGGCGCCTCGACCTCGTAACCGACGCCGGCCACGTCGATCAGCAGCCACGGTGGCTGCTTGGCGGCAAGGGTTCCTCGAAGGCGGGCGATCATGGTCGCTATGGTAGCACTAACGCTCGAGCGCGGACCACGCCTTGCGTGCCTTGCCGCGCCCGCCACGGCGTCGCGACGGCAACGCGCCCAGGCGGCTGGCGGTCTGGCTCAGATGGAGGTGGCAGAGCGCGGCGGCCAGGGCGTCGGCGGCATCCTCGGCGGGCGCCTCGCGCAGCGCCAGCAGCGCGGTGACCATGTGGCCGACCTGCTGCTTGGCGGCGTTGCCCTTGCCGGTCAGTGCCTGTTTGATCTCGGCCGGGGTGTACTCGTGCACGGCCAGACCGGCACGGGCCACGGCACACAGCGCCACGCCCCGCGCCTGCCCCAGCTTGAGGGCGGTATCGGGATTGCGATAGAGGAAGACCTGCTCCACCGCCACCCAGGTCGGGCGGTACTCGTCGATCAATGCCGTAAGGCCATCGAAGAGGGTGGCCAGCCGGGCAGGGACCTCGCCCTCCCCCAGACGCAGGGTCCCGCTGGTGATGTGGCTGACCCGGCCCCGCTCCGCCGACTCGACAATACCGTAGCCGGTGATGCGCGAGCCGGGGTCGATGCCGAGGATGCGACTCATCCGAGCTGCGCCATGACCTCATCCGAGAAGTCGGCGTTGGTGTAGACGTTCTGCACGTCGTCGAGCTCTTCCAACCGATCGACCAGGGCGATGATCTGCTGCGCCTGCTCCAGCTCCAGTGCCGCCCAGGTCGACGGCCGCTCGGTCACCTCGGCCTGCTCTGGTGAATGGCCGGCAGCGACCAGCGCCTCCTTCACGTTGATCAGCTCGTCGGGGGTGGTCAGCACGTCGATCGAACCGTCGTCGTTGACCGCGATGTCCTCGGCCCCGGCCTCCAGCGCCGCCTCCATGATCGCCTCCTCGTCACTGCCGGCGGGATAGCTGATCACCCCGGCACGGCTGAAGAGGTAGGCGACCGAGCCGTCGGTACCGAGGTTGCCGCCCGACTTGCTGAAGGCGTGGCGCACCTCGGCCACGGTGCGGTTGCGGTTATCGGTCATGCACTCGACCATCACCGCCACACCACCGGGGCCGTAGCCCTCGTAGCGCACCTCTTCGTAGTTGTCCATCTCCCCTTCGCCGGCGCCACGCTTGATGGCGCGGTCGACGGTGTCGCGGGTCATGTTGCTGGAGAGCGCCTTGTCCACCGCCGCGCGCAGGCGCGGGTTGGAGGCCGGGTCGCCGCCGCCCATGCGGGCGGCGACGGTGATCTCGCGGATCAAGCGGGTAAAGAGCTTGCCGCGTTTGGCATCCTGCGCCTTCTTGCGGTGCTGGATATTGGCCCACTTGCTGTGTCCTGCCATGGCACGCCCTCCGTTACGACTGGGCCTGGGCGCGCAGACGGATGTTCAGCTCGCGTAGCTGACGGTCATCCACCGGCGATGGCGCCTGGGTCAACAGACAGCTGGCCGACTGCGTCTTGGGGAAGGCCATCACGTCGCGGATCGAACCGGCGCCGGTCATCAGCATGACCAGCCGGTCGAGGCCGAAGGCGAGCCCGCCGTGCGGCGGACAGCCGTACTTGAGCGCGTCGAGCAGGAAGCCGAACTTCTCCACCGCCTCGTCGTGGTCGATGCCGAGGATGCGGAAGACCTGCTCCTGCACCGCTTCGCGGTGGATACGGATCGAGCCGCCGCCGACCTCCGTGCCGTTAAGCACCAGGTCGTAGGCACGCGACAGGCAGGCGCCGGGGTCATTGGCCAGCTGCGCCACATCGGCCTCGCGCGGTGCGGTGAAGGGGTGGTGCAGGGCGAACCAGCGACTCTCCTTCTCATCCCACTCGAACATCGGGAAGTCGACCACCCAGAGCGGCCGCCAGCCCGCCTCAACCAGGCCGAGGTCGTGGCCGAGCTTGACCCGCAGTGCACCAAGCGCCTCGTTGACCACCGTGGCGCGGTCGGCGCCGAAGAAGATCAGGTCACCGTCCTCGGCGCCGCTGCGGGCGAGGATCGCCTCGACCGCCTCGTCCGGCAGGAACTTGAGGATCGGCGACTGCAGGCCGTCACGCCCCTTGGCGCGTTCGTTGACCTTGATGTAGGCCAGCCCCTTGGCACCGTAGATGGCGACAAAGGCAGTGTAGTCGTCGATCTCCTTGCGGCTGAGCCGGCCGCCGGCCGGCACGCGCAGCGCCGCCACGCGACCCTTCGGGTCGTTGGCCGGGGCGGCAAAGACCTTGAAATCGACCGACTTCATCACATCGCCGACATCGACCAGCTCGAGCGGGATGCGCAGGTCGGGGCGGTCGCAGCCGAAGCGGCTCATCGACTCGTGCCAACTCATGCGCGGGAACGGGTCGGGCAGCTCGGTGCCGAGGGTGGTGCTGAAGAGCTGGCGGATCATCCGCTCCATCAGCCCCATGATCGCCTCCTCATCCAGGAAGGCGGTCTCGATGTCGAGCTGGGTGAACTCCGGCTGGCGATCGGCACGCAGATCCTCATCGCGGAAGCAGCGCACGATCTGGTAATAGCGATCAATACCGGCGACCATCAGCAGCTGCTTGAATAGCTGCGGCGACTGCGGCAGCGCAAAGAACTCGCCGGGGTGGGTGCGGCTCGGCACCAGATAGTCGCGCGCGCCCTCCGGGGTGGCTCGGGTCAGGATCGGGGTCTCGACATCGAGAAAGCCGTTGTCGTCGAGGAAGCGGCGCAGCTCGCGGGTCACCTCGGAACGCAGCTTGAGCCGGGCGAACATCTCCGGGCGGCGCAGGTCGATATAGCGGTAGCGCAGGCGGTGCTCTTCGGCGACATGCTCGTCGTCGAGCTGGAACGGCGGCGTCTCGGAGCGGTTGATGATCTCCAGCTCCTTGCCCAGCACCTCGATCTCGCCGGTTGGCAGGTTCGGATTGACGGTACCGGCCGGCCGCTCGCGCACCAGCCCGCGCACACGCAGCACGAACTCGCTGCGCACCCGCTCGGCAGTGGCAAAGGTCTCGGCGGTATCGGGGTCGATGACGACCTGGGTCAGACCGTCACGGTCCCGCAGGTCGATGAAGATCACACCGCCGTGGTCACGGCGACGGTGGGCCCACCCACACAGTTCGACCGTCTGGCCGATGTGGCTGGCGCGGAGCTCTCCGCAATAGTGGCTGCGCATAGGTTATTCCAATGAAGTGATCCCCCGACAGGCGGCTATCGGGGCAAATGGGAAAATGAAGAAATGGTACGGATTCGCACGGTCCGGCGCAAGTGTCGCACTCCTGTCGCACTCCTGTCATAGCGCGACGGCCTGTCACCATCGCGACATCCTATCTGATTGTTTCCCCGTGATGGGAGACCCTGGCACCTTCCTTGCCTTAGAATACGCACGCTCCAAGCCCGGAAAGACCCTGATGAGACGCGTGAACCCGATACGACTGCTGCCCCTGCTGCTGTTCGCCCTCCCCTGCACCGCGCTGGCTGCGGAGCTGCGCATCGCCGTGGCAGCCAACTTTCACGGCACGCTGCAGAACCTCGCCGAAGTGTATGAGGCGCACAGCGGCCACACCCTGCGCCTGAGCAGTGGCGCCTCCGGCGCGCTCTATGCGCAGATCGTCAACGGCGCCCCGTTCGATCTCTTCCTCTCGGCCGACCGTGAACGACCGGCCCGGCTCGAGCGTGACGGCCACACGGTAACGGGTTCGCGCGCGACCTACGCGATCGGCATCCCCGTGCTCTGGTCGGCTCGCCAGGATCGGGTCGACCCGGCCGGTGAGGTGCTGCAAACCGGCGACTTTCGCCATCTGGCCATCGCCGAGCCGCGTAACGCCCCGTACGGAGCCGCCGCCCAGCAGGTACTGGAGGCGCTCGGAGTCTGGACGCAACTGCAGCGCGAGCGCCGACTGATCCGGGCACAGTCGATCGGACAGGCCTACAGCCAGGTCGCCTCGGGTGCCGCACCGCTCGGCTTCGTCGCCCTGGCGCAGCTCAAGAGCGAGGGCGGCGCGCCTGCCGGCTCCTACTGGATACCGCCGGCGACGCTGCACGACCCCATCGAGCAGCAGGCCGTCATCCTGCGCCGCGCCGAGCGCGATCCGCAGACCCTCGCCGCTGCCCACGCCTTCATCGACTGGCTGCACGGCGATACCGCACGCCGCCTCATCGAAGCCGCCGGCTACCGACTGCCGGAGGGAGAGCGCCCAGCCGATGCTGAGTCCTGATGACCTGACCGCCCTGCGGCTGACCTTCCAGCTGGCGCTGATCAGCACGGCCATTCTGTTGCTGCTCTGCACCCCGCTGGCGTGGTGGCTGGCCCACACCCGCTGGCGCGGGCGCACCCTCATCGAGGCGCTGGTGATGCTGCCGCTGGTGCTGCCGCCGACGGTACTCGGCTTCTACCTGCTGCTGCTGCTCGGCCCCCAGGGCTGGGTCGGCGGCAGCCTCGAGGCGATGGGTTTCAACCACCTCGCCTTCACCTTCACCGGGCTGGTGATCGGCTCGATGATCTACTCCCTGCCGTTTGTCATGCAGCCGCTGACCGCCGCCTTCCAGGCCGCCGGCGGACGCATGACCGAGGCCGCCGCCACCCTGCGCGCCTCGCCGCTGGACCGCTTCTTCAGTGTCGTGCTGCCCCTGTCGCGGCGCGGCTTTCTCACCGCCATCGTCCTCTCCTTCGCCCACACCTTGGGCGAATTCGGGGTGATCATCATGATCGGCGGCAACATCCCCGGTGCCACCCAGGTCGCCTCGATCGCCATCTTCAACCACGTCGAGGCGATGGACTACGCCGCGGCCCACACCCTCTCGGCCATCCTGGTGGTGCTCTCCTTCACGATGCTGGTAGCCGTCTATGCGCTGAACCGCAAGTTCAAGGTCGTGGGGATCGGCGCATGAGCATCGAAGGGCGCTTCCATGTGGTACGCGACGGCTTCACCCTCGACGTTGAACTGCAACTGCCGTCACGCGGGGTCACCGCCCTCTTTGGCCGCTCCGGCTCGGGCAAGACCACGGTGCTGCGCTGCATCGCCGGGCTGGAGCGCCTGGCCGGGGTGCGGCTGACGGTCGAGGGCGAGTGCTGGCAGGACGAGACGATCTTCCGCCCGGTCCACGAGCGCCCCATCGGCTACGTCTTCCAGGAGGCCAGCCTCTTCCCCCATCTGACCGTCGCCCGCAACCTGCGCTACGGCGAGCGCCGCATCCCGCCGGCACAGCGCACGGTCGACTTCGACGAGGCAGTCGCGCTGCTCGGGCTGGAGGGGCTGCTCGACCGCTACCCGGACCAGATCTCCGGCGGCCAGCGCCAGCGCGTCGCCATCGGCCGCGCCCTGCTCACCAGCCCGCGTCTGCTGCTGATGGACGAGCCGCTCTCGGCCCTCGACAGCGCCACCAAGGCGGAGATCCTGCCGTGGCTGGAGCG
>SKWO01000065.1 GCA_007128895.1 Gammaproteobacteria bacterium
AGCCCCAGCTCCTTGATTTTTCGGGTCAGGGTGTTGCGGCCCCAGCCGAGCAGGGCGGCGGCTTCCTGGCGCTTGCCGTGGGTGTGGGCCAGCGCGGTTTCGATCAGGGTGCGTTCGAAACGCGGTACGATCTGGTCGAGCAGGTCGCGGCGTCCGCCGCGCAGGGCCGATTCGACCCAGTCACGCAGGCTGTCGGCCCAGTCGCCGCTCGCGGCTTCGCCCGCTTCCGTGCTGTGCAGGCCGTCTTCGCGGCTGCGCTGGAGCAGTTCAGGCGGCAGGTCGTCGAGGTGGATGACCTTGCCCGGTGACATCACGGTCAGCCAGCGGCAGGTGTTTTCGAGCTGGCGCACGTTGCCGGGCCAGTCAAAGCCTTGCAGCCAGCGCCCCGCCCGCTCGTCGAGCTGTTTGACCTCGACCCCCAGTTCGGCGGCGGCGCGGGTGAGGAAGTGGCGCGCCAGGGGCACGATGTCTTCACGCCGCTCGCGCAGGGGCGGGATGTGGATGCGGATGACGTTGAGGCGGTGGAAGAGGTCCTCGCGGAAGCTGCCGGCACGCACCAGCCGCTCCAGATTCTGGTGGGTGGCGGTGATGATGCGCACGTCGACCCGCACCGGGTCGTGGCCGCCGACGCGGTAGAACTCGCCGTCGGCGAGCACGCGCAGCAGGCGGGTCTGCAACTCGGCCGGCATGTCGCCGATCTCGTCGAGGAAGAGGGTGCCGCCGTCGGCCTGTTCGAAGCGTCCGCGCCGCATCGAGTGGGCGCCGGTAAAGGCGCCGCGTTCGTGGCCGAAGAGTTCCGATTCGAGCAGGTCGCGCGGGATCGCTGCCATGTTGAGCGCAATGAAGGGGTTGGCCGCGCGCGGGCTGTGGCGGTGCAGGGCGTGGGCTACCAGCTCCTTGCCGGTGCCCGATTCGCCGTTGATCAGCACGGTGATATTGGAGCGCGACAGCCGGCCGATGGCGCGGAAGACTTCCTGCATCGACGGCGCCTCGCCAATGATCTCCGGCACCCGCTGCAGTGGCTCGCTGCTCGACTTGACCTTGCCTTCGCCACGCCGCCCGTGCTGTACCGCACGGCGCACCAGGTCGGCCGCCTCGTCGACATCGAACGGTTTGGGCAGGTATTCGAAGGCGCCACCCTGGTAGGCGGAGACGGCGCTGTCGAGGTCGGAGTGGGCGGTCATGATGATCACCGGCAACTCGGGGTAGGTGCCGTGGATCTGCTGCAGGAGTGCCAGCCCGTCGATACCGGGCATGCGGATGTCGGAGACGATCGCATCCGGCGGCGCATCGGTGAGCTGCTCCAGCACGCCGTCGGCACTGGCGAAGCTGATAACCTCCATGCCTTCGCTGGCCAGTGCGCGCTCGAGCACCCAGCGAATCGACTGATCGTCGTCAATGACCCAGATGCGTTCCTTTTTCATTGCCTTCTCCGTCCGTCAAACACGCTCGATCGGTAGCAGGATGCTGAAGACTGTCTGCCCCGGCTGGCTGCTGCACTCGATCAGACCCCCGTGCTGGTTGATCAGCGACTGGGCGATGGAGAGGCCAAGGCCGGTGCCATCGGCCCGCCCGGTCACCATTGGGAAGAAGATGTTCTCCATCAGTGCCGGGGGGATGCCGGGTCCGTTGTCGATGATGTCGATCCTGGCCACCAGCTTGTGGCGCTTGTGGCTGATGGTGAACTGGCGCAGGGTACGACTGCGCAGCTTGATCTCTCCGCCGGCCTCGCCGAGCGCCTGCATGGCGTTGCGTACGATGTTGAGCACCGCCTGGATCAATAGCTCCGAATCGGCCTCCAACTCCGGGATACTGGGGTCGTAGTCGGTGACCAGTCGCACTGCGCCGACCGCCTCGGCGGCGACCAGACTGCGCACGTGCTCGAGCACTTCGTGCACATTCAGTGCACGCATCTGTGGCAGCGCGTTGGGGCCCAGCATACGGTTGAGCAGGTTCTGCAGCCGATCCGCCTCGCCGATGATGACGCGGGTGTACTCCTTGAGGCCGTCATCGTCGAGTTCGCGCTCGAGCAGTTGCGCGGCACCGCGCACGCCGCCGAGTGGGTTCTTGATCTCGTGAGCCAGGCCGCGCACCAGCGCACGGGTCGCCTGGTGCTGCGCCAGCAGATGCTCCTCCCGCGAGATGCGCAGCTGACGGTCGACCTGGGCCAGTTCGACCAGCAGTTCACGCCCCTCGGTAGCACCGCGCTCCAGCAACGGCACCACGGTCACGTCCACCGTCACCTCGTGGCCGAAGCTCAGGTTCAGGCGCAGCTCGCGCTCGGTATAGGGGTGGGCGTTGTCGAGCGCCGAGCGCAGCCCTTCAGCCAGCACCGGGGCCTCCGGGATCAGGCGCACGAACGGCATGCCGTTAACACGCCGGGCACTCAGTTCAAACAGCATCTCGGCCGCCGGATTGAACCAGATGATGCGCAGTTCGGCATCGAGCACGACCACCGCGGTGGTCAGGTTCTCCATGATGCGCTGACAGATTCCGCTGGCCATGGCTGTTTGAATTGTGAATTCGGTGGAGGCGGCGGGGGAGAACCCCCGCCGCGCCCTGGCATCTGGATCAGATGCTGTAGTACATGTCGAACTCGACCGGGTGGGTCGTCATGCGGATGCGGGTGACGTCACCCATCTTCAGGTTGATGTAGGCGTCGATCATGTCGTCGGTGAAGACGCCACCGGCGGTGAGGAAGCCGCGATCGGCATCGAGTGCCTCCAGCGCCTGATCGAGTGCATGGCAGACGGTCGGGATCTCTTTGGCCTCTTCCGGCGGCAGATCGTAAAGATCCTTGTCCATGGCATCGCCCGGGTGGATCTTGTTCTGGATGCCGTCCAGACCGGCCATCATCAGCGCGGCGAAGGCGAGGTAGGGGTTGGCGCTCGGATCCGGGAAGCGGACCTCGATGCGACGTGCCTTCGGGTTGGGGATGTACGGCACGCGGATCGAAGCCGAGCGGTTGCGGGCCGAGTAGGCCAGCATGACCGGCGCCTCGAAGCCCGGCACCAGACGCTTGTAGCTGTTGGTGCTGGCGTTGGTCAGCGCGTTCAGGGCACGGGCGTGCTTGATGATGCCGCCGATGTAGTAGAGAGCGGTCTCGGAGAGGCCACCGTACTTGTTGCCGGTGAAGAGGTTCTGGCCATCCTTGCCCAACGACATGTGCACGTGCATGCCACTGCCGTTGTCACCCACGATCGGCTTGGGCATGAAGGTGGCGGTCTTGCCGTAGGCGTGGGCGACGTTGTGCACGACGTACTTGAGGGTCTGCACCTCGTCGGCCTTCTTGGTCAGGGTGTTGAAGGCAACGCCGATCTCGCACTGGCCGGCGGTGGCCACTTCGTGGTGGTGCACCTCGACTTTCAGACCCATCTCCTGCAGGGTGTTGCACATGGCGGCACGGATGTCGTGCAGCGAATCGACCGGCGGTACGGGGAAGTAGCCACCCTTGACCTGCGGGCGGTGGCCCATGTTGCCGTCGCCGTAGACCTTCTCGGTGTTCCAGGAGGCCTCTTCGGAGTCGATCTTGACGAAGGAGCCGGAGAGGTCGGAGCCCCAGCGCACGTCGTCGAGGATGAAGAACTCGGGCTCGGGGCCGAAGTAGGCGGTATCGGCGACGCCGGTCTCCTTCAGGTAGGCCTCGGCGCGCTTGGCCACCGAACGCGGGTCACGCTCATAGCCCTGCATGGTGCTCGGTTCGACGATGTCACAGCGGATGTTGACGGTCGGATCCTCGAAGAAGGGATCGATGATCGCGGTCTCGGCATCCGGCATCAGGATCATGTCGGACTCGTTGATCCCCTTCCAGCCGGAGATCGACGAACCGTCGAACATCTTGCCATCGGTGAAGGTGTCAGCCTCAACCTCGCTGACCGGAACAGTCACATGCTGCTCCTTGCCGCGGCTGTCGGTGAAGCGGAAATCAACGTACTTGATGTCGTTTTCCTTGATCATGTTCAGTACTGCATCAGACATGGGTGCCTCCGGTTGGGTTGCGTGGGTCTGTCAGAATCGGTTCCGTGCTGCGGTGTTCGCCGCAGTGCGGTCGGTTATTCTTGAGCAGGAAGTGTGCCACTCGGCAAGTTATTGAAGTTTCAACAACAGCACGCGAGCACGCTACGACCATGCTCAAGCATAGTGCATAATCGCACCGCGATCGCACTTTTTTGGTGCGAGCGCGCCGAAATAGTTCAATGGAAGTGGACGGTGATGTGCTCGAGCTTGTCGATGCCGGCCGCCTTGGCGCGCAACCGGCCGGCCAGGCGACGGCCGTCCTCCGGCGCCTCGAGCAGGGTCAGCGGCAGCAGCAGCTCGACCGCGATCCGCCCGTCGAGGTAGTGCAGGGTGACGTGCTCGACCTGCTCCGGTGCGAGGATACCCTGCCACTGTGCGAAGAGCCGGTCGAGCAGCTCCTGACGTGGCGGCAAACCGGCGCTCGGCGTCTTGACCATGTCGTCTTCGGGATCGATGTGGACCATCACGTCGGCGATCTCGTCGATCTCGCGGATCACCCGCAGGCGCACTGCCTCGCTGATGTAGTGGCCCTCGGAGACGCTCAGCGTCGGCGCCACCATCACATGGACATCGACCAGCGCCTCGGCGCCCATGCGCCGGGTGCGCAGCTCGTGCAGCGCAACGACGCCGGGGACGGCGATGATCGCGGCGCGGATCGCCTCGACCTGCTCCGGCTCCAGCGCCGTGTCGACCAGTTCGCGCACCGCCTCCCAACCGAGTTTCCAGCCGACCCGGGCGATCATCGCTGCGACCACAATGGCGGCCACCGCGTCGAGGTAGGTCAGGCCAGCCATCGCCCCGGCCACACCGACGATGACGACCAGTGAGCTGATCGCGTCGGTGCGGTGGTGCCAGGCGTTGGCACGCACCAGATTGGAGCGCACCTTGCGCCCGACATGCAGCGTGTAGTGGTAGAGCACTTCTTTGGCCAGCACTGAGAGGGCTGCCGCCACCAGTGCCAGCATCCCCGGCTGCAGCAGCTCGTCGGGGTTGAAGAGGCGGTGTCCTGCATCCCACGCGATACCGACCGCGACCAGCATCAGCACGCCCCCGAGGGCGACCGTCACCGCCGTCTCGATGCGGCCGTGTCCGTAGGGGTGGTCGGCGTCGGCGCCACGATTGGCGTGGCGCGAGGCGATCACCACCATGGCGTCGCTGAAGAGGTCGGAGAGGGAGTGGACGCCGTCGGCAATCAACGCCTGCGAGTGGCCGAGCACACCGGCAACGATCTTGCCGATCGCCAGCAGCAGGTTGACGACCGCACCGATCACGGTGACCCGGCGGATCGCCCGGTGGCGCACCACGCCTGTGGCCGCCACCGCCTCGTTCATGCCAGCAGCTCCAGCACGTTGGCCAACGCCACTTCGGCGTGCGCCTCGTCCGGCGTGCACAGGGTCACGTGGCCGACCTTGCGCCCGCTGCGCGGCTCCTTGCCGTAATCATGCAGGTGGACCCACGGCAGCGCCAGCAGCGCCTCGCGCCGCGGCACGGCGCTGATCAGGTTGACCATGGCACTGTGGCCGGTGGTCGCCGTGGCACCGAGCGGCAGACCGCAGATGGCGCGCAGATGGTTCTCGAACTGGCTGGTCGCCGCCCCCTCGATGGTCCAGTGGCCTGAGTTGTGCACCCGTGGCGCCAACTCGTTGCCGAGCAGTTCACCGCCGTGGACAAACCACTCGATGGTCAGCACTCCGATGTGGTCGAGCCGGTCGAGCAGCCGCACGGCGTAGTCCTGGGCGTGGCGCTGCAACGCCGCGTCGACGATCGGGCGCGACAGGTGGAGAAGACCGTCGCGATGCTGGTTCTCCACCAATGGGTAGAAGACCGTATCGCCGTGGCCACCGCGTACCGCGATCAAGGAGAGTTCGCGTTCGAACGGCACCACCCCTTCGAGGATCGCCGGCACCTGACCGAGGCGCTGCCAGGCCCGCTCCAGATCGACCCCACTGCGGATGGCCACCTGGCCCTTGCCGTCGTAGCCGAGGCGTCGGCTCTTGAGAATCGCAGGCAGACCAACCGCCTCCAGCGCGCTGTCGAAGTCGGCCGGCCCATCGATCGCGGCGAACGGCGCCGTACCGATGCCCAATCCCTGAAACAGCGCCTTTTCGGCCAGACGGTCCTGCGCCGCCTCCAGCGCTTGTGCGGCAGGAAAGAGCGGCACAAAGGCCGCGGCGTGGCGGACGGTTGCCAGCGGCACGTTCTCGAACTCGTAGGTGACCACATCACAGGCGGCGCAGAAGCGCTCGACCGCGTCGAGATCGTCCCACGCCGCAACGGTCTGCGGCCCCAGCGCGGCGGCACAGCCACCCGGAACCGGGTCGTAGAAGCGCGGCTGCAGGCCGAGCGGCCAAGCGGCCAGGGCGAGCATGCGCCCGAGCTGACCGGCACCAAGAATGCCGACCCTCATGGCTGCGACGGGTCCGGATGGGCCAGCACCGTCTCGGTCTGCTGGCGACGAAACTGCTGCAGTGCCGCCGTGATCTCGGGACGCTGCAGCGCGACGATCGAGGCCGCCAGCAGCGCGGCGTTGACCGCGCCGGCACGCCCGATGGCCAGGGTGGCCACCGGGATACCGGCCGGCATCTGGACGATGGAGAGGAGCGAGTCGAGGCCGTTCAACGCCTTGGACTGCACCGGCACGCCGAGCACCGGCAGATGGGTCTTGGCCGCGACCATGCCGGGCAGGTGGGCCGCCCCGCCAGCACCGGCGATGATCGCCTGCAGACCGCGATCGGCCGCCTGCTCGGCGTAGTCGAAGAGCAAATCAGGGGTACGGTGGGCAGAGACCACGCGCGACTCGAACGGGATGCCGAGGGCATCAAGCTGGTCGGCGGCGTGGCACATCGTCTCCCAGTCGGAGCGCGACCCCATGATGAGGCCGATGAGCGGTGCAGTGGACATGGCATGATCGCTGTGTTGGGTCGTGGATAGTCAATTATACGCGATATGGCTCGCCGGAGACGCGCCCCGCACGACAGACACCCGACGGCAGTTTTGCTAGACTGGAGAATCCTTAGTGGACACAGGTTCGACACCTCCATGGACAAGGCCACCCTGCTCGGGCTGATTGCCGGCATCTCGATCATCGGTTCGGCGATCCTGCTCGGCTCCAGCCCCGGCGTCTTCTTCAACCTGCCCGCCCTGATGATCGTCGCCGGCGGCACCCTGGCCGCGACCTTCATCAAATTTCCGCTGGCCCACGTGCTCAATGCACTCAAGGTCGCCGGCAACGCCTTCGTCCGCCAGGACGACAAGCCGCTCGAACTGATCGAGAAGACCAAGCAGCTGGCCGCGCTGGCGCGCAAACGCGGCATGCTGGCGCTGGAAGATGAAGAGGTCAACAACGCCTTCTACCAGAAGGGCATCCAGCTCTGTGTCGACGGCATGCCGCCCGATCTGGTACAGAAGATCTTGCGCGAGGATATGGAGATCACTGCCGAGCGCCACTCGATCGGTCAGCGCATCTTTCGCTCGCTGGGCGACTCGGCCCCCGCCTTCGGCATGATCGGCACCCTGGTCGGGCTGGTGCAGATGCTGGTCAACCTCGACGACCCGGCGGCGATCGGCCCGGCCATGGCGGTGGCACTACTGACCACCCTCTATGGCGCCATGTTCGCCCAGCTGGTCGCGCTGCCGATCGCCGACAAGCTGGAGATGCGCCAGATCACCGAACAGACCAACCAGCAACTGATCATCGAGGGCATCCACTGCATCCAGCAGGGCTACAACCCGCGCGTGATCGAGGAGCTGCTGACCGCTTACCTGCCGCGCAAGGTGCGCGAGCGCCAGATCGCCGAGCGCGAAGCCGCCGACAGCGACGGCCAGGCTGGCGAAAGCGCCTCGGGCCAGTAAGGCGATGGCGATCGGTCAACGCAAGGAGGAGGGCGGCGTTCCACGCTGGATGGTCACCTTCGCCGACCTGATGGCGCTGCTGCTGGTCTTCTTCATCCTGCTCTTCTCGATGTCGGTGGTCGACATCGTGCGCTATCAGGCGGTGGTCGAGTCGATCACCACCACCCTCAGTGGCAAACCGGTGGCACCGACCGTGATCGACCTGGAGGGGGTGCCTGAACCGGTCGAGCCGGACGAACCCGAGGTGACCATGGCCACACCGATCGAGGAGGTCATGCTGGCGCTGCAGGACGAGCTGTCGGAGGAGATCAACCAGGGGCTGGTTGATGTGATCGAGTCGGCCGGCCAGCTGCTGGTGCGGTTTGAGGAGAAGGCGGCCTTCCCCTCCGGCAGCGCTGACTTGAACACCGAGTTCCTGCCGATCCTGCGCCGCATCGCCTGGGTCATCGGTCGCAAGGACAGCCACCTGCGCATCACAGGCCACACCGACGACGTACCCATCCGCACCGAGCGCTTCCGCTCCAACTGGGACCTCTCCACCGCACGCGCCGTCTCGGTGGTGCACTTCTTCGAGGCGACTGGCTTCATCGAGCCGGAACGGATGGTCGCCCAGGGCCACGCCGAGACCCTGCCACTCGCCCCCAACGACACACCGGAGAACCGCGCGCGCAACCGGCGCGTCGACGTCATCGTCACCGAGAGATAGCGATACTCAAGCGGCGTGGAAGGTGGCCACCACCGGGGCGTGATCCGAGGGGCGGTCTAGCGTTCGCGGCTCACGATCGATGGCGCAGCCGGCCAGCCGTTCACACAGTGGCGGCGAGGCGAGGATATGGTCGATGCGACAGCCGATGTTGCGCCGGAAGGCAGCGGCGCGATAGTCCCACCATGAGTAGCTGGCCGGGGGCTGCTCGAAGCGGCGAAAGGTATCGCACAGGCCGAGTTCAAGCAGCCCGGCGAAGGCGCTTCGCTCCGGCTCGGTGAAGAGCACCCGCCCCTCCCACGCCGCCGGATCGTGAACATCCTCCGGCTGTGGGATGATGTTGAAGTCGCCGACCACGGCCAGCGCCGGCCGCGTGGCTAGCTCTGCCGCCAGCCAGGGGTGCAGCGCGTCGAGCCAGTCGAGCTTGTAGCGGTACTTGTCGGAGCCGACCTCGGAGCCGTTCGGCACATAGAGGTTGATCAACCGCAACGGTCCATCCGGGGTATCGGCAGTAACCGCCAGTACGCGCCGCTGCGGATCGTCGAACGACGGCAACTCGGTCACGACCTCATCCAGCGGATGGCGCGAGGCGACAGCGACGCCGTTGTAGGTCTTCTGACCACTGAAGACGACCTGGTAGCCGAGTTCGGCAAACGCCGCCTGCGGGAAGTCGGCATCGATTACCTTGGTCTCCTGCATCGCCAGCAGGTCGGGCTGGTGGCAAGCGAGCCAGTCGACCACCTGAGGCAGACGCACACGCAGCGAGTTGACGTTCCAGGTGGCCAGCGAGATCATCCGCCCGCCCCGTAGCGCTCGGCGATCAGCGCCATCAGCGCACGCGCCAGCTTCGGCTTCGGCTGCAACGGCAGATCCTGGCGCCCGTCGAGCCAGAAGACGGCCAGCGCATTGTCGTCACTGCCAAAGCCGCCGGTCTCGCCGCCGACCAGGTTGGCGGCAATCAAGTCAATCCGCTTGCCCTCCAGCTTGGCCCGGGCGTGCTGTTCCAGATCGACTGTCTCGGCAGCAAAGCCGACCGTGAAGGGCGGCTCAGGCAACGCCGCCACCTCGGCCAGGATATCCGGGTTGCGCACCAGCTCGAGCGTCAGCTCAGGCGCGGCCTTCTTGATCTTCTCCAGCCGGGGATGAGCGGGCCGGTAGTCGGCCACCGCCGCGCAGGCAATGAAGAGGTCGCAGCCGCTCACGCGCGCCATCACCTCGGTGTGCATCTGCAGCGCACTCTCCACCATCACCCGCTCGACCCGCTCCGGCGCCGGCAGGCAGACCGGACCGCTAACCAGCGTGACCCGGGCACCGGCCTCGACCGCCGCTGCGGCCAAGGCGTAACCCATCTTGCCGGAGCTGTGGTTGGAGAGGTAGCGCACCGGGTCGAGCGCCTCCCGAGTCGGCCCGGCGGTGATCAGCAGATCGAGCCCGGCCAGCGCGCCGCCGGCAAAGAGGTCGGTCAGGTGCAGCACCAGCTCGTCCGGCTCCAACATCCGCCCCGGCCCGCTCTCGCCGCACGCCTGCTCGCCACTGGCCGGACCGAACAGGTGGACCCCACGCAGCGCCAGCTGCTCAACATTGGCCTGGGTCGCCGGGTGCGCCCACATCGCCCGGTTCATCGCCGGCGCGAGCGCCAGCGGTGCTTCACCGGCCAGACAGAGCGCACCAAGCAGCTCGTCGGCGCGCCCTTCGGTCAGCTGGGCGATGAAATCAGCGGTGGCCGGCGCCACCAGCACCGCATCGGCCCAGCGCGCCAGCGCAATATGGCCCATCGCTGCCTCGCTGGCCGGGTCGAAGAGGTCGAGATGGACCGGATGGCCGGAGAGCGACTGGAAGGTCAGCGGGGTCACGAACTCGGTCGCCGACCGGGTCATGACCACCCGCACCTCGGCCCCGGCACCACGCAGACGCCGCACCAGATCGGCACTCTTGTAGGCGGCGATGCCGCCGCAGACGCCGACCACGATGCGCTTGTTCATCAGACTCTTCATGGCCAGAGTTTAGCGCGAATCGGGCGGCCCCGTCACCGCCGGGTTGCTTCCACTGCCGTCAGCCATTAACATTGCAAAAAACAGTGATACAAACGGCGATACCGATGGCAATCCGCGACTGGCCAGCGGGCGAGCGCCCGCGTGAACGACTTCTCCATCAGGGCGCAGCGGCACTCTCCGACGCCGAACTGCTGGCGATCTTTCTGCGCACCGGCGTGGCCGGACGGTCGGCGGTCGATCTGGCGCGCGACCTGCTCGACAGCTTTGGCGGGCTGCGCGGCCTGCTGGACGCCGACCGCGCCAGCTTCTGCCAGCGCAAGGGGCTGGGGGATGCCAAGTACGCCCAGCTTCAGGCGGTGGTGGAGATGGCCCGGCGCCACCTCTTCGAATCGGTGCGCCGTGGTGATCCGCTGACCAGCCCGCAGGCCACCCGCCACTACCTCAGCGCCCGGCTGCGCGACCACAGCCACGAGGTCTTTGCCTGCCTCTTCCTGGACAACCGCCACCGCGTCATCGTCTTCGAAGAGCTCTTTTTCGGCACCATCGACGGCGCCAGCGTCCACCCGCGCGTGGTCGTGCAGCGCGCCCTGCGCCATAACGCCGCGGCGGTCATCCTGGCCCACAACCACCCCTCAGGGGTGACCGAGCCGAGCGGTGCCGATCGCGCCATCACCCAGCGGCTGAAGGAGGCGCTGGCGCTGGTCGACATCCGCGTCCTCGACCACTTCGTGATCGGCGACGGCAACCCGTGGTCGTTTGCCGAGAATGGATTGATCTGACATCCGTGCTTGTATCGCCGGATCGATTCAAGGTATCATGAGAAGTTCACGAATTCATTTGGACCGCGATCGGAGAGCTGCGACCATGTCCAGAGTATGTCAGGTGACGGGCAAGCGCCCCATCACCGGGAACAATGTTTCCCACGCCAACAACAAGACCCGGCGCCGTTTTCTGCCGAACCTGCACACCCACCGCTTCTGGGTTGAGAACGAGAAGCGCTGGGTCAAACTGCGGATCAGCAGCAAGGGGCTCCGCATCATCGACAAGCTCGGCATCGATCAGGTGCTGGCCGACATGCGTGCACGCGGCGAACGCGTCTGACGCGCTACCTAACAGGAGTCAACCATGGCCAAGGCAGTACGCGAAAAGATCAAGCTGGTCTCGTCGGCGGGTACCGGTCACTACTACACCACGACCAAGAACAAGCGCACCAAGCCTGAAAAGATGGAGCTGAAGAAGTACGACCCGGTCGTACGCCAGCACGTCCCTTACAAGGAAGCCAAGATCAAGTAATCGGATCGGTGGTCCGCGCTGTCCATTGGCAACCCGGGGCCTGCGCTCCGGGTTGTCTCGTTTTCAGGCCACGCCCTGATGGCTGATCCATCCCCCTCCCCATCGACGCTGCTTGAGGCGCACGGACTGGTGCGCACCTACGGCCCCCTGCGCGCCGTCGACGGCATCGACCTGACCCTCTCTGCCGGCGAGGTACTCGGCCTGCTCGGCCCCAATGGAGCCGGCAAGTCGACCACCATGCGGCTGCTCACCGGCACCCTCGCGGCCGATGCCGGCACGGTCCACATCGACGGTATCGACCTCTTCGAGCAGCCGCGCGCGGCGCGCGCACGACTCGGCTACCTGCCCGAGACGCCGCCCCTCTACCCCGACCTGACCGTGGACGAGTACCTGCGCTTCTGTGCCGGTCTGCACGGGGTGGTTCGGCACCACCGCGCCGAGGCGGTTGCCCGCGCACGCCGGCGCTGCGGCCTGGACGCAGTCGCCCGCCGTCTGATCGGCCAGCTCTCCAAGGGGTACCGGCAGCGGGTCGGCATCGCCCAGGCGATCCTCCATCGCCCGGCGGTGGTCATCCTGGACGAACCGACCGTCGGCCTCGACCCGCTGCAGATCCGCGCCATTCGCGAGCTGATCCGGGAGCTCGGCGGCGACCACGGGGTGATCCTCTCGACCCACATCCTGCCCGAGGTCCAGTCGACCTGCGACCGGGTGCTGATCCTCGACCGTGGTCGCCCGCGTCTGTGCGAACCGCTCACGGTACTGGAACAGCGCATGACCGGACAGCGCCTGCGGCTTAGCCTGCGCCAGACGGTACCGACCGAAGCGCTGCTCGCGATCAAGGGGGTCGACGCGGTCGAGGCGTTGGCCGACGGTCGATGGCAGCTCGACTACCACGACCCGGCCACCCCGGAGCGGCTGGCCGACCACGCCGTCCATCAAGGCTGGGGGCTGCAGGAGCTGTCACCCGAGCGCCAATCGCTCGAGTCGATCTTTGTCGACCTGCTCTCGGACGAGCCGGAAGCGGAGCCGACCCCATGAAGATCATGACGATCGCCGGCCGGGAACTGCGCGGCCTCTTTTTCTCGCCGCTCGCCTGGGTCGTACTGGGGCTCAGCCAGCTTCTGCTGGCCTTTCTGCTGCTCGGGCGCATCGAACAGTTCGCCGAGATCCAGTCCCAGCTCGCCGCGCTTCCCGGCGCCCCCGGCGCCACCCAGCTGGTGGCCCTGCCGACCCTGGACAACGCCGTCATGCTGCTGCTGTTGATCGTGCCGCTGCTGACCATGCGCAGTGTCAGTGAGGAGCGACGCAGTCAGGTACTGCCCCTGTTGCTCGCCTCGCCGGTTTCACTCAGCGAGATCGTGCTCGGCAAGTTTCTCGGTCTGGCCCTCTTTCTGCTGCTGCTGGTCCTGCTCAGCGCCGCCCTGCCACTCAGCCTGCTACCGGCCACTGAACTCGATCTGGGCCATCTGGCCGCAGCCACCCTCGGGCTGGCTCTGCTGGCACTGGCCTTCGCCGCCCTCGGCCTGTGGCTCTCCACCCTGACCGCCCACCCGGCCGTGGCCGCTGGTGCGACCTTCGTCCTACTGCTGCTGCTCTGGAGTCTCGATCTGGCGGTACACGACGAGGCCCGCTTCTTGCCGATGCTCTCGATGGCCCGACACCACGCCCCCTTTGCCCAAGGCCTGATCGATAGCACCGCGCTGCTCTACTTCGGGCTGGTCATCGCCACCGGTCTGGCCCTGGCGATCCACCGCCTCGATCGGGAGCGGCTGCGATGAGACGGCTGCACAGCGCACTCTTCCCATTGCTCTGGCTCACCGTGGTCGGACTGCTGCTGTGGCTGGCCGAGCGCCACCCGCTGCACAGTGACTGGACCGCGCAGGCACGCCACAGCCTCGACCCCGCCAGCATCGCCGTCCTCGCCCGGCTGGAGGGCCCACTCGAGATCACCCTCTTTCTGCGTCAGGGGCGCATCGCCGAGCGCGAGGCGGCACGCGAACTGGTCGCCCGCTACCAACGGCATACCCCGCACATGACACTGCACCTGCTCGACCCGCTGCGCGAGCCGGAGCTGGCGCGCCGCTTCGAACTGCGCGGCGAAGGCGAGGCGCTGATCGCCTATCAGGGGCGACAGGAACGGCTGCCCCGGCTGGCCGAGGAGCCGTTGACCAATGCGATCGCCCGCCTGCTGCGCAGCGGCGCACGCCAAGTACTGATCCTGGAGAGTCCCGACGCCCCACGTACGCGCGGCGGCACCACCACCGATCTCGATCAGTGGACCGATGAGCTGGAGCGGCGTGGGCTGACCGTTGCCCCCTTCGACCCGCTGCACCACGCCGGGGCACTCCCCGAGGCCGTGGCACTGGTGGTACTGCCGGCGCCACGCCGACCGCTGCCCACGGCGACCGTCACCGCGCTACGCGACTACGTGGCACGGGGCGGCCACCTGCTCTGGCTGCATGAGCCGGGGCCATTGCACGGGCTCGAGCCCATCGCCGACGACCTTGGCATCACCCCGTCGCTCCAGCCGGTCGACGACCCAGCCGTACGCCTGCTCGGCCTGCCATTGGAAGAGGCGGTGCTGGTCGATCGCCACGGCAACCACCCGGTCACGACCGGACTCGATCAGGCCACGCTGCTGCCACGCAGTGCCGCCCTCGACCTAAGCCCGGACAGCCCATGGCAGGTGACGCCCTTGCAGTTCAGTGGCCCGCGCAGCCGTCTCGAAGGGGCGTTCGAGGGCCCCTTCATCCTCGGCGTGGCCCTCGAGCGCCCTATGGAGGCCGGGCCACCGCAACGGCTCGCCGTGCTCGGCGGCGGCGCCCTGGTCAGCAACGGCTGGCTCTACAACCAGGGCAACCTCGCCTTCGCCCTGCGGCTGACCGACTGGCTGCTGCGCGATGACAGCCTGATCACGATCCCCCCGCTCCGCCACCGCGATCTGACACTGCAGATGAGTGAGCGCGGCTGGCTACTCTTCGGCCTGATCCATCTGCTGCTCCTGCCGCTGCTGCTCTTCGCGGTTGGGGGCTGGATCCACTATCGACGCCGGCGACGCTGACCATGCGCCACCGCCGCCTGCTGCTGACCTTCGTACTGGCCGTGGCCGCCATCGGGCTGGCCACCGGCCTGCTACGCACGCCACCGGATCCGCTCGACGGCGCTCCTGCGCTGCTACCGGAGCCGATCACCCGGATTACCATCCAAGCCGGCGACGCCACCCCCCTGCGGCTCGAGCACCGGAGCGAGGGTTGGTGGCTCACCTCGCCGGTCGAGCTACCGGCGCACGAGCCGCTGCTGCGCCCGCTACTCCGACTGGCTGCCGCCCCCCCACTGGACCGCTTTACCACCACCGCCTCCCTGGCCACCTACGGCATCGAGGCCACGACGCTGCATGCCGAGTTCAACGCCACCCGGCTCCAGTTCGGGGCGCCCGCGCCACTCGCCGATGGCCGCTATGCGGCACTTGGCGAGTCGATCGTGGTACTCAGTGAGGAGCTCTACCGCCTGCTCAGCCTGCCCCCCGTCCACTTCATCAACCCGCGTCCACTGGCTGCGCTCACCCCACTGCAGCGGCTCGACCTGCCTGGCGAACGGCTGACCCTACAAGACGACGGCTGGCACGCCGATCCGGCGCAGGACAACGCCGACGCCCTCGCCGAGCGGATCGAGGCGTGGCGCCACCTGCACGCCAGCCGGGTCGTTCTTGAGCCCACCGACGCCCCCGCCTCGGCCGAGACCGTCACCGCCACGGCGGCGGACGGTCGTCAGCGTCGATTCACGCTGCTCACACGCGATCCGCTGCAGTTACTCGACGTCGCACAGGGTGTGCGCTACGACGTCTCCAACGCCAGTCCCACCCTGTTCCGGGAGCCGTAAATGCCTGAACTGCCGGAGGTCGAGACCACGCGGCGCGGCATCGCGCCGCACCTTGAAGGCGACACCCTGGTCAGCATCGAGGTACGCCAACCGCGCCTGCGCTGGCCGGTGCCGCCCGATCTGAGCCCACGATTGGCCGGACGTCGCCTGCAGTCGGTCGCGCGCCGCGCCAAGTACCTGCTGCTCCAGTGGGAGGGGGGCGGCACGCTGCTCATCCACCTCGGCATGTCCGGCAGCCTGCGCATCGTCGCCGCCGACACACCCGCCGAACCCCACGACCACATCGACTGGCGTTTCGGCAACGGCCACTGCCTGCGCCTGCGTGACCCGCGCCGTTTCGGCGCCGTACTCTGGTGCGACGGCGACCCGCACGCCCACCCACTGCTGCGCGACCTCGGCCCCGAGCCACTGGCCGATACCTTTGACGGCGACCACCTGCACCGCCTCGCACAAGGCCGGCGCATGGCCGTCAAACCCTTTCTGATGGACAACCGGATCGTCGTCGGCGTGGGCAACATCTACGCCACCGAAGCCCTCTTTCGCGCCGGCATCGACCCGACCCGCGCCGCCGGGCGCATCTCGCTGGCGCGCTACCGCCGACTCGCCGAAGCGGTGCGCGCCGTCCTGAGCGAAGCGATCGCCGCCGGTGGCACCACCCTGCGCGACTTCGTCTCCGGTGAAGGGCGGCCGGGCTACTTCCGTCAGTCGCTGCAGGTCTACGGCCGCACGGGCCAGCCGTGCCCGGTCTGCGCCACCCCGTTGCGCGCCAAACGCCTGGGGCAGCGCACCTCCACTTGGTGCCCCCACTGCCAGCATTGAGCTCAGCGAAGAACAGGTGGGTGTTCGCATCCATATCCAGCCCGCATGGTCGTTCTTGACAACGCCACTTGGCCTGAACTAGGTTCAACATGCGTTCGCCGCCCAACCATCGTCGGCGGACCGCCGGCTGCCGAATGAGACACCCTTGATGCCTTCGCCAACGACCGAACCATCACCCCCCGATGCACCGATCCGGGTCGTCCACGACCCGCGTCACAAGGCCCGCTTCGCGGCAGAGGTGATGCCTCATCTTCGTGAGCACCATGTCCACGCCCAGCCCTTCGATGCCAGTGATCCTCCAGCGCTGGAAGAGGGCGCGCGACTGCTCTGCTGGTTGAGTGACACCGGTCTGCGTCAGCTACTGCCACTGGCCAAGGCGCATCGCTGGCAGCTCGGCATCCTCCCCCATCCGGATCTGCAACTCGGACAGGCCGCGATGGCTGTACCCCACGAGATGGAGGCGGCGGTCACGGCCGCTTTGGATGCCTCCTCTGCGACCCCCATTGACCTGCTCTACTGCAACCAGCAGATCGTCTTTGGTTCTGTCGTCATCGGCGACCCCTTCACCCTCGCCCCGCGCCGGGCGCCGGTCGAATCGCTGTGGGCACGGCTGAGACGCCTCTTCACCCTGGCTCGCCACCTTGGCAATGTGCGCCTGACCCCCTTTCGTCTGCAGACAGAAAAGGAGAAAGAGCTGGAGACCGCCGCACTTGGCATCATCGCGGTCGATCGTGGCGACGCCAGTCCGCTGACCCGCAATGTCATCGCGCCCTCCCGCGCCGATGACCAGATGCTCAATGCACTGATCCTCTCGCCGCGCAGCCTGATGGAGGCGCTGCGTTTTCTGGCCGCATCGCTCCTCCTGCGGCGCGTCGGCCAAGAGCGGCCGCCCCGATTCATTGGCCATATCCGCAGCCGATCACTGCGTATCAGCACGCCCCAACCGATCGGCTATACGGTTGACGGCCACACCTTCTCCGACCAGCAGATCGACCTGACCATCGATCCGGCCGCCGTTGCAGTGCTCAATGCACACCTGCCACAGGGCAGCACAAGCGCCGTTGACGACCGTGAGGTCTTTCGCACTCAGGGACTCCCTACCGAGTCGGCCCGCACCAAGCTGGTGGCCGAACCACTGCCGTGGCTGCACCACGCCGACAGCGAGGAGTTCAAGGAGCTCTTCCTGACCCTGCGTGAACATTCGCGCACCTCCGAGAGCTATCTGACCCTGATGGTCCTCTCCACACTGTTGGCCGTGCTGGGGCTCTTCGCCGACTCGGCGCCGGTCATCATCGGCGCCATGATACTGGCGCCGTTGATGGCCCCGATCATCTCACTCTCCATGGGCGTTCTGCGGCAACACGATGAACTGATTCGTGACAGTGCCAAGGCGCTGCTCTGGGGGGTTGGGCTGGCACTTCTGTGCGCCGTCGCTCTGACCTGGCTGACCCCCTTGCAGACCCTGAACAGCCAGATTGAGGCACGCCTGAGCCCAACGCTGCTCGACCTGGGCATTGCGATCGTCTCCGGCATCGCCGGCGCCTATGCCCATGCGCGCTCCGAAGTGGCTCGCAGCCTGGCCGGCGTTGCCATCGCCGTTGCGCTGGTGCCACCACTGGCCGTGGCCGGGATCGGGATCGGATGGCTGGACTGGACCGTCTTCTGGGGGGCTTGGCTGCTCTTTCTGACCAACCTGGCGGGGATCGTGCTGGCTGCGGCGCTGACCTTCATGCTGCTGGGCTTCAGCCCCTTCAGCCGCGCCCGCCGCGGCCTGCTGTTCTCGCTCCTGGTCGTCTGTGTGATCAGCGTCCCCCTGCTACTCGGCTTTGCCCGAATGGTCGACGAGGCCCACATTGTCCGTTCACTGGAGGGGTGGCAATCCGACCACATTCAGTTGACCGAGGTACGCGTCCGCCACGCACGTCCCCTGCATGTCTCGGCGCGCCTGCTCTCGGACCAGCCACTCACCCCGGCCGAGATCGACCAGACCAAGCAGCGCATCGAGGAGCGCCTTGAACGCCCGATTCGCCTCGAGGCGACCCTCGCCATCGTGCGATAATCCCCGCTGACAACCACAAGGGAAGCGTTGACCAATTCGCCTACGCCTCTGGCCGCGAGGCGCACACGGAGACAAGGCGTGTTGGCGCAGCAATGCTGATTGCCTTGCAAGCCGACACAACGTAGTATCCGTGTGCGCCCCGCAGCCCCGAAGGGCGGGCCTTCAAGCGCACCCTGGCGGTGTTGGCGTTGTTGCGAAGGGAATCACCATTCGCTGCCAACGCCGCCTTGCCATGGCACGCTTGAAGGCACCGCAGAGGTGCAGGCGAATTG
>SKWO01000009.1 GCA_007128895.1 Gammaproteobacteria bacterium
CGGGGCGGGTGGTCTCGGTGCTGCTCGATCCGGCCCGGTTGGCGGGCTACGGTCTCGCCTTCGATGATCTGCAGCGCGCCCTGCAGCTTGCCAATGTACGGATGCCGGCCGGTACGCTGGTCGAGAGTGGCGTCGAAATCCAGGTCGATGCCGGCAACTTTTTGAGCAGTGTGGATGAGGTGGCCGATCTGGTGGTCGGCCTGCACGCCGGGCTGCCGATCTTCCTGCGTGATGTCGCCGATGTCACCTTCGGTGCGGCCCAGCCGCAGCAGTATGTCCGTTACGGTGTCGGCGAGGCCGGCCGCGATGTCGATGCAGCACTGGTCGGCGACTTTCCCGCCGTGACGGTGGCGATAGCCAAGCAACCGGGGACCAATGCGGTCCAGATCGCCGATTCGGTGATCGAGCGCTTCGAACAGCTCAGGGGCATCTATGTGCCGGAAGGGATAGTCGCCTCGGTGACGCGCAACTACGGCGAGACGGCCAACGAGAAGGCGCAGACGTTGATGCTCAAGCTCGCCTTCGCCACCGGTTCGGTGGTGTTGCTGATCTGGATCGCGCTCGGTTGGCGCGAGGCGATCGTGGTCGGCGCCGCTGTGGTCATCACCCTGGCGATCACCCTCTTTGCCTCGTGGGCGTGGGGCTTTACCCTGAACCGGGTCTCACTCTTCGCGCTGATCTTCTCCATCGGCATCCTCGTCGATGATGCCATCGTGGTGGTCGAGAACATCCACCGCCACATGAGCATGGGCGGCAAGAAGCTGCTCGAGGCGATCCCCGAGGCGGTCGACGAGGTCGGCGGGCCGACCATCCTGGCCACTTTTACCGTGATCGCCGCCCTGCTGCCGATGGCCTTCGTCACCGGGTTGATGGGGCCGTACATGAGCCCGATCCCGATCAACGCCAGCATGGGGATGTTCATCTCGCTGGTGGTCGCCTTTGTCATCACGCCGTGGATGAGCTACCGCTTCCTGGGTAACCACTACGCCGCGCTGGCCAGCCACGGGGGAGGCCATGGCGAGGGCGCCAGCGACCGCATGTACGCCTTCTTCCAGAAGAGCATGGGCCCCTTCCTGCACGGCGACGCCGGCCGTGGTCGTCGTTACCAGCTGCTGGCGGTGGTGCTGGTGCTGATCCTCGCCTCGGTCAGCCTGGCCGGCTTCAAGCTGGTGATCCTGAAGATGCTGCCATTCGACAACAAGTCGGAGTTCCAGGTCGTCGTCGACATGCCGGAGGGGACGCCGCTGGAGCAGACCGCGCGGGTGCTGGATGAGCTGGGTGCCTATCTGGCCACCGTGCCCGAGGTGACCGATTATCAGGTCTACGCCGGTACCGCCAGCCCGATCAACTTCAACGGTCTGGTGCGCCAGTACTACCTGCGCGGCGAGCCGCATCAGGGCGATATTCAGGTCAATCTGGCTCACGCCAGCGAACGCCGCCGCAGTAGCCACGAGATCGCCCTCTCGGTGCGAGAGCCGCTGCAGAGCATCGGTGCGCGCTTCGACGCCAACGTCAAGATCGTCGAGGTGCCGCCCGGCCCGCCGGTGCAGGCGCCGCTGGTGGCCGAGATCTACGGCCCCGACTACGCCGGTCAGCAGCGTGTGGCTCAGGCGGTGCGCGCCGTCTTCGAAGGCACCGCCGAGGTGGTCGACGTCGACGACAGTGTCGAGGCAGCGCAGCCGCGCCTGCTGGTGCAGGTCGATCGACAGCGTGCCGCCCGGCTCGGCGTGGCCCAGGCTGCCGTGGTCGAGGCCGTGGCCGCCGCCTTGGGTGGCGCCGACGTCACCTGGCTGCACGACGACCACGCCAAGTACGCCATCCCGATCCGGATCGAACTGCCGCGCGGGGAGAAGGTCGACGCCCAGCGCCTGCTCGATCTGCGCGTACGCGGCCACGAGGGTGCCCTGATCCCGCTCGGCGAGCTGGTCACCCTCGAACACTCGGTGCGCGAGCAGACCATCTACCACAAGGACCTGCTGCCGGTCGTCTTCGTCACCGGCGATGTCGCCGGCCAGACCGACAGCCCGCTCTACGGCATGTTCGACATCTTCTTCACCTTGATGGGTAAGGAGATCGACGGGCGCATCCTGCCGCAGTACCTGATCAATACGCCGGAGAACCCGTACCAGTACTCGATCAAGTGGGACGGCGAGTGGCAGGTCACCTACGAGACCTTCCGCGACATGGGGCTGGCCTACTCGGTCGGGCTGATCCTGATCTACCTGCTGGTGGTGGCGCAGTTCCGCTCCTACCTGGTACCGCTGATCATCATGGCACCGATTCCGCTGACCATCATCGGCGTCATGCCGGGCCACGCCCTGCTCGGTCAGCAGTTCACCGCCACCTCGATGATCGGCATGATCGCGCTGGCCGGTATCATCGTGCGCAACTCGATCCTGCTGGTCGACTTCGTCAACGACGAGGTGCGCAAGGGGGTCGATCTGGAAGAGGCGGTGATCCGCGCCGGCGCTGTACGCGCCAAGCCGATCGCCCTGACCGGCGCTGCGGCGATGATCGGCGCGCTGTTCATCATCGACGACCCGATCTTCAACGGTCTGGCCATCTCGCTGATCTTCGGCATCTTCGTCTCCACCGTGCTGACCCTGATCGTCATCCCGGTGATGTACTACGCCTTCATGCGCAACCGGCTGACGCAGATCACCGCCACCGCATGATGTGGATAGGGTGGCCGTAGCCCGACGGCCACCCGGCCCGTGTGCATTAAGACTACGGTTCGCTGCCAGCCGGTAGGCCCGATAAGCGCAGCGCATCGGGCGGAAGTGACTGTGGTTTCATTGCCGGAGCGGTTGGCGTGGTGTAATCTGACGCCATTTGTCAGGAGTGGGAGATGGAGTCAGGCTCGGCAGCCGTGCTCGGTGCATCAGGCCCGCTGGCCGCGGCCCTTGACGGTTTTGCTCCGCGTGTGCAGCAGCAGGAGATGGCGGCCGCCGTCGAGGCGGCGCTGGAGCAGGGCCACTGCCTGATCGCCGAGGCCGGCACCGGCACCGGCAAGACCTTTGCCTATCTGGTGCCGGCATTGCGCTCTGGGCAGCGGGTGATCATCTCCACCGGTACCCGCCATCTGCAGGACCAGCTCTTTCATCGCGATCTGCCTCTGGTGCGTCACGCGCTCGGCCTGCCGGTCTCGGTGGCCCTGCTCAAGGGGCGTGCCAACTACCTCTGTCTGCACCGTCTGGAGGCGACCATCGAAGGCGGTCGGCTGCGCCGGCGTGAGGAGATCGATGCCGTGTTGCGGGTGCGTGACTGGGCCGGTCGCACCCGCTCTGGTGATATCGCCGAGGTGACTGAGATTGCCGAGGACTCGCCGATCTGGCCACGGGTGACCTCGACCAGTGAGAATTGTCTGGGCCAGAACTGCCCCGATTTTCAGGAGTGCCATCTGGTCAAGGCCCGCCGTGCGGCGCAGGAGGCCGAGGTGGTGGTGGTCAACCACCACCTGCTGTTGGCCGACATGGCTCTGCGTGGCGAAGGAATAGGGGAGGTGCTGCCCGGCGCCAATGCCTTCATCATCGATGAGGCGCACCAGTTACCCGAGGTGGCGACCCAGTTCTTTGGCGAGAGCCTCTCGCTCTACCAGCTACAGGAGCTGGGGCGCGACAGCGAGAGTGAGCTGCTCAAGGAGGCGAGCGACGCGCGCGGCGCGCTGCAGCCGATCCTGGCGGCACTGGAAAAGGCGGCGCTCGACCTGCGTCTGGCCTTCGGCGAGCAGGAGCGGCGCGAGCCGTGGCAGGCGGTGGCGCAAGAGCCAGCGGTGATCGACGGCCTGGCGGCAGTGGCCGAGGCATTGAAGACTCTGCACGGTGCGCTGCAGCCGTTGAGTGTGCGCGGGCGCGGACTGGAGGGGTGCGAACGGCGTGCGGCCGATCTGGCACAGCGTATCGAAGCGTTTCGTGGCCCGGTGGCGACCGGCTATGTGCAGTGGTTCGAGACCTACCGACGTGGTCTGCGCATCCACCGCACCCCGATCGAGATCGCCGACCGCTTCCGCCAGCAGGTGGCCGGTCAGGCGGCCTGGATCTT
This sequence comes from Gammaproteobacteria bacterium, assembly GCA_007128895.1. Lineage (GTDB taxonomy): Bacteria > Pseudomonadota > Gammaproteobacteria > SKWO01 > SKWO01 > SKWO01. The sequence continues at coordinate 4,042 of SKWO01000009.1, forward strand.
CGTTTCGGCGACCTTGGCTGTGGATGGTCGCTTCGACCACTTTGCCGAACGGCTCGGGCTGGATGAGGCCGAGACCGGCTGTTGGGAGAGCCCTTTCGACTACCGCCAGCAGGCGGTCTTCTATGTGCCGCGTGGCCTGCCCGAGCCCTCCGACCGTGGCTACACCGACGCGGTGCTGGCGGCGGCGCTGCCGGTGCTGGAGGCCAGTGGTGGGCGTGCCTTCCTGCTCTTTACCAGCCACCGCGCCCTGCGCCGAGCGGCTGAGCAGCTCAAGGGCCGGCTCGACTACCCGCTGCTGGTCCAGGGGGAGCGCCCTCGCGGTGAGCTGCTGGAGCGCTTTCGTCGGCTGGGCAACGCGGTGCTGCTGGGTACCGGCAGCTTCTGGGAGGGGGTCGATGTGCGCGGTGAGGCGCTCTCGCTGGTGGTAATCGACAAGCTGCCCTTTGCCGCGCCGGACGACCCGGTGCTGCAGGCGCGTATCGAGGTGCTGCGCAAGGCGGGCGGCAGCCCCTTCATGGAGATCCAGCTACCGGCTGCGGTGATCACCCTCAAGCAGGGGGTGGGACGGCTGATCCGCGATGTGACCGACAGCGGCGTGCTGATGATCTGTGATCCGCGCCTACTCTCCAAGGGCTATGGCCGCACCTTCCTCAACAGTCTGCCGGCGATGACCTGTACCCGCGACCCGGAACGGGTACGCGCCTTTTTTCAATCCGACAAGGAGGTGGCCACATGAGGCTGCTGGCCATCGATACCGCCACCGAGGCGTGCTCGGCAGCGCTGCTGGTTGACGGGGCGGTGAGTGAGCGCCATGAGGTGGCGCCGCGTCGCCACGGTGAGCTGATTCTGCCGATGGTGCAGACGCTGCTGGCCGAGGCGCAGTTGCATGCGGCCGATCTCGACGGCGTGGTGCTCGGTCGCGGACCGGGCGCCTTCACCGGCCTGCGGATTGGCTGCGGGGTCGTGCAGGGCCTCGCCTTTGCCGCCGACCTGCCAGTGGCGCCGGTCTCGACGCTCGCGGCACTGGCGCAGGGTGGCTGGCGGGAGACGGGCTGTGAACGGATCGCTGCCGCCATCGATGCCCGCATGGGGGAGGTCTATCTGGCGCACTTCCGGGTCGAGGCGGGCCTGGTAGTGATCGAAGGCGAAGAGCGGGTGGTGGCGCCTGATCAGGTCGAGTTGCCGACGGACGGTTGGTGCGGCTGCGGCACCGGCTGGGCGGCGGCCGATGGGGCCATGGCGACACGCAACCGCGATCGCCTCATCACGGTGTTGCCGCAGGCGCTGCCGCGGGCGCGGGACCTCTTGCCGTTGGGTGAAGCACAGCTGAAGGCCGGTCTCGGTGTGGTTGCCGAGGCGGCACTCCCGGTCTATGTTAGAAACGAGGTGGCCTGGAAAAAGGCCACGTGACCAAAGGAGAACGGCATGGACAAGATCTGGATAGTGGCTGCGGACAGCACGCGTGCGCGCATCTTCGAGGCGCAGAGCCAGGCAGAGCTGAAGGAGGTCGAGACACTGACCCACGGCGAGGGGCGTCTGCAGGAACAGGAGCTGCAGAGTGACCGACCAGGGCGTACCTTCGACAGCCGGGGTGATGGGCGCCACGCTTACGTTCAGGAGACCGATCCCAAGGTGAACGAGGCGCAGCGCTTTGCGCGTGCCGTGGTCGACTATCTTGAGCAGGGACGCAACGACCACCGCTATGAACGGCTGCTGCTAGTCGCCGCGCCGGCCTTCCTCGGCCAATTGCGTGAGAGCATGCACGCCCCGCTGGCCAAGACGGTCTCCGCCTCGGTGGCCAAGAATGTGGTGACGCTGAGCCCTGGCGAGATCCGCCAGCACCTGCCCGATCGGCTCTGAGCTTCAGGCGATGCTGTGGCGTACCATCTTGCGCCACAGCGTCGAGCGGTCGATACCGAGCGAGCGGGCGGCCTCACTGCGGTTGCCACCGGCCGTTTGCAGCGCCATCAGGATGCGTTCGCGCTCGTTGTGTTCGCTGCTGTCGTTACGGTCGCGTGCGGTGGTGCAGCGGTACAGGTCGGACGTCTGGCTGCAGCGGATGTCCGGCGGCAGACTCTCCGGCTGGATAACGCCGTCAAAGGCGCAGACCACGCCGTGTTCAATCGCATTCTCCAGTTCACGAACATTGCCCGGCCACGGGTAGTCCATCAGCAGGCGCAGCGCCTCGGGTGAGATGGATATCTCTTCCGGGTAGCCGCGCTCACGCATCAGCTCAAGGAAGTGCTCGACCAGCAGGGCGATGTCGCCCGGCCGCTCGCGCAGCGCCGGGATGCAGAGCGGGATCACCGCCAGACGGTAGTAGAGGTCGGCGCGAAACCGCTCTTCATCGACCAGCGTGCGTAGACTGCGGTTGGAGGCGGCGATGATGCGGACATCGACCTGGATCGGCTTGTCGCTCCCGACCATCTCGAACGACTGGTCCTGGATCACGCGTAGCAGCTTGGCCTGCAGATTGATCGGTATCTCGCTGATCTCATCGAGAAAGAGGGTGCCGCCGTCAGCCGCGCGAAAGCGACCCTGTCGGTCACTGGTGGCGCCAGTGAAGGCGCCCCGTACATGGCCGAAGAGCTCCGATTCGATCAGCGTTTCGGGGATCGCCGCGCAGTTGACCTCGATGAAGGGGCGCCGTGCTCGGTCACTCAGTCCGTGGATCATGCGCGCGATGCGTGTCTTGCCGGTGCCGGATTCGCCCTGCAGCAGGACGAAGGCGTTGCTCGGGGCGATCTGTTGCAACCGTTGCAACAGGTCGAGCATGGTGGCATCACGGGTGATGATGCCGCTGTCGCTGCCGCCGAGCAGGCTTTGCAGACGGTGCTGATGGGTGCGGTCCTTGATCAGCACCACACGCACCCGTGCCGGGATCTGCTTCAGGTCGACGATGCCGCTGTGGATCTCCAGGTAGCGCTGGTCGTTGTCGAGCCGCACCTGCTCGGTAAAGCGGACAAAGCGACCGCTCGGTCGGCCGGCGGCATCGGCTTCACCGGAGTCGATGGCTGCGCGCAGGATGCTCTTCTGCAGATTGATGTTGCCCAACTTGCGTACATTCTTGGGTGTGTCGCCTTCGGGCAGCCCGAGCAGGTGGCCCACAGCGGCATTGGCGTAGATGACATCGCCGTCTTCGCGTGCCAGGATGACCCCTTCGTCGACCACGCTGACGATCGACTCCAACATGGCTATCAGTGTGTTGAGCACATTTGCCCCCTGTTTGCCTGACAGGGCAGCAGATGGGTGGCTGCCCGGGAATATTATTCTTGGCTTATATAGGCTAGGTTATCGGGTGTTGCAGAGCGTTGCAACACTTATTTCCTTGTCCAACTGCATGAAAATGCATTTGAAATCGTCTTTCACAGGCGTTGTTTCCAGCACGCTGGCGGTGGCCCGCAACGGCGCCTCATCAGTAGGTTTAGTAAAAACAGCCTGTTATGGTATGGCACGCCATTTGCTTTAGGTGACGGGCCGTGATGGCACGATTCGAATTCAATCTGACTGCAAGCAGCGAAACCATGACCTACAACGTAAAGTCCGTTACCCCATCGCTCAGAACTGTTGTTGCCCTGACCACTCTGGTGGCGGCAGCATGGGCCGTACTGCCAGCCGCCCACGCCGACAGCCCGCTGGGGCGCATCGTCTCCGTCGAGGCGGCGCCGGCTGCCGGGCAGCGTGTCGGCGGTACCGTGGTGCCCTTCAAGGTGGTCACGCTGACCGCACAGGTCAACGGCCGGGTGGTGCAGGTGGCCGGTGAGGTGGGTGAACATTTTCAGAACGGTGCCGTGCTGGCGGCGATCAACGATGCGCGCTTTCTGGCCCAGCGCCAGGCGGCGATAGCCGAGTTGCGCACGGCCGAGTCGGCGCTGCGCGAGGCGCAGATGCAGTTCAGTCGCGAGATCTACTCGCCGCAGTCACAGAACATTGGCATGGCGCCCGGCTTTGGTATTCCCTCGCTCTTTGACCAGATGTTCACCCGCCCGGCTGGACAGATGATGGGCTACGGAAACCCCTGGGTCGATCGCCAGGCCGACCTCCACTCGCGCCATACCGGCATCGATCAGGCGATGGCGCGCGTGCATCAGGCGCGTTCACGACTGGATGAGCTCGATACGATGATTCGGGATACCCGCTCGATAGCGCCGTTCGATGGCACGATCATGGCCAGACACGTCGAAGAGGGCGATACGGTGCAGCCGGGGCAGCCGCTGATCACCTTCGGCCATACCCGGTTTCTGCGCGTCGAGGCCCATGTGCCGGTGCGGCTGGTCGAGCGGCTTGAGGTCGGCATGCTGATCCCGGCTGTGCTCGATATCGGGCGTACCGAGGTGATGGCGCGTGTGGCACAGATCTACCCGCTCGCCGACCCCGAGCGTCATACCGTCCTGGTCAAGCTGGATCTGCCGCAAGGGGTGCCTGGCGGGCCGGGCATGTACGTCGATCTGCAGCTCCCTGGGGCGGGGCGTGACGGCGGGGTACTGACCATCCCGGCCAGCGCCATCATCCCCGGTGCCTCTTTGCCGCGAGTCGTTGTGGTGGATGCGCAGGGGCAGGCGCAAGTTCGCATGGTACGCCTGGGCGGCGAAGAGGGCGGGCGCGTGACGGTGCTGTCTGGCCTGAATGAGGGTGAGCGGTTACTCGATGCTCCGCCAGCCAATATCCGTTCCGGTCAGCCGGTGGGCGGTCGGCGCTGATTGTCGGCGCACCGCTGTTGAGTTGTTTCCCGCTAGATTCACGTAACCGAACACGATTTGAGTGACCATGTCTGACAAAGCGACTAACGATCAGGGGCAGGGCAAGCACGGCTTCGACATGGCGGGGGCCATGGCTGCCGCCTTCATTCACTCGCCGCTCTCACCGCTGCTGCTGGTGGCCAGTATTGCGGTGGGCATCCTCGGTCTGATGATGACGCCACGCCAGGAAGATCCGCAAATCTCGGTGCCGATGGTGGACATCTTTGTCAGCTACCCCGGTGCGTCAGCCGAGCAGGTGGCCAGCCTGGTGGCCAGCCCGCTGGAACGGATCATGAGCGAGATTCCCGGGGTTGAACACGTCTACTCTGCCTCGCACCGCGACCATGCCATGGTCACCGTGCAGTTCGAGGTCGGTGAGCAGATGGAGTCGTCGCTGGTCAAGCTCTACGACAAGCTGGCCTCGAATCGAGATCGAATACCCCCAGGTGTCTCCGAACCGTTGGTCAAGCCCAAGGGGGTCGACGACGTCCCGGTCGTCACCGTGACACTCTGGTCGCATGAACTGGATGACGCCATGCTGCGCCAGATCGGCTTGGAGGCGTTGCAACGGGTCAATGAGGTGCCCAATACCAGTCAGAGCTTCATCGTCAGCGGTCGCGAGGAGCAGATGCGCATCGAGCTGCTGCCGGAGCGCATGATGGGCTTCAATATCACCACGGATCAGATTGCCAATGCCGTGCGTGCCGCCAACAGCGAACGCGGCGTCGGTCGCATCGAGGCAGAGGGGCAGACGTTCTCGGTCTATACCGGTGCCTTCCTGCGCCACGCCGGTGATCTGGAGCGGCTGCTGGTGGCCGTACACAACGGCCGTCCGGTCTATCTGCGTGATGTGGCCCGCATCAGCCACGGACCGGGCGAGACCCAGCGCATGGTCAAGTACTACCCCGGTGTCGCCGGCAACCTCGGCCTGGAGGTTGACGGTGCCCAGGCTGTTACCCTGGCCGTGGCCAAGAAGGTCGGCTCCAATGGTGTCACCGTGGCCAATGGGGTGCTTGCGCAGATCGAACAGCTCAGAGGGGTCGTGATCCCGGACAACGTCAATGTCGCGATTACCCGAAATTATGGCGAGACCGCCAACGACAAGGTCAACGAGCTGATCTTCAAGCTCTTCATCGCTACCGGTGCGGTGACCCTGCTGGTCTGGCTCTTTCTGGGCGTGCGGGCTGCCGGTGTGGTGCTGGTGGTCATCCCGGTGGTCATTCTGTTTACCGTCTTTTCGGCTTGGGTGCTGGGCTATACCATCGACCGGGTCAGCCTCTTTGCCCTGATCTTTGCCATCGGCATTCTGGTCGACGACGCCATTGTCGTGGTCGAGAATATCTATCGGCGCTGGTTGATCAAGAAGGATATCGATACCGAGACCACCATCGATGCGGTGCGTGAGGTCGGTAACCCAACCATCCTGGCCACCTTCACCGTCATTGCAGCCCTGCTGCCGATGGGCTTTGTCTCCGGCATGATGGGGCCGTACATGGAGCCGATCCCGGCGCTCGGATCGGTTGCCATGCTCTTCTCGTTGGTGGCCGCCTTCCTCTTTACGCCGTGGCTGACCATGCGCTTGCGTCCGAGCATGGCCTCGCTGGCCAAGGCGGCAGAGAAGGAGCACCGCCAGAGCGAGCAGCTCGGCAGGCTCTTTCGCCGGATGATCCCCGGGCTGGCCGAGAACCGCCTGCGTGGTTGGGGCTTCCTGCTGGCGATCATCGCGCTCTTCTTCATCAGCGCGTCGCTTTTTTACACCACGGATGTCCGCGTGAAGATGCTGCCGTTGGACAACAAGCCCGAGTTCAACGTGGTCATCAACTTCCCCGCCGGCACCGCCCTGCCGGTGACCGCCAACCTGACCCACGACCTGGCCGAACGGCTGCGCCAGATCCCTGAGGTGACGGCGGTTCAGACCTATGTCGGCACCGCTTCGCCGTTCAACTTCAACGGCCTGGTGCGCCACTACTACCTGCGCCAGGAGCCGTGGCAGGCCGATATTCAGGTCCAGCTGCAGCACAAGCGTGATCGTCGGCGCTCCAGCCACGAGATCGCTGTTCAAGTGCGCGAGCAGCTGGCGCCGATCGCTCGAGCAGCCGGTGCGCGGATTCAGGTGGTCGAGATGCCGCCCGGCCCGCCGGTGCTGCAGTCGGTCGTGGCCGAGATCTACGGCCCGGACGCCGAGACCCGACGCCAGTTCGCTCGTGACATGATGGCCATGTTCGAACAGGCCGAGCACCTGGACGACGTCGACAGCTACCTGCAGGAGCCGCATCAGGTCTGGCACTTTGAGGTCGACCGCGACAAGGCGCTGCGGCTGGGGATTACCGTCGATGCGATCAACCGCACCCTGGAGTACGCGCTGGGCGGTGCTACCCTGGGCAGCATCAAGCCGATCTCGATGGTCGAGCCGACCCTGATCGTGATGCAGGTGCCGCTCGAGCTGCGCGCCAACCTCGATCAGCTCACCATCCTGCCGGTCGCCTCGATGTTCGGTGGCAGTGTCGCCCTCGGCGAGCTGGGTCAGTTCCAGCGCCGCTGGCAGGACGATCCGATCTACCACAAGGATCTGCGCCCGGTCGAGTTCGTCACCGCCGAGACGGTCGGGCGGCTGGCGGCGCCGATCTACGGTATGCTCGAGGTGCAGCGGCTGCTGGACGACTACACCGCGCCCGACGGCGTGCAGCCGACGGCCCACTGGATTGCGCCGCCGCCGGGCGACAGTCAGTCGGCCTTCGAATGGAGCGGTGAGTGGACGGTGACCTATGAGACCTTCCGCGACATGGGTATCGCCTTTGCCATCGCCCTGGTGCTGATCTACATGCTGGTGGTCTGGGAGTTCGGCAACTTCGTCCTGCCGGCGATCGTCATGGCGCCGATCCCGCTGACCCTGATCGGTATTATCCCGGGTCACTGGCTGTTCAACGCCGAATTCACCGCCACCTCGATGATCGGCTTCATCGCCCTGGCCGGGATCATCGTGCGCAACTCGATCCTGTTGGTGGATTTCTCGAGGCAGGCGATGGATCAGGGCGCGGGCATCATGGATGCGCTGGTCGAGGCGTGCCAGGCGCGTACCCGTCCGATCATCATTACCGCGCTGGCGCTGGTTGCCGGCTCCAGTGTCATCCTGTTCGATCCGATCTTCCAGGGCATGGCGATCTCGCTGATGTTCGGTACCGTGGTCTCGACCCTGCTGACCCTGCTAGTCATTCCGCTCGGCTGCATCAGTGGGCGACGCGCCTTCTGTCCAGCCTCGCTCAGTGGCAGCGGTGCACTGGTCTGTGATGACGGCCACGGCAATGGCCATGGTCACGCCGCTGGACGCTCTGCCGACATGCGCGGTGCCGTGGGTGTGGGGCGTCGGCCGGGGCCGATCTCCACCGCGCTGGGTTATGCCGGACTCTACCTGCAGGCGCTGGCATTGAGCCTGCTGGAAGGGCTGGTTGACCTGTACAAGGCGGCGCTGAAGCTGGTGCGTCGGCTGCTGCAGCGTCGTCGCTCGGCACCTCTCCCACCGCCACCAGCGGCGCCCACGCCGCCCAGTCCACCCCCAGTGACGGAGCCGGGGGCGGAGACTCCGGCGGTCGAGCGGCCGGTCACGAGCGATACTGAAAAGCCGCAAAAAACGGGGAGTGCAACCGCACGCAAAGCGGTTCACAATGAAGCATCCGGGGCAGCGCGCCCGGCCAGCAAGAAGGCCGACGCTGCGGATGGGGAGGAGACGGTGGACAAGCCGGTCGTGAAACGGGTGCGCAAGACGGCTGCCAAGCCTCGCGCTCGGACCGGTGCCACCGAAGAGGGGAAAGAGACGGCCAAAAAAGGAGCACGTACCTCCGGTTCGCGTGCCTCCAAAAGCAAGAGCAAGGCCGATGAAGGGGAGGGCAAGGTGGCCGCCAAGGCCACCTCTGCCAAGCCACGGGCCACGGCAAGCGGGCGTACGGCTAGAACCCGTCGTGGTATCCGGCTCAAGTCCACCGAGCAAGCAACCGATTCGAAAAAAGACGAAGGCAAGGAGTAAGCAATGCATTCAATCAACCACGCCGATCGCACGGCACCCCTGCGCAGAACACCACTGGCTGCACTGGTCATGCTGACCATCGGCATGGGTGTGCCCGCCGCCGTATTGGCCGAAGAGGGCGCGGCAGAGCGGGCCTCCGAGGCGGTTCAGGCACCGCCACCGCCGGGGCCGTTCCAGTCGTTTGGCCAGGACCACCGCTTCGAGCAGCGTGGCTCGATGGGTTCGCGCGGCCAGTATGGCCACTTTCCCCCGCCGGGATACGACCCTGAGCAGCGTGCGCAGGGCCGTCCGGCCATGCCGATGCATCCGCCGATGCCGCCCCATCAGGGTGGGCAGCCCTTCCCGCCGCACGGGTATGGCCACCCGGCGCCGCCGGCAGGCGGTATGTCCGTCCCACCGAGCCACGCGCCGGCCCATGGCTACAGGTCGGCCCCACCGGGACATGCGCCTCAAGCTGGGCGCCCAGACCACGCTGGCCGTCCCGGTCACGCCGGACCACCCCAGCATCGCCCAATGCCGCACGGCCAACACCCCTACGGGCGTTCGCCTGAGCACGAGGCGTGGATGCAGCAGCGCCAGGCCGAGCGTGAAGCGTTTCTGCGTGAGCAGGCGGCCGAGCGAGAGGCCTTCCAGCGCCATCAGGAAGAGCGTCGTCGGGCCTGGGAGGCGCGCCAGCAAGAGCGTGATGCCCGTTGGGGCGAGCGTGGCGAGCAGCGCGGCATGCCGGACGATTTCGGCCAGCGTCCGATGGCGCCACAGCATGGCTATGGCATGCCCCCGTACCCGGGCTATCCCCAGCCGGGCTGGTCGCCAAGAGGGCGTGACTGAGGTGGTTTCCGGTGATGGACAACGGGTATGCCGATGAGTGAGCGTACAACAGTGGCCCGGGTCGGGCTGGCGGTAACCGTGTTGGCCGTCAGCTCGCTGGCCGTGGCTGAGATGCGAGGGGGAAATCCCTGGAGTCTATCGCCACCGCCGTCCGCCCCGGTCTTCTCGGTCGATGGCGGACACACGGGTGCGTTCCCGCCCCAGGGTTACCGTCCATCCTCGGGTCCGGGTGGTGACGGCCCAGCCTCGGGCTGGCCCGCACCTGTGCCGATGCCGCACACCTCTACCCACGGGATGCCTTGGGGTGCGCAGTACGGGACCCCCTTTGGGCATACGCCTCATGGGAGTGGATGGCCCTACTCGGCACCGCCTCATCTGGGCATCCCCCCCTATTCGGGAGTTCAGCCTTGGGTGCCATCCCACAGCTACTTTCCGTTTACCGGGTTTCCCCTGCTCTACTGATCAGGAACCCTTGAAACCCCGTGCACCGACCTGATTGTCCTCCAGGTCGCTGCCCTGTATCTGGTCGGAGAGGACGTCTTAAATCAACTGGAGGTAGTTTCTTATGCGCAAACTTATCAAGATGGCCGCTGTTGCCGTGGCCCTGGGCTCCCTGCCGATGGCCGCTTCTGCCCAAGCCTGGGGACCGGGCTGGGGTGGTCCGGGTTGGGGCGGTCCAGGCTGGGGTGGCCCGGGCGGCTGGGGTGGTCCGGGCTACTACGGTGCCCCGTGGGGCGGTCCGGGTCATTATGGTGCCGCTCCGTGGGGCGGTCCGGGCTGGGGCAACTGGGGGCCGGGCACCGGTACGGGATTCGGCGATACCTTCGGCGACATGTTCGGTGACATGGACTTCAGCATGCGTGGCAGCGGCCGCGGTCGTGGTCACGGTACCGGCCAAGGCTATGGCCACCAGCAGCCGTACGGCTACGGCCATCCTGGCCACTGGGGTGGTGCACCGCACTGGGGCCAGCAGGCGCCGCACTGGGGTCAACAGGCTCCGCAGTGGGGCCAGCCGCCGCAGCAGGCCCCTCAGGGCGGTAACTAAGCTGGCAGCTGTGCGCCCACACGGATGTGGGCGCCACGCCTTTCTTGTCAACGTATGGGGGAGCGATGATCACCGTTATCGGTAACCTGAAGGGAGGGACCGGCAAGAGCACGGTCGCCTTCAACCTCGGTCTCTGGCTGGCTGTGCGTGAGCGCACGGTCACCATGATCGATCTCGATCCGCAGGCGACCCTCAGCGAGGTCCTGTCGATTCGGCAGGAGGAGGGGTATCAGCCCGTACTTCAGGGGTATGCAGCGCTCTCGGCGCTCAGCGACAGCCAAGCGGACGAGACGATCATCGATGTCGGTCCTTCGGCGCTTGAAACCATGATGGAGGCGATCCGCCGTGCCGATCGCGTGGTGATTCCGGTGCCGCCCAGCCAGGCGGATGTCTGGTCGACCGAACGTTTTGTTGGCATGATCGACGATGCCTGCGGGCGCGCCAAGCGTCGTCCCACCCTGCATGCCTTTATCAATCGTGCCGATACCCATCAGGCGGTACGCGAAAGCGACGAGGCCAGTGAGGCGTTGTCGATGATCTCGCAGATTGACGTGCTGACGCCTCGATTGGCGCAGCGCATGGCCTTCCGCCGCTCATTCAGTGAGGCACTGGCGGCCTTTGAACTTGAACCCGCGGGCAAGGCGGCGCTGGAGCTCGACTCCCTGGCGACCCTGTTGTACCCGTCGGTCTGATCCGATTCTTACCTTATCCTTCAGGAGTGATTGCATGAACGTCTTACGCTGGATCTTCAGCCACCTCTTTCTCGTCATGGTCCTTATCATCCTCGCCTACGGCTGGTTCATCCGCGAGGATCTGGCCGACTGGTACCGAGGTGGTGACCGTCAGAGCGTCGAGCTTGAGGCGACGACTGAGGTCGCACCCGTGGTGACGCAAGGGCGTCAGGAGGCAGCGGAGCGACGGGCGCGGGAGTCGGTTGAGGCCCTGCGTGAAGAGGCGCGCTCCGTACGTCAGGACGCGCCTTCGGTCGTGCCGACTGAGCGGTCGACTCGGGAGCGTGCGCCGACACAGCCGGCTGAGCCCGCTGGTGTGGAACAAACAGAGACCGTCAGCCTGCAGCAGGCGCGTACGGCCTTCTGGCAGGGGGAGCATGAGCGGGCCATCGAGCTCTATCAAGCGCTAATCGCTCAAGGCAAGGCCACGCCAGAACTGCATGGTGAGTTGGGCAACATCCTGGGCTGGGTTGGACGCATGGATGAGGCGCTCGACGCGCTCGAACAAGCGGCAGAAGGGCTGTTGGCCGAGCAGCGTTTTGCGGAAGTGGTGGCCATGCTGCCGGCGATCCACACGCACCGTCCGCAGTTGGCCGAGCGACTCCATCAGCGCCTGCTCGAAGCCCGGCGCAAGGCGGTTCAGCCGAGCGTCGACTGACGGGCCTGTTTTGATAATAACGATAACCATGGGGCAATGAGCCGATGAGCCAGTTGGACCGCGAAGTCACCACCAGTATCCGTATCTCCAAGCAGCTGCAGTTGATTGTCTATTCGGCGATGATTGCCTTCATTGTTCTGGCGGCGTACGGCTTCTTTCTGGTCAACAGCCTGACCCGAGACGTCAATGTGCTGGCCAAGGAGGTGGCCAACATGGCGCAGACGGTGAATCGTGAGGTGGTGGCGATCTCCCACCGGATGCAGGATATCTCGTCGGCCATCACCGAGATGGATGGCAACATGGGTCAGATGAGCGTCAACATCCGCTCAATGGCGGCCGATACCCGCAGTATGGCAGTGACCACCTACAACATGCAGCGCGACATGTGGAGTCTCAATCAGAACGTCTCGGCACCGTTCGGCTTCATGAACCAGATGGTGCCGTGGGGTGGGGTCAATCAGGGGCCGTACCCGGGATCTGTGCCGGCACCACCGCCGGGCTTCAGCCCGATGCCGCCGGTGCAGCAGCGCCAGGCGGCGCCGGCAACGCCCCGGTCGCGCGACTGACCTTACGGATGGGAGAGTATAGTGTTCAACCGAGCAGACAAGCGGGTCAATGAGCAGCTGAAACGGCTGAGTGAGCGATTGGCGGAGGAGAACCCGCTGCTCAAGGACATCGTCGGCCAGTTTCAGCGGCTTGACCGGCTGGCCTACCGCATGGGGTTGCTGGGTCCGGAACAGTCGTATGCCTTTACCATCTCCTGGTGGCCGATGGTGGCCGTGCTCGGCACCTTCTCCGCCGGCAAATCGAGCTTCATCAACGCCTATCTTGGCCAGGATGTGCAGCGTACCGGCAACCAGGCGGTCGATGACCACTTTACCGTCATCTGCTACGGCGCCTCCGACGCGGTCAAGGAGCTGCCGGGGGTCGCGCTGGATGGCGATCCACGCTTTCCCTTTTATCGGGTCAGTGACGAAATTGCGCGGGTCGGCAGTGACCGTGGACGCAGCGTCGACCACTACCTGAAGATGAAGACGTGCCGCGCTGAGCCGTTGCGCGGGCGCATACTGATCGACTCACCGGGCTTCGATGCCGATGAGCAGCGTACCGAGATCCTGCGCCTGACCGATCACATCATCGATCTGTCGGACCTGGTGCTGGTCTTCTTCGACGCCCGCCACCCCGAGCCGGGCGCGATGCGCGACACCCTCGAGTATCTGGTCAGCCGCGTGGCCGAGCGCAACGACGCCGGCAAGCTGATGTTCATCCTCAACCAGATCGACACCACCTGGCACGAGGACAACCTGGAAGAGGTGGTCTCCGCCTGGCAGCGCGCCGTGGTACGCAAGGGGAGCGATACCGGACGCTTCTACTGTATCTACAATCCGCAGCAGGCGGTGCGGATCGAAGAGCCGCTGATCGAGGAGCGCTACCGTCAGAAGGCGGGCCATGACCGCGATGAGATCCACCAGCGCATTGCCGGCGTGACCCTGTCGCGTAGCTACCGCATCGTCGGCTCCCTGCAGGCGATGGCCGACCGCATCGAGCAGCAAGCCGTGCCGGCGCTGTGCGAGGCGTTGGCCCGCTGGTCGAAACGGGTGGCTCTCTACGACGGACTCGCCTACGCGGCATTGGCTGCCGTCGTACTGGCTGCGACCCATCTGGTAACCGGTTCGGTCACCGTGCTCTTCCAGCCGGGCTGGATCGACTACCTGGCCGAGCGTCCAATGACTGCCAGTCTGGTCGGGGCCGGTGTGATTGCCATACTGGGGGCGATCCACTACACCATGCGTCGTACGGCTGCCCGACAGATCGCTCGCCAGATGGCCACCGAGCAGCCGGAGGGCAATCTGCAGCGTGCCTTTCTCAAGAATACCCGTTTCTGGCACAGTCTCTGGCGCAACCGGCCGACCGGGTGGGGCCGTTCGGCCAGTCGTCTTTTGAGGGATTTGCGTGAGAATGCCGAGGGCTATGTCCAGCGGCTTAACAATGCCTTCGTCGATCCGGTCGGACGCCATCCGGAGGGCGAAGCGGCGCATCAGGCGACGAGCGTACAGCAGAATAACCATAATGTGAGCGAGGGGAGCAACGAGGAACGCTCAACAGGAGGGTGAGAGATGAACTATCTGGTCTGGGTGCTGTTCGGTGTGGCCATGCTGCTGGTGCCGATCTCGCTGCTGGCGGCGCTGACCGCCTTTGGCGTCTGCGTCGGCTGCGCCACACTGCGTGATCTGCGTCGTCGCTGGGGGCTGCGGCGTCAGCCATCCGAAGCGGCTGATTCGACAAAATCGTTCACACAATCACAATGACGAGAGGGAGATTTGCGCATGAGTGAGAAAAAACTGGCCATCATCGCCACCAAGGGGAGCCTCGACTGGGCCTATCCGCCCTTCATCCTGGCCTCGACTGCTGCGGCACTGGGCTATCAGGTACAGATATTCTTTACCTTCTATGGTCTGCAGTTGCTGAAGAAGAAGCTCGATCTGGAGGTCACTTCGCTGGGTAATCCGGGCATGCCGATGCCGATGCCCATGCCGGTGCTGCTGCAGGCGCTGCCGGGCATGCAGAAGATGATGACCATGATGATGAAGAAGAAGATGCAGTCCAAGGGGGTCGCCAGCCTGGAAGACCTGCGCGATCTTTGCATCGAGGCCGAAGTACGCATGACGGCCTGTCAGATGACAGTCGACCTCTTCGAGATGGAGACGGCCGAGTTCATCAGCGGGATCGAGTATGCCGGCGCAGCGGCCTTCTTCGAGTTTGCCGGCGAGTCGGATATCTGCCTGTATATCTGAGCCGGCCGGAACCCTCAGCGTCAGAGGTGCAGCCGGCGCAGGTCGGCCGGCACCTCGGCGTGCGCCCATACGGCATCGAACAGGCGTAGCTGCTGCTGCGCCTCGGCCGGGGCATTGAAGCTGACCTGGGCGCGATAGCTGGTAGCCAGAGGGCGGCGGATCATGCCGGTGGCATCGACGATCAGCAGGGCATCCACTGCGTCGCGCTGCTCGCGCGCCGGTTGGCGGATCTCGATGAAGCTGGTCAGCCGGCGGGCGGTTTCCAGCAGCTGGTGCCCCTCTTTGATTGCCCGCGCCGGGTCCAGTACCAGAATCCGGATGCGGGCGTTGCGATTGCTGGTGGCCAACTGGGTCAGCGTCTGGGTGAACTCGGCGTTATCGTACAGCGCCGGATCGAGGTCGTGGCTGAAGAGGTCGATGCTGCGCCGGGCCTGCGTAGCCATGCTCAGCGAGACCGTGCGGTTATCCTCCAGACCATCGATCTCGAAGGACTCGCTGTCCTTGCCCAGTACCCGCTGCTCACTCTGCATCGCTGTACTCCTCTATCTGCCGGTGGTATGCCACAACCATAGCATCTTCATGGGCGCGGTCAAATTTCCCGCGCCTGCTGTGCCGCATTACCGATATAAGAGGCCGGAGTCAGTGCCTTGAGCCGTTCGCGCTCGGCAGCGGGGAGCTCCAGGCTGTCGATGAAACGGGCCAGATCGTCCGGCGTGATGCGCTTGCCGCGGGTCAGCGCCTTGAGCTTCTCATACGGCTCCTCGATGCCGAAGCGGCGCATCACCGTCTGCACCGGCTCGGCCAACACTTCGAGGTTTTCGCCCAGGTCGTTGGCCAGCCGCTGCGGGTCGGCCTCCAGCTTGCTGATGCCCTTCAGGGTCGACTCCAGTGCAATCACGGTGTGGGCGATGCCGACGCCGAGGTTGCGCAGTACGGTCGAGTCGGTCAGGTCGCGTTGCCAGCGGGAGATCGGCAGCTTGGCGGCAAGGTGGCCGAAGAGGGCATTGGCGATACCGAGATTGCCCTCCGAGTTCTCGAAGTCGATCGGGTTGACCTTGTGCGGCATGGTCGAGGAGCCGATCTCGCCGGCCACCGTCTTCTGCTTGAACAGCCCCAGGGCGATGTAGCCCCAGATGTCGCGGTCGAAGTCGATGACGATGGTGTTGAAGCGGGCGAGGGCGTCGAACAGCTCGGCGATGTAGTCGTGTGGTTCGATCTGGGTGGTATAGGGGTTCCATTCAAGGCCCAGCCCTTCGACGAAGGCGCGGGCGAAGGCCGGCCAGTCGAACTCGGGGTAGGCCGAGAGGTGGGCATTGTAGTTGCCGGTCGCACCGTTGATCTTGCCCAACAGCGGCACTGCGGCGATCTGCTCGCGCTGGCGGCGCAGGCGGTGGGCGACATTGGCCATCTCCTTGCCCAGCGTGGTGGGCGAAGCGGGCTGGCCGTGGGTACGCGCCAGCATCGGCTGGTCGGCATAGCGGTGGGCCAGGTCGCGGACGGCGTCGATGGTCTGGTCGAGCAGTGGCAGCAGGACCTGATCGCGTGCCTCGCGCAGCATCAGGGCGTGGGCCAGATTGTTGATGTCTTCAGAAGTGCAGGCGAAGTGGACGAATTCGCTGATCGCCTCTAGCTCGTCATTGCCGGCGATACGCTCCTTGATGAAGTACTCGACCGCCTTGACGTCGTGGTTGGTGGTGCGCTCGATGTTCTTGACCCGGTGCGCCGCCTCCTCGTCGAAGTCACTGGCGATGCGCTCGAGAATATGAACGGCGTGGCCGGAGAGCGGTGGGATCTCGGCGATCTCCGGGCGTGCCGCCAGCGCCAGCAGCCAGCGGATCTCGACCTGCACGCGGTGGCGGATCAGGCCGTACTCGCTGAAGATCGGGCGCAGGGCGTCGGTCTTGGCGGCATAGCGGCCGTCGACGGGGGAGAGGGCGGTCAGTGAGGTCAGTTGCATGGCGTGGTAGGGCCGGTTGCTCAAGTAATCTGCTATTGTACTGGCCGATTGTCGCCGGGAACAAGTGCAACCACTTGTGCTGATGGGGTAAGATCGAAGCTTGTGTATGAGACAAGAGGAGGGATAACAATGCAGGAATTGAGCGTTCAGGTGCGTACCACCCCATTGCGAGAGCAGCCGACCTTTCTTGGGCGCGTACTGCGCGAGCTCGGCTATGCCGAACGGGTCGGTGTGGTCGAGTCGAGCGACGATTGGCGGCAGGTTGAGTATCAGGGTCAGCGTGGCTGGCTGCACGTATCCGCACTGACCGAGAAGCGGATCGTACTCAACCCCGGAGCCGACGACGTGCAGCGGGCGACCACCGATCGTGAGTTGGCACTTGCCGGCCGTGGTTTCAATGCCGAAGTCGAGCAGGAGTATCGGCAGCGCCATGCCGAGATCAACTTTGCCGCAGTCGATCAGATGGAGCGCAGGAGTCCAACACTAGCTGTGATTGATCGCTTTGCCCGCGATGGCGGTCTGGAAAGGGTTTAAAGGGGGGGAGACAAGATGGAACGACGCACTTTTCTTAAATACAGTGGACTGACGTTGGCCGGTGTTGGCCTGACCGGCTGCAAGGAGCTCGACATGAGCGGCTTCAGTCAGGCGATGAGTGGTCTGGGGCAATCGATGCCGGGCACAGGTGGTGGTGACCAGTTCTCCTCCCTGATGCGTGCTGGTGGCGCCGTGGCGCGAGCGATGGAAGATCTCGATCCCGAGCAGGAGTACTACCTCGGTCGCACCGTGGCCGCCAACGTGCTGACCCGTTATCCGGCCTGGAACAACCGTGAAGCGAATGACTACATCAGTCAGGTCGGTCGTTATGTCAGCCTGGCCTCTGCGCTGCCCGAGACCTTTGGCGGTTACTACTTCCAGATCGCCGACTCCGATGAGATCAACGCCTTTGCTGCGCCGGGTGGGCTGATCATCGTGACCCGTGGTCTGCTGCGCTGCTGCAAATCGGAGGATGCCGTGGCCGCGGTGCTGGCCCACGAGGTGGGCCACGTGCAACACCGCCACGGTATCCAGGCGATTCGCCGCTCACGCATCACCTCGGCGGTTGCCATCGTCGGCACCGAAGCGGCCCGTCACGCCGGCTCGCCAGAGGTGCGCCAGCTGGCCCAGCTCTTCGATGGCGCCATTAACGACATCATTACCACCATGGTCGATAACGGCTACTCGCGTGCGTTTGAGCGCGATTCGGACCGGGCGGCACTGGCCATTTTGCAGCGCACCGGGTATGACGATCGTGCCTTGATCGATATGCTGCAGGAGATGGATGGACGCCTGCAGCCCGGAGCCAAGGACTTTGCCGCGACCCACCCGAGCCCATCGGCTCGCATGGGTGAGATCGAGCCGAATCTGCTGGCCGAGCGCCGTGCCATTCCACGCTCTCGCCAGAGTCGCTTCCAGAGAGCCATGCGCAATGTATGAGCCGCTCTGAATGAAGACGTGACAGCCTTCGTTCAGCGTCTGATGGATGGCCGTCAGCGCAGCCTGGTGGCGGCGCTGGCGGCCTTTTTGTTGGCCACTTTCATAGGGCAGGCCGGTTGGCTGGACCGCTGGGAGGCCCGCAGTTGGGATATGCGTGTCGACTGGTTGGCCGCACCCGGCCCGGCGAGCGAGCAAATCGCCGTGATTCTGCTCGATCAGGCAAGTCTGGACTGGGCCAGTCAGGAGAGCGGGCTAGGCTGGCCATGGCCGCGCGAGCTCTACGGCGTTCTAACCGATTTTGTCGCACGCAGTTCAGCCCACGCGCTCGCCCTCGATGTGCTCTATCTGGAGCCCTCTGTTTACGGCGTGGGTGATGACCAGCGCTTTGCCGAGGCGATGGAACGGCATGGGCGTACCGTCTTGCCGCTCTTTGCCAGCCGAGCGGGAGAAGAGGAGGGGCAAGGCTGGCCGGAAGGATATGGCGATGCCCCGTTGCCGCTGTCGCAGCAGCCGTGGTGGCCGGTCAGCCAGCGCGTTCATCTGCCTATCGAGCCGTTGGCGGTGGCTTCGGCCCAGTTGGGCAATGCCCGCTTCTCGCCGGACGACGATGCCATCTATCGACGCCTCCACCCGTTTGAATGGTTCGATGGCCGGGCGATTCCCGCTCTGGGGCTGGCCGCCTGGCGCGCCGCCTATCCCGAGGCCGAGGTCGTGCTGGAGGCGGGCCGCTTGCGACTGGGCGAATACAGCGTGCCACTGGGGGCCGACGGCACCGCACTGCTGCGCTTTCGCGGCCCCTCCGGGACTCACGAAACGGTCAGTGCCGCCGCCGTGCTGCAGTCGGAGTTGCGCCTGCGTGCCGGCGAACAGCCGGTCATTGATCCTACGCTGTTCGATGATCGCTACGTCTTCTTCGGCTTTTCGGCGCCAGGTCTGTTCGATCTGCGCCCGACCCCGGTCAGCGGGATCTATCCCGGGGTCGAGATCCAGGCAACCCTGCTCGACAACCTGCTCTCGGGCGACTTCCTGCGTCAGCCGCCGCGCTGGGTTGGTCTGGCCGTGGCGGCATTCCTGGCCTGGCTCAGTGCCATGCTGCTGACCCGCTACACGTCAGTGGCCGGTACGCTGGCGGTGGGGGGGGGGCTGCTGTTGTTGCCGCTACCGCTGGCAGCCGCCGCCTATCAGTTCGGCTACTGGCTACCCCTGATGTTGCCAGCGCTGGCGGTGGCGCTGGCCATCCTCTTTGCCACGGTGCTCAACCAGGCCACCGAAGGGCGGCAGAAGCGCTTTATCCGCAACGCCTTTCAGCGCTATCTGAGTCCGCAGGTGATCGAGCAGCTGGTCAACCATCCCGAGCAGTTGCGTCTGGGCGGCGAGCGCCGCGAGTTGAGCATCTTCTTCTCCGACCTGGCTGGTTTTACCGCCCTCTCCGAAGGGCTGGAGCCGGAGCCGTTGACCGAACTGCTTAACGACTACCTGTCCGAGATGAGCGAAATCATCCTGGATGAAGGTGGTACCATCGACAAGTACGAGGGCGATGCAATCATTGCCTTCTGGAATGCGCCGCTCCCGGTCGCGGACCACGCACAGCATGCGGTACGCGCCGCTGTTCGCTGTCAGCAGCGTCTGGCTGAGCTGCAGCCGCGCTACATCGAACGGGTCGGACGCCCTCTGTCAATGCGTATCGGCCTGCACACCGGCCACGCTGTGGTCGGCAACATGGGCTCGCGCACCCGCTTCGACTACACCATGCTCGGCGATGCGGTCAATCTGGCCGCCCGCCTGGAGGGGGTCAACAAGGTCTTTGCCACACAGACGCTGCTCTCGGGCAGCATGGCCGGGCTGGTGCGCGACCACTGCCCGCTGCGCGAAGTCGGGCGCGTGGCCGTGGTCGGCCGCGCTGAGCCGGTCACGCTTTTCCAACCACGCCCGGAAGCGCTCGAAGCGGATGCGGTAGACGCCTTCCACGCCGCCCTTGAGCTCTTCTATCAGGGGGACTTCCATGCTGCCGAGACGGCGTTTGCCCGGCTCGCCGATCACGACCCGGTCGCGGCGTGCTATGTCGACCACAGTCGCCGCCTGTCGCTGTCGACTCAGGCCGCGTGGAGCGGCGTCCTGGTGCTCGACAGCAAGTAACTTTGGTATCATGAAATGTTTGCACCACTGTCAGGGAAGGAGACGGCATGTCATTCATCGAAACCTATGCAGCCCACGTCGCCGAACGCGCAGGGCAGGGGTTGCCGCCGCTGCCGCTGGATGCCCAGCAGACGGCTGAGCTGGTTGAGCTGCTCAAGCAGCCGCCGAAGGGGCACGAGGCCGAGTTGGTCGAGTTGCTGAGCGAGCGCGTGCCGCCCGGCGTCGATGACGCCGCCTACGTCAAGGCCGGTTTTCTGGCCGCACTGGCCAAGGGCGAGGCGAAAAGCCCGCTGATCGACCGCAAACAGGCGGTCCGGCTGCTCGGCACCATGCTCGGCGGCTACAACGTACTGCCACTGGTCGAGCTGCTCGATGATGACCACATGGCGCCGGTGGCGGCTCACGCCCTGGCGCGCATGACACTGGTCTTCGACGCCGCCAACGACGTCATTCACAAGGCCAAGAGCAATAATTTTGCCAAGGAGGTCGCCGAGGCGTGGGCCAACGGCGACTGGTTCACCGGCCGTCAGGCGCTGCCGGAGGCGATCACCGTGACCGTCTTCAAGGTCGACGGCGAGATCAATACCGACGACCTTTCGCCGGCCTCCGAGGCATGGAGTCGCCCCGACATCCCGCTGCACGCCCAGGCGATGCTCGGCAGCCGCATCGACCGCGCGCTGGAGACGATCGCCGAGCTCAAGGCCAAGGGCCATCCGCTCGCCTTCGTCGGTGACGTCGTCGGCACCGGCTCGTCGCGCAAGTCGGCGATCAACTCGGTGCAGTGGCACATCGGTCAGGCAATCCCCCATGTGCCGAACAAGCGCACCGGCGGCGTCATCCTCGGCGGCAAGATCGCGCCGATCTTCTTCAACACCGCCGAGGACTCCGGCGCGCTGCCGATCGAGTGCGACGTCAGCGGCCTGAACAGCGGCGACGTGATCACCATCCACCCTTATGAAGGGCGCATCGTCAACGAGGCCGGGGCGGAGGTTGCCCGTTTCGAGCTGCGCCCGACCACGCTGGCCGACGAGGTGCGCGCCGGTGGCCGTATCCCGCTGATCATCGGCCGCTCGCTGACCGACCGTACCCGCGAGGCGCTCGACTTGCCGCCCTCCGACCTCTTTACCCGGCCGGTTGCCCCGGCCGACAGCGGCAAGGGCTTTACCCTGGCGCAGAAGATGGTCGGTCGCGCCTGCGGCGTCGACGGTGTGCGTCCCGGCACCTACTGCGAGCCGCGCATGGCCACGGTCGGCTCGCAGGACACCACCGGGGCGATGACCCGCGATGAACTCAAGGAGCTGGCCTGCCTTGGCTTCTCCGCCGATCTGGTGATGCAGAGCTTCTGCCACACCGCGGCCTATCCGAAGCCTGTCGACGTCAAGCTGCAGCACGAGCTGCCGCCCTTTATCACTCAGCGCGGTGGGGTAGCGCTGCGCCCCGGTGATGGCATCATCCACTCTTGGCTCAATCGCATGTTGCTGCCCGACACCGTCGGTACCGGCGGGGATTCGCACACCCGCTTCCCGATCGGCATCAGCTTCCCGGCCGGCTCCGGGCTGGTCGCCTTTGCCGCCGCTCTCGGGGTGATGCCGCTGGACATGCCGGAGTCGGTGCTGGTCCGCTTCAAGGGGCAGATGCAGCCCGGCATCACCCTGCGTGACCTGGTCAACGCGATCCCCTACGTGGCGATCCAGCGCGGCCTGCTGACGGTGGAGAAGAAGGGCAAGAAGAACGTCTTCTCCGGCCGCGTGCTGGAGATCGAGGGGCTGCCCGACCTCAAGGTCGAGCAGGCCTTTGAATTGGCCGACGCCTCCGCCGAGCGCTCCGCCAACGGCTGCACGGTGCGCCTCAACCGCGAGTCGATCGCCGAGTACCTGACCTCCAACATCACCCTGCTCAAGTGGATGATCGCCAACGGCTACGAGGATGGCCGCACCCTGCAACGACGCATCGACGCGATGCAGGCGTGGCTGGACGACCCGCAGCTGCTGGAGCCGGACCGCGATGCCGAGTACGCCGAGGTGATCGAGATCGACCTCGACCAGATCACCGAGCCGCTGCTCGCCTGCCCGAACGATCCCGACGACATCAAGCCGCTGTCGGCGGTCGCCGGCGGCAGCGTAGACGAGGTCTTCATCGGCTCGTGCATGACCAACATCGGCCACTACCGCGCCGCCGGCAAGCTGCTCGAGGATGTCAACGACGTGCCGGCCCGGCTCTGGGTCTGCCCACCAACGCGCATGGATCAGCGCCAGCTCACCGAGGAGGGCTACTACGCCATCTTCGGCCGCGCCGGGGCGCGTACCGAGATGCCGGGCTGCTCGCTCTGCATGGGCAACCAGGCGCGGGTCAAGGAGAACAGCACCGTCGTCTCGACTTCGACGCGCAACTTCCCCAACCGGCTCGGCAAGGGGGCCAATGTCTATCTGGCCTCGGCCGAGCTGGCCGCGGTCAGCGCCCGTCTCGGCCACCTGCCGACGGTCGCCGAGTACCTGGAGCACGCCGCGCGCATCGCCCCGCTGGCCGACAACATCTACCGCTACCTCAACTTCCACGAGATCGCGGCCTACCGGGACGAGGCCGACAAGGTGATTCCCATCGCGGTGGCATGATTCTCTACGGCTACTTCCCGTTCGACCGTCTCGACGTCCTGCGCAACTGCGTGCTGCCGTTCGAGGCGGTCTGTACGCGGGACGACCCGTTCGAGCTCAACCGGCCGGCCGCCCCGCCGCCAGAGGCGCAGGGGCCGATCACCCGGCGTGAGTTCGATGCCGAGGTACGGCGCCAGTACGAGGCGTTGCCCGACCACCTGCAGGCGATGCTGCCGTTCAATGCGTTCCGCGACCACGCCCATCAGGATGTGACGAAGAAGGCCGCCTTCATCCAGGCGATCCGCCAGCGGCGCAGCCCGCGGCCGAAGCTGCCGACGGCGGAGGCGTACCGTGCCCTGGCTGTCTGCAACCTCTACGCCTCGGCGACCAACCCGGTGCTCTGGGAGCGCCATGCCGATCATCACCGCGGCTTCGTGGTCGGTTTCGACAGTCGCCACGAGAGCTTTTCCGCAGCGAATTACCGAGAGCGGCCGCAGGCCCTCGGGCAGGTGCGCTACAGCAACGAGCGCCCGACCGCCGACGGGCCGGGGCAGCCCTTCCCAGCGCTCTTTCACCAGCCGGTGCAGTGGGCGCATGAGCAGGCGTGGCGGCTGATCCGCCCGATCGCCGCCGGCAAGCCCGATCCGCAGGGCGGGGCGGGGCGATATCTGTACAAGTTTCCTGCCACCTCGGTCAAGGCGGTGGTGGTCGGCGCCAGTGCCGATCCGCAGCGGGTTGAGGAGCTGGGCCACTTTCTGGCCAACGATATGCGCCTGAAGCGGCATCGCCTGGCCCGCTGCATGCCGGATGCCAGCCACTATACCCTGCACATCGTTGCCGAGGAGGGATGATGGAGTCGTTGCCACTGCTGGAACAGCTGCAGCTCTACCTGGCCGACTGGCCGATCCTGCACACCGTGATCATGTTGTTGCTGCTGATCGTCCTCTCCTGGGTCGTTCTGCCCCTGGCCCGGCGCTGGGCCGTGGTCGGTGTGCGCAGTATGGTTCGCCGCAGCGGGTCGCGCTGGGGTGGTCACCTGATCGAGCACAACGTCTTCGATCGCCTCTCCTGGGCGGTACCGCTGATCGTCTTCCAGCAGGGGCTGCGCTTCGTACCGGGGCTGAGCGAGGAGTTCACCGCCTTCCTGGTACGTCTGGCGCTGGCATTGCTGGTGGTGGTTGGCGTGCGCGCCTTCTCGGCGCTGCTGGCGGCGGTCAATGCGATCTACAACAGCTACCCGGTGGCGCGCAACCGACCGATCAGCAGCTACCTCCAGGTCGTCACCATCGTCGCCCACCTCTTCGGCCTGATCCTGATCATCGCCACCCTGATCGGCCAGTCGCCGTGGTTCTTCCTGAGCGGCCTCGGCGCCATGATGGCGGTGATCCTGCTGGTCTTTCGCGACACCCTGCTCTCGCTGGTCGCCGGTATCCAGCTGGTCAACAACAACCTGATCCGTATCGGCGACTGGATCGAGATGCCGCAGTTCGGCGCCGACGGTGACGTGATCGACATCTCGCTGCACGCCATCCGGGTGCAGAACTGGGATCGCACCATCACCACCATCCCCACCCACAAGTTCCTCGACCACTCGTTCAAGAACTGGCGCGGCATGCAGGACTCGGGGGGGCGGCGCATCAAGCGGGCGCTGAACATTGATCTGACCACGGTGCGCTTCCTCACCGAGGCGGAGATCGCCCGTTTCGAGAAGTTCGTCCTGCTGCACGACTATATCCGTGAGAAGCGCGGCGAGCTGGCCGAGTACAACCGCAACCACGGCTTCGATCAGAGCTACGTCGCTAACGCCCGTCGTCTGACCAACATCGGCACCCTGCGTGCCTACATTATCAACTACCTGCGCCAGCGCAGTGACATTCGCCAGGACATGACCTTCCTGGTGCGCCAGCTCGAACCGACCCCGCAGGGGCTGCCGCTGGAGCTCTACGTCTTCTGCGCCGATATCCGGTGGCCGGTCTATGAGGGGATCCAGTCCGACATCTTCGATCACATCCTCTCGATCGTGCCGGAGTTCGGTCTGCGCGTCTTCCAGCAGCCGAGCGGCAACGACTTTCAGGCGGCGCTGCGTGCCGGCGGCAGTGAACCAACAGGAGAACAACCGTAATGCAACGCATCCTTGCGCTACTCGACCGCATGCCGCTGCTCCACGTGGTGATTCTTGGCCTGCTGATCGGCTTCTCGCCCTTCGTGCCCGAGCCCCACCTGATCGAGAAGCTGCGCATGCTGGCCCACGGCACCCTGACCCGACCGCTGGACATCTTCGACCTCTTGTTCCACGCCTCGGCCCTGCTGATCCTGATTCTGAAGCTGTGGCGGGTCGCCTGGCTACGCAATCAGGGGCAGGGGAGTGGCGCATGAAGTGGCTACTGCTCGCTCTGTTGCTGTTGCCGACACAGCTCCTGGCACAGACCGAGGCGACGGTTGACGGGCTACAGCCGGTGGAAGGGCCGCTCAAGGTCGGCGTGCGTGTCGCCCCGCCCTTTGTCATGCCGGACGGCGCCGGTGGCTACGACGGTCTGGCGGTGCGCCTGTGGCAGGCGATCGCCGCCGAGCTGGGGGTCGACTACACCCTGCACGAGCGCGACATCAGCGAGCTGCTCGAGCAGACCGGTCGCGGCGAACTCGATGTCGCCGTGGGCGCGCTGACCATCACTGCCGAGCGCGAGCGCTACCTCGATTTCAGCCACGCCTGGTACCGCACGGGCCTTGGGGTCGCCTCCAGCGTGCGCAGTGAGAGCGGCTGGTGGGCCGTCACCCGCCTTTTCCTGTCGCGCGACTTTCTCATGGTGGTCGCCGTGCTGGCGCTGGTGTTGACCTTCTGGGGCGCGCTGCTATGGCTGGTCGAGCGCAAGCGCAACCGGGAGCAGTTCAGCGACCGGCCACTCTCCGGCATCGGCGCCGGCTTCTGGTGGGCGGCGGTGACCATGACCACGGTCGGCTACGGCGACAAGGCACCGGTCACCGTGGCCGGGCGCATCGTCGGTCTGGTCTGGATGTTCGCGGCCTTGATCACCGTCTCTGCCTTTACCGCCACCATCGCCTCCTCGCTGACCGTGGGGCAGCTGGAGACCCGCGTCGCGGCCGCCTCCGACCTGCACCGGGTCCCGGTCGCCGCACTGCCCGGCACGACCGCAGCCGAGTGGCTGGATGGCGAGGGGATCGCCTTCCGCCACTACTCCTCGCTACCCGAGGCACTGCGCGCTCTCGATCGCGGCGAGGTTGAGGCGGTCGTCTCCGACGAGGCGCTGCTGCGTTACCAGATCCGCGAGCACGGCCTGCGCCGTCTGCAGGTGCTGCCCTTCACCCTCGATGTGCAGGACTACGGCTTCGCCGTGATCGAGGCCGGCGCCCTGCGCGAGCCGATCAACCGCGCCCTGCTCGAGATCACCTCCGGTGACCGCTGGCCGACCTGGAAGCGAGAACTGCTCGGGGAGTAGTCGTTAGGCAAAGCGGCCGTGGTGCAGGAAGTGAGCGGTCTGTGTGGCGACTTCGTGGCTGGCGAGCATTGGCAGGTGGGCGGCGTGGACGACGAGGCGGTCGGTGGCACCGGCGATGGCTGTCTCGCACAGCGCCACGGTGCCGTCGTGCGGTTTGGGCATGCCCGGCATGATCAGGCCAATACCAAGCCCATGATCGCCGGCAATCACCCCCAACGGCGGGGTGTGCCGCCATTCCGGTACGCTGTTCAACAGCACGGCACGGGCCTGGCCGACCAGTAGGCCGCTCAGCCGCGTGCGGCACAGGACGCGGTCGACGTGGCTGCCGCCGAACGGGGTGCCGAGGGTGACCACTCGGCCGATCCGTTCAAGCAGCGTGTTCCCGGCCTGCTGGTTCAGTAGCCGCTCGATGACCCGCCCTCCCATGCTGTGGCCGACCAGATGGACGGTCGGCTCGGGCAGCCGTTGGATGAAGCGGGCCAGCGCCGCAGCGCTGTGGTCGGGGTGGCTGCGCAGTGAGGAGTACGCAAAGCGGTAGGGGGGCAGCCCCTGCCGTCGAAGGCGCCGCCCGAGCAGCGCCATCTCAAAGCCAGTCATCCAGATGCCGTGGACCAGCACGACCGCCTCGCCCGAGGCAGCCGGCGCGTGTTCGCTCAGACTTCTTCTCCCATCGCGATGTAGCCGCACGGGCACTCATGGGCACACAGCCCGCAGCCTTTGCAGTAGTCGTAGTCGAAGCGGTAATGAGAGCCGTCGCGAGCCAGCTCGGTGGTCTTCAGCACGGCCGAGTCGGGGCAAAGGGTCCAGCAGTTGTCGCACGCCAGGCAGTTGCCGCAGGAGAAGCAGCGGGCCGCCTCGCGGTCGGCGCCGGTGGTCTCGATCGAGCCTTCGATCTCGTTGTCGAGGCCGCGCTCGCCGACTGCCAGCAGCGGCTCCTGAGCGCGGTCGGCATGCTCGTAGTAGTGCAGGTTGAGCTGACCGATCTCGATGACCTCTTCCAGCCGCTCCTTGGGTGGTGCCTCGCCGCGGATGTGGCGGACCAGGGCGAGGGCCGCGCGGCGCCCGTCGCCGATCGCGGCGGTGACGGTGCCGTGGCCGCCGCGGGCATCGCCGCCGGCGTAGAGGCCGCTGTGGCCGGAGACCACGCCCCAGTGGTCGACTTCGAAGGCGCCCTGGCCGTGCAGCAGTGGCTCCATGCCGAACGGTTCGACTTCCTGGCCGATCGCCGGGATGACCTGGTCGACGTGGAGCACGGTCTCGGTCCCCTCGAAGGCGACCCGCTCCATGCGGCCGTTGGCGCGCACCATCTTCTTCATGCGCACCATCTCGACGCCGACCACCCGTTCACCGCGCAGCATCAGGCGGCGGATGCCGCGCTGGTCGTGGAAGGTGACCCCCTCTTCCTCGGCCTGACGGATCTCACGGACGATCGCGCTCATGGCGTCGTCGCCGCGGACGTGGTCGCGTGGCAGGGTCTGGTGGGTGATGACGTGGACCTGGGCGACTCCGGCCCGCTTGAGGGCGCGGGCAAGGTCGACGGCGGTGTTGCCGCCGCCGACGATGGCGGCGCTGGTCATCGGCGGCACGTCACCGACGCTGACCCACTCCTTGAGCAGGTCGAGGCCGACGTGCAGATCGCGTGGGGTGACGCCGTCGACGCTCCATTCGCGGCTGCGCTGGTTGCCGGGTGCGAGGAAGACGCCGGCGTACTCCTGGCGCAGCTGATCAAGTGAGATGTCTCTGCCGAGCCGGTGCAGGGGGCGGAAGTCGATGCCGGAGAGTTCCAGCAGGCGACCGGTCTCGGCGGCGAGCAGGTCACGCGGCAGGCGGTAGGCGGGGATGGCGGTGCCAAGGGTGCCGCCGGCCTGTGGCAGCTCGTCGAAGAGCACCGACTTGATGCCGTGGCGCAGCAGGTGCCAGGCGCAGGAGAGGCCCGCCGGGCCGGCGCCGACGATGGCGACGACCGGGGCGTTGCCACTCGGGGCGTCGACCGGGTAGCGCCAGTTGTTGGCGATCGCCTCGTCGCCGAGGACCCGCTCGCAGGCGTGGATGGCGATCGCCTCGTCGTACTGGCTGCGGTTGCAGGCGCTCTCGCACGGGTGGTGGCAGACACGGCCGGTGATCGCCGGCAGCGGGTTGGCCTCGATCAGCTTCTCCCAGGCGGCGCGGCGGTTGCCTTCGGCGATCAGGGCGAGCCACGCCTGCGCGTCTTCACCGGCCGGGCAGGCGTGGTGGCACGGCGCTGCGCGGTGGCGGTGTTCGGGGCGTTGTACACGCCAGCTGCCGGTGTGGTAGTTGAGGGTGGTGCCGGGCAGGGCGTAGGCGCCACGGGTCATGGTGGTCATCTGGGGCTCCTTCTCAGCCTGCTTGTCTGGTGCTGTGGCCTGCCGGGGGCGTTCCCTGGCGCGGGACGCCGTGAACCCGTCCCTGGGGGCTTGGATGCGGCGTCCATGCCGCATACACCCGTGCCAGGGAACGCCCCGGCAGGCGCGAACGTTGGCTGCCGCTTCATGTGCATCACGCCCACCTTGCACCACCGCGTCGGACGGTGTCGGCCCCTTCGCTGTCGAGGGCGTCGGGGCGGTCGCCGCGCAGGCCGTAGCGTTCGATGTTGTGGTCGGCCAATGCCTGGATGTGGTCGAGCTCCTCGCGGGCGCGCGGGTCGTCGGCGAAGAGGTGGACGAAGCGCTTCTGCGCACGCAGGTAGTCGCGCACCGGGCGCACCTCGCGGATCGGCATGACGCCGGTCAGCGAGCCGCGCTCCAGTTCGACCAGCGGAAAGAGGCCGGTCTGTACGGCGAGGCGGGCGACCTCGATGCTGACGGCGCCGTCGTGACCCCAGCCGAGCGGGCAGGGGGAGTGGACCTGGAGGAAGGTCGCGCCTTCCACGGCCATCGCCCGGCGCACCTTCTTGCGCAGGTCGGAGGGGTAGGCGACCGAGGCGGTGGCGGCGTAGGCGACGTGGTGGGCGGCGATGATCGAGACGATGTCCTTCTTCAGGTGGCGCTTGCCCATGCGCGCCTTGCCGGCCGGGGAGGTGGTCGTGGTCGCGGCGTGCGGGGTTGAGCTGGAGCGCTGGATGCCGGTGTTCATGTACGCCTCGTTGTCGTAGCAGACGTAGAGGACGTTGTGGTCACGTTCGAGCATGCCAGAAAGGGCCTGAAAGCCGATGTCGAAGGTGCCGCCGTCGCCGGCGAAGGCAAGCACCTTGGTCGGACGCCCTTGGGCCTTCAGTGCCGCCTCCATGCCGGAGGCGATGGCGCCGGCGTTCTCGAACAGCGAGTGGAGCCACGGCACCCGCCACGACGACTGCGGCCAGGCGGTGGTGAAGACCTCCAGACAGCCAGTGGCGTTGGCCACCAGTACGTCGGGGCCGGCCGCCTCGGTGACCAGGCGGGCGCCGAGCGCCTCGCCGCAGCCGGTGCAGGCTCGGTGGCCGGATTCGAGACCGGAAAAGCGCGGCTGGTGGCGGCGCAGGTCGGCAATCGGCTGCTCGCTCATCAGCGATCCTCCTCGGGCAGTTGTTCCAGGTTGACGTCGAGGATGCGGAAGCGCTCGCTCTCCGGCACCGCCAGCGCCTCGAGTACCCGCGGCAGGGTGCTCAGCGGGATGTCGCGTCCGCCGAGCCCGACGGCGTAGTCACGGATGTGCAGCGTGCCCTCGAGGTCGGCGAGGGCGGCGCGCACCTCGGTGCCGACGATGCCGCCAAGGCCCGGCGAGAGGGCGCGCTCAAGGATGGCGAGCTGCTCCAGCCCCGCGCACGCCCGGCGCAGCGCCTCGAACGGGAAGGGGCGGAAGCAGCGCAGCCGGATCAGCCGTACCGGACCGAGGTCGGGGTACTCGTCGAGCGCCTCGAGCAGGGTGCCGGTGGCCGAACCGAGGGTGAGGATGCCGATGCGCGCCTCAGGGTCGCCGAGCACTTCGACCAGTCCGCCACTCGAACGACCGCTGACCTCGGCCCAGTCGCGGTCGGCCGCCTCGATCTCATCGATCGCGCGCTCCAGCGCCTTGTGGTTGGCGTGGCGCACCTCGGAGAAGTACTCCGGCGCGACCAGGGTGCCGATGCTGATTGGTCGGCGCGGGTCGAGGGCGCGGTTGAACCGGTAGGGCGGCAGGAAGCCGTCGACCTGTTCTTGGGTCGGCAGGTCGATCGCCTCCATGGTGTGGGTGAGGACGAAGCCATCGACGCAGACCATGACCGGGATCTCGCAGCGCTCGGCGATGCGGTAGGCCTGGATGGTGGTGTCGACCGCCTCCTGGTTGTCGGCGCAGTAGAGCTGGATCCAGCCGGCGTCGCGCACCGCCATCGAGTCCTGCTGGTCGTTCCAGATCGAGAGCGGCGCGCCGATGGCGCGGTTGGCGCAGGTCAGCACCAGCGGGATGCGCAGGCCGGCGATGTTGAACAGCACCTCGCTCATCAGCATGATCCCCTGCGACGAGCTGGCGGTGTAGGCGCGTGAGCCGGCGGCGGCGGCGCCGAGGGCGACCGAGGCGGCGGAGAACTCACTCTCGACACTGACCAGCTCGGTGGTCAGCTTGCCGTCGGCGACCAGCTTGGAGAGGTTCTCGACGATGTGGGTCTGCGGGGTGATCGGGTAGGCGGCGACCACCTGCGGCCGGCACAGCGCCACGGCGCGGGCGATGGCCTGGGAGCCTTCCAGCATGTCACGCATCGTTCCACCCTCCTTCCGGCACCTGACGTGCCGCCTCTTCGATCAGCTGGCTGTTCTTCTCCAGCAAGTCACCCTTGAAGCGCTGGGCGAGCGCCTTGATCAGCGCTTCGCGCGGCAGCAGGCCGGTCAGGGTGAGGAAGGCGGAGAGCAGCGCGGTGTTGGGCATCGGTCGGCCGAGGAACTGCTTCGACAGGCTGTCAGCGGCGAGTACGGTAGTCTCCAGGCCGGTGCGCTCGTGCAGCGCTTCGGCGCTGCGGGCCGAGTTGACCAGGATGCGCCCACCCGGCTTGAGGCCGGCACTGACGCCGCCGGCGGTGAGCAGGGCGTCGTCCTGGACGATCAACCAGTCGGGGTGCAGGACCTGGCAGCGGCGCCGGATCGGGGCATCGGCGATGCGCACGAAGGCGACCACCGGCGCACCGCGTCGCTCGGCACCGAAGTTGGGGAAGGCCTGGGCGTGGCGGCCGGTCTCGAAGGCGGCCCCGGCCAGCAGGTAGGCGGCGGCGACGTTTCCCTGTCCGCCGCGCCCGTGGATGCGGATCTCGAGCATGCAGATGCTCCTTTGGGTGGATGGCGCTATTAGAGCAGCGCCTTGTTACAGTATGATAATGATCCAGCGTAATTCAAGAGAGAGCCGCTTTCCATGACCTACTGTCTGGCCATCGCTACCGATGAGGGGGTCGTCTTTGCCTCCGATTCGCGTACCAACGCCGGGGTCGACTATGTCAGCACCTTCAGCAAGATGCACACCTTCGGCGTGGAAGGCGAACGCCAGATTGTGCTGCTTACCGCCGGCAACCTGGCCACCAGTCAGGCGGTGGTCCATCTGATTCGGCGTGATATCGACAAGCAGGCGCCGACCCACCTGCTCAATGTCGAGTACCTTTTCGAGGCGGCGCGCTACATTGGCGCGCTCAGCCAGCAGGTGCAGGGGGAGCATGCCGAGGCGGTCAGCGGCGGCGGCTTCGATGTCAGCGCCAGCTTCATCATCGGTGGCCAGATCGCCGGTCAGGAGCCGCAGATCTTCCTGGTCTATCCGCAGGGCAACTACATCAGCGCCGGGGAAGAGACGCCCTACCTGCAGATCGGCGAGAGCAAGTACGGCAAGCCGATCCTCGACCGTCTGCACATGGTCAGCCACCTTTCGCTGGAGGATGCCGCCCGCTTTGCCCTGCTCTCGATCGACTCGACCATGCGCTCCAACCTGACCGTGGGGCCACCGATCGACCTGCTGCTCTATCGGCTTGATGCCCTGTCGATCGATCACCGCCTGCGCTACAAGGCCAATTCACCCTACTACGCCGCCTTGCGCAAGAGCTGGAACGACAGTCTGGTGAAGACTTTCGGTGTGTTGCCTCGATTCGACTGGGAGACGTAGATAAATTGATTCGTATTTTCATGCGGTTAACAATTTGTTAAAGTTGGGTTACACCATGCCTGGGGGGCGATACATGGCAGACGATCACGACGAGGAGCTGGGTCGACTTCTTGCCTACAGCAGCTTTATCCAGGTTCAGCCCGGTGCGGTGCTGATCGATCTGGCCACGCTTGATCGTGCCGAGCGGTTCCAAGCCTTCGTCGAAGGGCTCTTTCTCGGCGATTTTCGTTTTCAGCAGCTCAATTACGCCGTCTTTTCCCGCATCCTCTACGAGTTCGACAAGGTTGAGCGTATCCGCCAGCTGGCCGAACAGAGTGGGCGCGTCCCTCCGCCTCTGCGTTTGGCCCACTCCATCGTTCCCTTTCCCGCACACCGGCAGCGGCTCTACCAGAACCTCAAGCAGGTCGGCAAGCGGGTTGAGGAGAAGCGCGCCGAGTTTCTGTTCGATACCCCGTTCGAGCGCTATGAGGAGGACGGCATGCTGCATGAACGGGAGACTCGGCGCGATGTCGACGAGTTCATTGCCGCCCTGTGGGCCCAAGGGGTACGAGCCGGACTCGACGTGGTCAGCATCAACCGCCTGATCAGTGAGGGCGGCCAGGCGCGGGAGACCGTTGCCGAGCCGATACCGCCCCGTCTGGGGCGCGATGCTACCTATGAAGAGGTCAGCGAGCTGCTTCACCGCGACGTCAGCCCCGTCTCGGGCATGGCTGGTCGGGTCAATTTCAAGCGCTACAAGAACACCTTTCCCCAGGTCAAGGCGGGGGTACGGCTGCTGCGCAAGGTGCCGCTGCAGCACGGCTTCCCCGGGCGGGCGATCAATGGGGAGCCGATCGCCCCGCCGGAGCCGGCCGACTTTGATTTGGCCAGTCTGGCCGGCGAGGGCGCGATGATCCGTGAGGAGCAGGGTGAACAGTACCTGCTCTCGGCGATGGAGGGCTTCATCGGTGTCGACAATCAGAGCGGACGGATCTCGATCACCCGTCAGATCATCAACCACGAAGGCATCGGCAGCCGCACGGGCGATATCGACGTGGTCGCCGACGCCTTCGAGACCCACGGTGACGTGGTCGAGAACTACGTCCTCGAGGGCAAGAGCATCGATGTGTACGGGGATGTCTACGGTACGGTCATCTCCAAGGGTGGGCTCATCCGGCTGAAGGGCAATGTCTCCGGTGGCACGGCCGAGAACCACGATGGTGACATCGAGGTTCATGAAGGGCTCGTCTCGCGGGCCACGCTGATCGCTCGACAAGGGGCCATCTATTGCGGTCGGGTCGAGAACAGCCTGTTGGTGGCCGACTACATCGATGTGCATGAGTGCAAGAACAGCACATTGATTGGCAACCGCATCCGGATAGCCGGCACCTCTCTGGGTACCTCCCTGCTGGCGCGGCAGCTGGATATCCACGCTGTGGCCGAGCCACGTGGTGGCCGGGAGACAGTCATCGCGCTGATCGTGCCGGATGAGCGCGCCTATCGGCACCGGGTGGCGCGCCTGGAGCGGTCACTCGATGAGGTGCTGGAGCGGCTGGACGTGCGCAAGCAGGAGCGGAGCCTGATGGCTGCCGACGAGTCGCTGGTGGCGATGGAGGCCATCGCGCAACGGCTCAAGGCCGAGGGGCGCAAGCCAGAGGCAGCGGAGTTGGCGGCCTATCGCGAGCACGCCCGGGCAGCCGCGCCGATCAAGACGCGGCTGCAGGCGATCGAGACCGAAGTGGTCACGCTGCAGGATCGTTCCGCCGAACTGGCACAGGCTCTGGAGCAGGAACAGAGTGACTTTCTGCGCGAGCTCAACGCCGTCTCGTGTGACGTGGACGAAGTCAGCGGTCTGGTCGTGTTGAAGGCGTGCACCCCCCCGCTGGTCAACGCGAGCCTGCCGCTCAACGAGTTGGATATTCTGCGCAAGCTGGCCACCACCAGCACGGCCAGTGGTGATTGCCGTCTGGTCAGCAGCGGGGCCAATCCGATCAGTTGGCGACCGTCGCTGGGCGCCGAATGACCGACTCGACGAAGGCAAGCTTCTCCACCGCCGCCGGTGAAAGGACAAAGGGCCAGGCATCGTTCAGCCCCATGCTGCGGTTGAGGGCGTTGATCACGGTACTGGTGGTGCTCCACTCCTGGATGCGCTGGGCGAAGTTGAGTCCCTCGAACCGGGCGATGCCGGCGTCGGCGGCACTCTCCAGCGTATCCTGAATCAGCAGATAGTGGGCCCAGCTCTCGGCCCAGTCCTCCCACGGGTGGCTACTGGCGTAGGCGCTGATGTAGCGGCTCTGCCAGTCGGGCGGTGCCCCTTTCGCGTAGTAGCGTTGCAGCGCCTCCGGGTAGGGGGTGCGCTCGTCGCCGAAGAGCTCGCGAAAGCGCGAACGGCTGGGCCCCTGCAGCAGTTGCTCCCAGAAGTAGTGGCCGCTCTCGTGGCGGAAGTGGCCCAGCAGGGTGCGATAGGGTTCCATCATTTGCTGGCGTATGGTTTCTCGGTGGGCGTCGTCGGCCTCGGCCAGGTTGATCGTGATGACCCCGTCATGGTGGCCTGTTGCTATCCGTTCCGGATAACTGCCGTTGAGTAGTCCGCTGTCGCTGTCGGCCAGAAAGGCGAAGGCCAGGCCGTGCTCCGGATCATCCAGCTTCGGGGTGATCGGCAGGCCGAGTTGGATAAGGGTGTAAAGCAGGCGCCGCTTCGCCATTTCCAGTCGCGACCAGTAGAGGCGCGCGTTCGGTTCGGCCAGGTTGGGGATGGTCTGGTTGAGGCGACAGGCAGGGCACCAATTATGCGACGTCTCCACCGGGATCATCCAGTTGCATACGCCTTCATGCACATAATTGGCGCACTTGCGATAGTGCTGCCGGAAGAGGTCGCCGGAGAGGGCCAGCCAGGCCTCGTTGCCGAGCGGTTCCAGCGCGCTCAACAGCCCCTGTTCCGGCAGGTAGCCCAGCTCGCGGCCGCAACTCAGGCAGCGCGTGTTCTCAAAAAAGAGGGTGTTTCCGCAGTGGCAGCGGAAGGTTCTCATTGTCGGAACCAGATCTCGGTGATCTGTGCGTGGAGCTGGCTCATCCCCAGCTGGAGGCCATCGATGAACCGGTGCAGATCATCCGGCGCGTTGGCCAGTTCGGCCACATCGGCTTCGGCTACCTGCAACTGCAGGGCGCGGATATGCGGCTTGACCGCCTCGCTGCGCGGCATCCGCTCGGCGCAACCGGCCACCTCTTCCAGACAGTGGGCGATGGCACGCGGGAACTGGAAGTCCTGCAGCAGGAAGCGCAGCACCTCGGTGCCACGCACCCGGATACGAAAGTGCTGGCGATACATCTGGTAGGCGCTGACCGATTTGAGCACGCTCATCCACTGGATGTTCTCGAACGGGGTCAGCTCGTCGGCACTGCGCGGCAGCAGGTTCTGCGAGCGGATGTCGAGGATGCGCGAGGTCATGTCGGCGCGTTCCAGATTACGTCCGGTACGGGCGAAGTGGTAGCCGATGTCGTGGCTCATGGTGCCGGCGAGCAGGCCGGTGAGCTGCTGACAGCCGGCGATGACCCGCTTGAGAAAGTCGTGGCGGTGGGAGCGACCGATGCCGTGGACCAGCTCGCGGCGCACCTCCAGAAAGAGGGTGTTGACCTGCTCCCACGCCTCGCGCGGCACCACATCGCGCACCGTGCGCAGGTTTTCGCGCGCCATCGCCAGCGCCGAGAGGATCGACGACGGGTTGTCGCGGTCGGCGGCGAGGAAGTGGATCACGCTGGCCTCGTCGGCACTCGGGTAGCGGCTATTGAACGCCTCTTCTGCCGAGATCAGGCTGACCAGCGAGGCCCAACTGATCGGGGTGGTACGCGGCAGGTCGAGCAGCAGGTGGCTGCTGACGCTGAGCAGGCGTGCGGTATTTTCGGCGCGCTCGATGTAGCGCGCCATCCAGTAGATGTTTTCGGCGACCCGCGAGAGCATCAGTCGGCCCCTCCCGTGTCGACGATCCAGGTGTCCTTGCTGCCGCCCCCCTGCGAGGAATTGACCACCAGCGAGCCCTCGCGCAGCGCCACGCGGGTCAGCCCGCCGGCGGTGACGTGGCTCTGCTCGGCCTGCAGGATGAAAGGGCGCAGGTCCAGGTGGCGCGGTGCGATGGTGCCGTCGTCGATCAGGGTCGGGGCGACCGAGAGGGAGAGGGTCGGCTGGGCGATGTAGTTGCGCGGCTGCTTCTCGATCAGTTCGGCAAAGCGCTTGCGTTCCATCTCGCTGGCGTGCGGCCCCACCAGCATGCCGTAGCCGCCCGACTCGTTGGCCGGCTTGACCACCAGCTGGTCGAGGTTAGCCAGTACATGGGCGCGCTGCGCATCGTCCATACACAGGTAGGTCGGCACGTTGGGGATGATCGCCTCTTGATCGAGGTAGTAGCGGATGATCTGCGGCACGTAGGCGTAGACCACCTTGTCGTCGGCTACCCCGGCGCCGGGGGCGTTGGCCAGCGCCACGTTGCCGGCGCGCCAGGCACGCATCAGACCGGGCACGCCGAGCATCGAATCGGGGTGGAAGACCTCCGGGTCGAGAAAGAGGTCGTCGATGCGCCGGTAGATCACGTCGACCCGCTCCAGACCGGCCACAGTGCGCATGTAGACGCAGTCGTCGTCATCCACCAACAGGTCGCGCCCCTCGACCAGTTCGACCCCCATCTGCTGCGCCAGGTAGGCGTGCTCGAAGTAGGCCGAGTTGTAGATGCCGGGGGTAAGCACCACCACCTCGGGGTAGTCGACCGGGCGCGGCGAGAGGGCGGCCAGGGTGTCGAAGAGCTGCGACGGGTAGTCGTCCACCGGCAGGATGGTGGCGTTCTCAAAGAGCTCCGGCAGCACCCTTTTCATCACCTGCCGGTTCTCCAGCATGTAGGAGACGCCGGAGGGGACGCGCAGATTGTCCTCCAGCACATAGACGGTGCCGTCGGCATCGCGCACCAGGTCGCTGCCGCAGATGTGGGCCCAGACGCCAAAGGACGGGCGCACGCCGACGCACTCGGGGCGGAAGTTCTTCGACTCCAGGATCAACTCGCTCGGGATCACGCCGTCGCGCAGGATGTGCTGCTCGCCGTAGAGGTCGTCGATGAAGCAGTTGAGCGCCTGCAGCCGCTGCTTCAGCCCCGCCTCGATGCGTTGCCATTCGCGCAGTTCGATCACCCGCGGGATGATGTCGAAGGGCCAGGCGCGGTCGACATCGCCCCCCTCGCCGTAGACGGTGAAGGTGATGCCCATGGTCAGGATGGCCAGCTCCGAGGCGTCCTTGCGCTCGCGCAGCTCGCTGTCGCTGAGCGAGGCGAGGTGGTCACACAGGGCGCGTGCAGCAGGGCGCGGCTGGCCGTCGTCGCCGATCAGCTCATCGAAGAGGCCGGGCCGGTGGTACGTTTTCCAGTCGATGCTCATGCCGTTCAGAATACCACGACTCAGTCACGGTAGCGGCGGGTCAGGTCGTGGTAGTCGTCGATGCGCCGGTCGCGCAGGAAGGGCCAGATGCGCCGCACCTGCTCGCTGCGCGCCCGGTCGATCTCGACCACCAGCGTCTGCGGCTGTGCGCCCGCCTCGGCCAGAAACTCGCCCTGTGGGCCGCAGACGAAGCTGTTGCCCCAGAAGTCGATCCCGGCGCCGCCGGCCGGGTCCGGCTCGTGGCCGCAGCGGTTGCACGCCAGCAGCGGCAGGCCGTTGGCGATCGCGTGGCCGCGCTGCACGGTGACCCAGGCGTCGCGCTGGCGGGCCTGCTCGTCGGCGGCGTCGTTCGGCTCCCAGCCGATCGCGGTGGGGTAGAGCAGCAGCTCGGCGCCGGCCAGCGCCATCAGCCGCGCCGCCTCCGGGTACCACTGGTCCCAGCAGACCAGCACCCCGAGCCGCCCCACCGAGGTCTCGATCGGCGTGAAGCCGAGGTCGCCGGGGGTGAAGTAGAACTTCTCGTAGAAGCCGGGATCGTCCGGGATGTGCATCTTGCGGTAGGTGCCGGCGATAGTGCCGTCGCGCTCCAGCACTACGGCGGTGTTGTGGTAGAGACCGGCGGCGCGGCGCTCGAAGAGCGAGGCGACGATGACCATACCCAGCTCCGCCGCCAGCCGCCCCAGCCGCTCGCTGGTCGGGCCGGGGATCGGCTCGGCCTGATCGAACCGATCGGTCGACTCGGTCTGGCAGAAGTAGACGCCGGTGTGCAGCTCCTGCAGCAGCACGAGCTGCGCGCCGCGCGCGTGGGCGTCGCGGATACCGGCCTCACTGGCGGCCAGGTTGGCCTCGTACGACTCGCTGCACGGGTGCTGGACGAGGCCGACGGTGAGCGGGGTGGCGGATCGGGTCATGGCAGGACTCCCTCGGGCAGCTGCATGGTCAGGCAGTGCAGGCTGCCGTACTGTTCGATGATCGGGCGGCAGTCGATGGCGACGATCTCGCGCCCGGGAAAGCAGCTGGCCAGCCGCTCCAGCGCCACCGCATCGGCCGGGTCGCGGTAGGTCGGCACCAGCACGGCACCGTTGATGATCAGAAAGTTGGCGTAGGTCGCCGGCAGCCGCTGGCCGTCGGCGGAGAAGGCCGGGCGCGGCCACGGCAGCGGTACCAGCCGATAGGGCCGGCCGTCGCGGTCGCGCAGGGCGGTCAGTTCGGCCTCCATCGCCTTCAGGGCGGGGTAGTGGCTGTCGTTCGGGTCGTCGCAGGCGACGTAGGCGATGGTGTGTGGGTCGCAGAAGCGGGCGAGGGTGTCGATGTGGGCATCGGTATCGTCGCCCTCCAGGTGGCCCTCGCTCAGCCACAGCACCCGGTCGATACCGAGCCACTGGCCCAGCCGGGCCTCGATCGCTGCCCTGTCCAGCTCGGGGTTGCGCGTCGGCGTGAGCAGGCAGTGGCTTGTGGTGAGCAGGGTGCCGAGGCCGTCGACCTCGACCGAGCCGCCCTCCAGCACCATCGCGACCGCCTCCAGCGGCGTCGTGCCGAAGGCGCCCTGGGCGTGCAGTGCGGCGGTGATGCGGTTGTCGCGTGCGTGCGCGTGCTTGCCGCCCCAGCCGTTGAAGGTGAAGTCGAGCAGGCGGGCGCTGCCGTTGCCGTCGAGAACGGTGAGCGGGCCGTGGTCGCGCGCCCAGGTGTCGTTGCTCGGGGCCAGATGCAAGGTGACCCGCTCCATGGCGCAGCCGGCCTGCTCTAGCAGCGCCCGCACGCGGTCGCGCAGCGGCGCGTCGTGGCAGGCGACCAGCAGCCGTTCGCGCGCGCTGATCTCGCGTGCGATGGTGGCAAAGACCGGCTCCACTTCATCGAGCAGCGGCCCCCAGTCGCTGTCGGCGTGCGGCCAGGTCAACTGCACGCCGCTCTGCGGGTGCCACTCCGGGGGGAGGCGGTACGTCATGTCAGCCATCTTGGCGCCGTAGTTCAAGGGGGTTGTCAGGGTCGACACCGTCGCGGAACGGGCGGTGCCGGTCGATATGGGTAAGCTGGTAGACGGTGCCGATCCAGTTGTTGATGATCGCCTCGGCGCTGTCGTGCCAGGTGTTGTCCAGCCGTGTGGCCAGCAGCGGCTCGGGGAAGGGCGGCTCCGGCTCGCCGCGCGCAATCGCCGTCAGCAGCCGGTCGCGGTGCTCTTCCAGGATCGCCTGCGACTGCAGCGGCAGGTAGTCGACCGGCACCGGCGGATAGTCGTCGCGCTGGCCGCGCACGAAGCGCACCATCTCGCGCTTGTACTCCTTGAGCAGGCTGATGGTGTCGTACTCCGGGTGGCCCTGGAAGAAGACGATGCGGAAGCGGTCCTCGCTCACCGCCAGATGGACGCCGGCCTCCTCGCTCTCCACCAGCACATGCACCCCGGCGTCCTCGAATTGGGCGCGCGAGATCTCGTTGAAGCGCGAGTGGGGCACGTCAAAGCGGGTATTGACCCCGTTGACCAGCGGGTGGCCGCGGTCGACCACCTCGTGCGGATAGACCCCCCAGCGCTTGAAGCCGAGGTGGCGGCGGGTCTGGCCGTAGCGGAACTGCATCACCGCATGGGTGGCCAGACAGGAGCAGAGGGTGGAGGTGACGTTCTCCCACGCCCAGTCGATCACCTCGATCAGCGGCTCCCAGAAGGGCTCGCGGGCCAGATCGGGCTGGGTCACGTTGGCCCCGGTGATGATCAGCGCATCCAGCCCCTTGTCGCGGATGTCGTCGAAGTGCTCGTAGTAGCGCTCGACGTGGGCCAGCCCCTCCGGCCCGCGCGGCAGCGCGTCGATGGTGAAGGGGTGGAGGTAGAACTGGGCAATCTGGTTCGACTCGCCGATCAGGCGGAAGAACTGGCGCTCGGTGGCGGCCAGCGCCGCATCCGGCATCATGTTCAGCAGGCCGATGTGCAGCTCGCGGATCTCCTGCTTGAGGGCGAACTCCTGGCTCAGTACGTTGTGGCCTTCCTGCTTCAGGCGCTCGAAGGCCGGCAATGGATTGTGGGCAACCAGCGGCATCTCAACTCCTTTCGATGGCGCGCGCGATCAGCTCGATCAGCTCGGCCTCGTTCTGCACCGCCCACAGTTCGTCGGAGGTGACGGTATAGCCGTGCTCGGCGGCAATCGCTTCATAGCGCGGGATGCGTGAGCGGAAGAGGTGGGGGAAGACCCAGCGCACAAAGTCGTCCGGCGAGACCTGGGCGACGTACTCCAGCTGCTGCTCGGCCATGTAGCGGGCCAGGTGGTCGTCGAGAAAGGCCTCGCGGTAGTAGAGCGGCTTCGGGTCGCTCTGCGCACGGCGGATCAGCTCCTCCTCATCCTTGGGCGTGGCCTGGATGTAGAGGATCAGGGTGTGTTCGGCCAGCGCCGCGATCGCCTCCGGGCTGTCCAGCTCGCAGACACTGCCGCCGGCGTCGTTGATGAAGCGGTCGTAGCCGTAGATGGTACGCGCCTTGTTGATGAAGGCCGGCACATCGAGCATGGCGGCAATCTCCGCCTGATGGTGCAGCTCCTGACGGCGCTTGAACTCGGCCAGCGGCAGGCCGCCCTCTTCCGGGTTGCCCAGCTTGCCGAGAAAGGTCGAGACCGGGTGCAGGTTGTCGACCGTGATGTTGTTGGCGATATAGATCGAATCGTTCAGCAGCAGATCGCGCAGAAAGGGCACCTGCATCGCCTGGTGCTTGATGTTGTCGAGAATCGGCTCATCCAGATAGCGGGTACCGATGCGGTAGTCACCGGAGTAGTGGAACCAGTGGCTGCGTCGGAGCATGTGGGCCAGCCGCGTCTTGCCCACCCCGGACATGCCGAGCAGGGTAATCGACTTGTGCTTCCACTGGCGGAATTGGTCGGCGCTGAGTCTCACGGGGGGCTCCGGTTCATCTCTGAGCCGATCATTTTAGCCGGAACCGCGTATAATTTCCCGTCAATGGATACCCCCAAAGAGCTCTTCTCCTGGCGCCCCTACTGGGCCAAGCGGTTTGGCACCGCCCCCTTCCTGCCCATGTCGCGCGCCGAGATGGAGGCGCTGGGCTGGGATGCGTGCGATGTCATCCTGGTCACCGGCGACGCCTACGTCGACCACCCCAGCTTCGGCATGGCGCTGATCGGCCGCCTGCTCGAGGCGCACGGCTTTCGCGTCGGCCTCCTCAGCCAGCCGGCGTGGGA
This sequence comes from Gammaproteobacteria bacterium, assembly GCA_007128895.1. Lineage (GTDB taxonomy): Bacteria > Pseudomonadota > Gammaproteobacteria > SKWO01 > SKWO01 > SKWO01. Next base: position 46,088 of record SKWO01000009.1, read on the forward strand.
GAGCGCCGAGCCCTTCACCGCCCTCGGCCGGCCGAACCTCTTCTTCGGCGTCACCGCCGGCAACATGGACTCGATGGTCAACCGCTACACCGCCGACCGCAAGCCGCGCTCCGACGACGCCTACACACCGGGCGGGGAGGGTGGCAAGCGGCCCGACCGCTCCAGCCTCGTCTACGCCCAGCGCTGCCGCGAGGCTTACCCCGACGTGCCCATCCTGCTCGGCGGCATCGAGGCCTCGCTGCGCCGCGCCGCCCACTACGACTACTGGCAGGACAAGGTACGCCGCTCGATCCTCTTCGACGCCAAGGCCGACCTGCTGCTCTACGGCAACGCCGAACGCGCCCTGGTCGAGGTCGCCCACCGCCTCGCCGCGCGTGAGCCGGTCGAAAACCTCACCGACATCCGCGGCACCGCGTTGATCCGCAGCGCCATCGCCCCCGACTGGCACGCCATCGACGCCACCACCTTGCCGGCAGAGGCGGCCGGGCAGGGCGAGACCGTTCGCCACCTGCACCGCGACGACGGCGCCCACCCCGTGGTCCTCCACCCCCGTGCGCCGAAGGCCGACCGCAGCCGACAGTACGTCCGCCTGCCCCCCTTCGAGGCGGTGCGCGGCGACCCCGCGCTCTACGCCCACGCCTCGCGCGCCCTGCACCTGGAGACCAACCCGCACAACGCCCGCCCGCTGGCTCAGCGCCACGGCGACCGCGAACTGTGGATCAACCCGCCGCCGCTGCCGCTCACCAGCGAAGAGCTCGACCGCGTCTACGAACTGCCCTACGCCCGCGCCCCGCACCCGGCCTACGGTGGCGCCCGCATCCCCGCCTGGGAGATGATCCGCTTCTCCGTCAACATCATGCGCGGCTGCTTCGGCGGCTGCACCTTCTGCTCGATCACCGAACACGAAGGGCGCATCATCCAGAACCGCTCCACCGACTCGATCCTGCGCGAGATCGAAGAGATCCGCGACCGCACCGACGGCTTCACCGGCATCATCTCCGACCTTGGCGGCCCCACCGCCAACATGTACCGCCTGCACTGCAAGGAAGCCAGAATCGAAGCCGCCTGCCGCCGCCTCTCCTGCGTCTACCCCGGCATCTGCGAAAACCTCAACACCGACCACGCCCCGCTGATCGACCTCTACCGCCGCGCCCGCGCGCTGCCCGGCATCAAGCGCATCTTCATCGCCTCCGGCCTGCGCTACGACCTCGCCGTCGAATCGCCCGAATACATCCGCGAACTCGCCACCCACCACACCGGCGGCTACCTCAAGGTCGCCCCCGAGCACACCGAAGAGCGCGTATTGAACAAGATGATGAAGCCCGGCATCGCCAGCTACGACCGCTTCGAAAAGCTCTTCCAGCGCTACAGCCGCGAAGCCGGCAAAGAGCAGTACCTGATCCCCTACTTCATCGCCGCCCACCCCGGCGCCGACGACGAAGCCATGCTCAACCTCGCCCTCTGGCTCA
>SKWO01000067.1 GCA_007128895.1 Gammaproteobacteria bacterium
AAAGTGGCCCCGGAGCCATGTCTTGATGGGGGGAGGAGGGCGACTCCGGGGCCGAAAACCGGCCTGGGGGGAGGCCGGTTGACCACCCGGCGCGCCAGGGAGAACGGCGCTGCCGGATGTGAGCAGCTTGGGGAAAGCGCTCACAGGGTCAGACCGGTCTGGTCGAAGAGAGTTCCAGCTGTACGAAAAAAATTTCTGACGATAAGGCTCGGTCATTGATCAGCGCGTAGTGCCGCCGGTAGAGCGAACTGGACCGTCTCCTCGCCGCTGCCAAGCGCCGTGCCAAGTTGGCCGCCCAGCCCCTTCAGCCGTTCGATCACCGCCTCGACCAGGCGCTCCGGCGCCGAGGCGCCGGCAGTCACACCGATGTGGTCGGCACCGTCCAGCCAAGCCGCTTGCAGCTCGTCGGCGCTGTCGATCAGCCAGGCACGGGCGCCGTACTGCTCGGCCACTTCACGCAGCCGGTTGGAGTTGGAGCTGTTCGGTGAGCCGACTACCAGCACCACATCGCACTGGGCAGCCAGCGCCTTGACCGCGTCCTGGCGGTTCTGGGTGGCGTAGCAGATGTCGCCCTTGCGGGGTCCCTGGATCGCCGGGAAGCGGCGCTCCAGCACGGCGACGATGCGCCGGGTGTCGTCGACCGATAGGGTCGTCTGCGAGACCCAGGCCAGCCGCTCGGGCTGGGCGACCTCGATCTGTTCGGCGTGCTCGCTGCTCTCGACCAGCTGGATGGTGCCGCCGTGGCCCGGTTCGAAGCGGCCGAGGGTGCCGACCACCTCGGGGTGGCCGGCGTGGCCGATCAGCAGGCAGTCGAAGCCGGCGCGGGCGTGGCGCAGCACCTCCAGGTGGACCTTGGTCACCAGCGGGCAGGTGGCGTCGAAGACCTGCAGGCCGCGCCGGGCCGCCTCCTGCTCCACGGCGGAGGCGACGCCGTGGGCGCTGAAGATCACCGTGGCGCCGTCCGGCACCTCGTCCAGCTCCTCGACGAAGCGGGCGCCGAGGTCGCGCAGCCGATTGACCACATAGCGGTTGTGTACCACCTCGTGGCGCACATAGACCGGTGCGCCGAAGAGGGCCAGGGTGCGCTCGACGATCTCGATGGCGCGATCGACCCCGGCACAGAAGCCGCGCGGTGCGGCGGTGTGCACCACAAAGCCGTTCACGAGGCCGGCTCCACGGCGAGGATCTCGACCTCGAAGACCAGACCACGACCGGCCAGCGGGTGGTTGAAGTCCACTTGTACCGTCTCTGCGTCGCTGCCGACCACGGTGCCGGCGACCTCGTGGCCCGACGGGGTGGTAAAGCCCATCACCGTGCCCGGCGACGGCAGCGGCTCGCTGAAGTCGCTGCGCGGCAGCGGGTGGATGTTGGCCGGGTCGCGCCCGCCGAAGGCGCTGCCCGGCGGCAGTAGCAGGCGCTGGTGGTCGCCGACCTGCAGCCCCTCCAGTGCCGCCTCGAGGCCGGGGTCGAGGGTGCCGTCACCGAGCGTGAAGGTGAGCGGCTCGCCGTCGCGGCTGCTGTCGACCCGCTCGCCTTCGGCCAGGTCGAGGGTGAAGTGGAGGGTGACGCGGGCACCGGGGCCGATCATGACTTTTCCCCCCGCAGTGCCAGCACGACGATGATCGCCGCGCCGACCGTGATGGCGCTGTCGGCGATGTTGAAGGCGGGCCAGTGCCACTGGCCGTAGTAGAGGTCGATGAAGTCGACCACGTGGCCGTGGCGGATGCGATCCCACGCGTTGCCCAGCGCGCCGCCGAGGATCAGCGCCAGGGCCGCCGCGGTCCAGCGCTCACCGCGCGGCAGCCGTGCCAGCCAGACGGTGATGGCCACGGCGACGACCAGCGCCAGCCCGGTAAAGAACCAGCGCTGCCACCCACCGGCGTCGGCCAGAAAGCTGAACGCGGCGCCTGGGTTGAAGGCGAGCATCAGGTTGAACATCGGCGCCACCGCCACCGGCTGGTACGGCTCCAGCCAGAACAGCGCGGCCTGCTTGGTCGCCCAGTCGAGGAGCAGAACGGCCAGCGACAGCCACAGCCACGGCAGGGCGCCGACAGAGCGCTGGTGGCGAGGGGGGTGTTTTGGGGGCATGAACGGCTCTGCTGTTCAGCCTGTCAGGCAAACCGCCGCGTTTCGCCCGGGCCTTCGATGTTGCTGTGGCAGCGGGCGCAGAGTTGCGGGTGGTCGTCGAGGGTGCCGACCTCCGGGGTGTGGTGCCAGCAGCGTTCGCACTTGGCGTGGGCGGTCGGGGTGACGCGGATCGCCACGGCGGTGCCGTCGCCGAGGGTCGTCTGGCTGGCGTCGTCGGCGTGGGCCGGGTCGCGGTGGAGGCGGGCGGCGGAGGTGATCAGGACAAAACGCAGCTCGTCGCCGAGTCGGTCGAGCAGGTCGTACAGTGCATCGTTGCACCACAGATCGACCTCGGCGCCGAGGGCCGAGCCGATGCGTCCTTCGGCGCGGTGCTGCTCCAGCGCCTTGCTGACCGCTTCGCGCACCTCGATCACACGCGCCCAGTCGCTGAGACCGAGTGCGTCGTCATCGACCGCTGGCAGGCTGTGCCACTGGTCGAGCAGCACCGAGGCCGGGCGCTGGCCCGGCAGGTGTTCCCATATCTCGTCGGCGGTAAAGCTGAGGATCGGTGCCAGCCAGCGGGTCAACGCCTCGGCGATGTGGAACATCGCGGTCTGCGCCGAGCGGCGGGCGGTGTGGTCCACCGGCAGGGTGTACATCCGGTCCTTGGTGATGTCGAGGTAGAAGCCGCCGAGGTCGACCACGCAGAAGTTGTGCAGCTTGTGCACGATGGTGTGGAACTCGTGGCGCAGGTAGGCCTGAACGATCTCGCGCTGCAGCTCACCGGCGCGGGCGATCGCCCACTTGTCCAGACTGAGCAGCTCGCGCGGCGGTAGGGCGTGGGCCGGGTCGAAGCCGTCCAGGTTGGCGAGCAGGAAGCGGGCGGTATTGCGCAGGCGGCGGTACGACTCCGAGGTGCGCTTGAGGATCTCGTCGGAGACGTGCATCTCGCCGCGGTAGTCGGTCGAGGCGACCCACAGGCGCAGCACGTCGGCGCCGAGGCTGTCGACCACCTGTTGCGGAGCGACCACGTTGCCGCGCGACTTCGACATCTTGTGGCCGTGGGCGTCGACGGTGAAGCCGTGGGTCAGCACGGCGCGATAGGGCGCCTCGCCGCGCATCGCCACGGCGGTCAGCAGCGACGACTGGAACCAGCCGCGATGCTGGTCGGAGCCCTCCAGATAGAGGTCGGCCGGTACGGTCAGCTCGTCACGGCGCTCCTGCACACTGGCGTGGACCACGCCGGAGTCGAACCAGACGTCGAGGATGTCGGTCACCTTCTCGTACTGCGCCGCCTCGTCGCAGAGCAGCTCGGCCGGGTCGAGGCGGTACCAGGCGTCGATCCCCTCGGCCTCGATCCGCTGCGCCACCGCCTCGATCAGCTCGGCGGTGCGCGGGTGCGGCTCACCGTGTTCGCGGTGGACGAAGAGGGCGATCGGTACCCCCCAGGTGCGCTGGCGCGAGATGCACCAGTCGGGGCGCTTGGCCACCATGCCCTCGATGCGGGCGCGGCCCCAGTCCGGGATCCAGTCGACCTGGCCGATCGCCTTGACCGCGGTCTCGCGCAGGCCGTTCTGCGCCATGCTGATGAACCACTGCGGCGTGGCGCGGAAGATCAGCGGCGTCTTGTGCCGCCAGCAGTGCGGATAGCTGTGCTCCAGCGCTTGATGGTGGACCAGGCGGGAGCGGGTCGAGAGCAGCTCGACCACCTTGTCGTTGGCTTCGAAGACATGCAGGCCGGCGACGTGCTCGGTGCCGGGCAGAAAGTGGCCGTCCGGGCCGACCGGGTTGTCGATCTTCAGCCCGTAACGGCTGCCCACCACGTAGTCGTCCTGACCGTGGCCGGGGGCGGTGTGGACGGCGCCGGTGCCGGCCTCGGTGGTGACGTGATCGCCGAGGATGATCGGCACCTCGCGCTCGAGGAAGGGGTGGCCAAGGTGAACCCCTTCCAGCGCCTCACCCGGCCCGTAGGCGACCACGCGGTAGTCGGCCCGACCCCAGCGCGCCATGCACGACTCGACCAGCTTTTGCGCCAGCAGCAGCCGTTCGGCACCGTGCTCGCCCTGGCACTCGACCACGGCGTACTCCAGCTCCGGGTGCAGCGCCACGGCGCGGTTGGCCGGCAGGGTCCACGGCGTGGTGGTCCAGATCACCACATGGATCGGTCCGTGGCCGCCGTGGTGTTGTTCGACATGATGCAGTCGGGCCAGAAAGGCCTCCTCATCCAGCACCGGAAAGCGCACGTCGATCGCCGGTGAGCGCTTGTTCTCGTACTCCACCTCGGCCTCGGCCAGCGCCGAACCGCAGTCGGTACACCAGTGGACCGGCTTGAACCCCTTGTGCAGGTGGCCGTTGTCGATGATGCGGCCGAGCGCACGCAGGGTATCGGCCTCCACCTTCGGTTCCATGGTCAGGTAGGGCTGCTCCCAGTCGCCGAGCACACCGAGCCGCTTGAAGTCCTCCCGCTGGCGCTCGACCTGCTGGCGGGCGTAGTCGCGGCAGGCGGCGCGGAACGCCTCCGGGTTGGCGCGCGCGCCGCGCCCGAGCTGCTTCTCCACCTGGTGCTCGATCGGCAGGCCGTGGCAGTCCCAGCCGGGGATATAGGGCGCGTCGTAACCGTCCAGCGTGCGCGACTTGACGATGATGTCCTTGAGGATCTTGTTGACCGCATGGCCGATATGGATATCGCCGTTGGCATAGGGCGGGCCGTCGGTCAGCACATAGCGGGGCCGACCGGCCGCCGCCTGGCGCAGCGCCTGATAGAGCCCCGCCTCCTGCCAGCGCCGCAACCGCTCCGGCTCCCGCTGCGGCAGATTGCCGCGCATGGGAAAGTCGGTCTTGGGCAGGTTCAGCGTCTCTTTGTACTGGCTCACGTTCGGCTCCGTTGGCGTCAAGGCGGCGCGATGCAATCGTGGAATCTTACCATATCCCCTGCCATCTGCAGCCGGTCGCTTGCCGCGTGCTTGAATTGGCTAACCTGGCGGGCTAATCTTGGCCCAATGGATATGGATCAAGGAGTGGGACGATGTTGACCGCCAACATGCATGAAGCCAAGAGCAACCTCTCTAGCTTGGTCGCACGGGCCTGTGCCGGCGAGGAGGTGATCATCGCCCGCGCCGGCAAGCCGTTGGCGCGTATCGTACCCATTGAGCAGGCGGTGGAAGAGCGTCCGCTCGGCCGCCTGCAAGGCCGGATTCATATGGCCGAGGATTTTGACCAGACCCCGCAGGAGGTGCTGGATGCCTTCTATGGAGTTGCCTCCGAATGAACCTGCTGCTCGATACCCATGCATTGCTCTGGGCGCTGGGTGACCCGGCGCGTCTGGGTGCGCGAGCGGGCAGTGCCATTCGGGATGGGCGCAATACCGTCTATGTCAGTCCTGCATCGATCTGGGAGATCGAGATCAAGCGTGCCCTTGGTCGGCTGGAGGCGCCTGACGAATTGCTCGACGAGATCGCCATTGCCCGCTTCTCTCCATTATTGGTGACCCTGGAACACGCCCATGCAGCCGGACGGCTGCCGTCCCACCAGGTAGTGTCCCGTCAAGAGGTGTAAATTCTCGGAGGTCATCGCGAGCCTTCGCTGGCTGTCAGGCCGCCTCCTGGTAAGTCACTGCATTATCACTGGCTGTGGCGTAGATCTGCGCCAGG
>SKWO01000077.1 GCA_007128895.1 Gammaproteobacteria bacterium
GCCGACGATCTCGCCGAGTACCTTGCCGGTCAGCTTGCCGTCGTGGACCTCCAGGGTGTTGGCGAGGGTGTAGTCGAGGCCGAGCTGCGCCTTGAGCCGTTCGGTGAAGAAGGTGAAGCCGCCGGAGACCAGGGCGAAGCGGAGGCCGCGCGCACGCAGGCCGGCGGCGAGGGCCTCGGCACCGGGGTTGAGACGCAGCCGTTCGCGCCAGACCTCTTCCAGTACCGCCTCCGGCAGCCCTTCGAGCAGGGCGACGCGGCGGGTCAGCGAGCCTTCGAAGTCGAGTTCACCGCGCATCGCCGCCTCGGTGATCGCGGCGACCTGTGGTTTGACCCCGGCGAAGTCGGCGATCTCGTCGACGCATTCGATGCTGATCAGGGTCGAGTCCATGTCGCTGATCAGCAGGCCGGCGCCGTGGCCGTCGAAGCCGGGGGGGAGGGCGTTGACGTCGCAGCCGAGGGCGTCGCGCAGCCGTTCGGCGGTCTGCGGCTGGAGTTCGGCAACGTCGACGCGGAGGTAGCCGTCGCACGCCTGCGGCGCGGCCCCGGCCAGTTCGGTGATGGCATCGCGGCTCTCCGGGTCGAGGCCGGAGCGGTGGATGACGAGGGTCTGCATGGCTACCTCTTCTGCTTGAGTGCGTTGGCGAGCGCCTCGCCGAGGATCCCGCCCGCTGCGGCGGGGGCCGGCGGGTCGGCGGGTCTTTTCGCGTTGCGGGCAGGGCGTGGACGCGGCGATGGCGATGACACGGTCGAACCGGCCTCCGGCTTGCTGCCCAGGCGCATGGTCAGGGCGATGCGCTGGCGTGGCAGGTCGACCTCGACCACCTGTACCTTGACCACGTCGCCGGCCTTGACCACGCTGTGCGGGTCCTTGATGAAGCGGTCGGCGAGCTGGGAGATGTGGACCAGGCCGTCCTGATGGACGCCGATGTCGACGAAGGCGCCGAAGTTGGTGACGTTGGTCACCACCCCCTCCAGCACCATCTCCGGCTTCAGGTCGCCGATCTTCTCGACGCCGTCGCGGAAGCTGGCGGTGCGGAATTCCGGGCGCGGGTCGCGGCCCGGCTTCTCCAGTTCGGCGAGGATGTCGCGCACCGTCGGTTCGCCGAAGCGGTCGTCGGTCAGCTCGGCGACCCGCACCTGCTGCAGGAAGTCGCGGTTGCCGATGACCTCGCGGATCGTCTTGCCGCTGCGCAGCAGCAGCCGCTCGACCACCGGGTAGCTCTCGGGGTGGACGGCGGAGGCGTCGAGCGGGTTGTCGCCGCCGCTGACGCGGAGGAAGCCGGCGGCCTGTTCGAACGCCTTGGCGCCGAGGCGCGGCACCGCGAGCAGGGCCTTGCGGTCGCGGAAGGGACCGTGCTGGTTGCGCTGCTCGACGATGCGTTCGGCCAGGGTCGGGCCGAGGCCGGCGACCCGGCCGAGCAGGGCCGGCGAGGCGCTGTTGACGTCGACCCCGACGGCGTTGACGCAGTCCTCGACCACGGCGTCGAGGGTGCGCGCCAGCCGCGGCTGGTTGAGGTCGTGCTGGTACTGGCCGACCCCGATCGCCTTCGGTTCGATCTTGACCAGCTCGGCAAGCGGGTCCTGCAGGCGGCGGGCGATGGAGACCGCGCCGCGCAGGGAGACGTCGACGTCGGGCAGCTCGTTGCTGGCCAGCTCGGAGGCGGAGTAGACCGAGGCGCCGGCCTCGGAGACCATCAGCCTGGTCAGCCCCGGCAGCCGCTGGACCAGCTCGGCGGCGAGGCGGTCGGTCTCGCGCGAGGCGGTGCCGTTGCCGATCGCCACCAGCTCGACCCCGTGCGCCCGGGCCAGCCGCTCCAGCTCGGCCAGGCTCGCCTCGATCTGGTTCTTCGGCGGGAAGGGGTAGACCGTCGTGGTGGCGACCAGCTGGCCAGTGGCATCGACCACCGCCACCTTGACCCCGGTGCGCAGGCCGGGGTCGAGCCCCATGGTCGGGCGCAGGCCGGCCGGGGCGGCCAGCAGCAGGTCGCGCAGGTTGCGGCCGAAGACGGCGATCGCCTCCTCTTCGGCGGTCTCACGCAGGCGGTTGGTCAGCTCGCTCTCCAGGTGGGTAAAGATCTTGATGCGCCACGCGCGGCGGGCGGTGTCGCAGAGCCAGCGGTCGGCCGGTCGGCCGCGGTCGGCGATGCCGAAGTGGGCGCGCACCGCCCCTTCGCCGTGCTCGGCCTGTGCCTCCGGCAGCGTCAGTTTGAGGTCGAGGACCCCTTCGCGCCGCCCGCGCAGCAGCGCCAGTGCCCGGTGCGACGGGATCTTCGCGATCGGTTCGGCGGCGTCGAAGTAGTCGGCGAACTTGGCCCCCGCCTGCTGCTGGCCGTCGACCACCCTGGAGGTGAGCAGGGCGTGGCTCCAGAGCCAGTCGCGCAGGCCACCGACCAGCTCCGCCTCCTCGGCGAAGCGCTCCATCAGGATCTGACGCGCGCCGTCGAGCGCGGCGTCGGTATCGGCGACCCCTTGGTCGGCATCGACGTAGGCGGCGGCGCTCACCTCCGGGTCGAGGGTGGGATCGGCCAGCAGTGCATCAGCAAGCGGCTCCAGCCCCGCCTCGCGCGCGATCTGCGCCTTGGTGCGGCGTTTCTTCATGTAGGGGCGGTAGAGGTCTTCCAGCCGGGTGCGGGTCTCGGCAGCGCGGATCGCCTGCTCCAGCGCCGGGGTCAACTGACCCTGCTCGGCGATCGCCGCCAGCACCGTTTCGCGGCGCGACTCCAGCTCGCGCAGATAGCCGAGACGCTCTTCGAGCAGACGCAACTGCGCATCGTCGAGGCCACCGGTCGCCTCCTTGCGATAGCGGGCGATAAACGGCACGGTGGCGCCGCCGTCGAGCAGTGCCACGGCGGCGGTGATCTGGCTTTCGCGGGCACCGACCTCGGTAGCCAGGCGGGAGAGGAGGTTCTGCATCGAATGGGCCTGTCTGTCGACTGGGAGAAACCGGCCATTATCGGCGATGGCCGCCGTGCTGCTCAACCGCGCTTGCGCCACTTGAGACTGAACAGATCCTTGCGCCGGTCCTTGAGGTTGGTGACCGAGCCCTCGTTGCGGACCAGCTTGAGGCGGGTGAGGTCGAGGTCGGAGAAGAAGATCATCTCGGTGTTCGGCGTCGTCTCGTTGAGCACGGCGTCGTGCGGGAAGGCGAAGTCGGCCGGTGAGAAGACCGCCGACTGGGCGTACTGGATATCGAGGCTCTGGATCGACGGCAGGTTGCCGACGCTGCCGCAGATCACCACGTAGCACTCGTTCTCCACTGCGCGCGCCTGGGCGCAGTGGCGCACCCGCAGGTAGCCGTGCTTGGTGTCGGTCCAGAACGGCACGAAGAGGATGTCGACGGCGTCGTCGGCGAGCAGCCGGCCGAGCTCGGGAAACTCGACGTCGTAGCAGATCAGCATCCCGATGCGGCCGGCGTCGGTCTCGAAGACGGTCAGCTCGTGGCCGCCCTCGATGACCCAGTCGCGCCGCTCCTGCGGGGTAATGTGCAGCTTGCGCTGGCGTGCCAGGGTGCCGTCGCGGCGCAGCAGGTAGGCGGCGTTGTAGAGGCGGCCATCCTCACCGGCCTCGATCATCGAGCCGGCGATGATGTTGATGTTGTAGCTGATCGCCATGCGCTGCAGCTCGGCCTTGAAGCGCTCGGTGAAGGTGCTTAGAAAGCGCACCGCGCTGAGCGGGTCGGCGTGGTCGGTCAGCCCCATCAGCGGCGCGTTGAAGAGCTCGGGAAAGACGGCGAAGTCACTCTGGTAATCGGAGAGGGCGTCGACGAAGAACTCGACCTGTTCGAGCACCTGCTCGACCGACTCGAACTCGCGCATCTGCCACTGCACCGCGCCGACGCGCGCCTCGGTGGCGTGCTCCTCCAGCACCCGCTCGGCCGGTTCGTAGAGGATGTTGTCCCACTCCAGCAAGGTGGCGTAGCCGCGCGATTTCTCGTCTTCTGGCAGGTAGTTGCGCATCAGCCGCTTGACCTGGAAGTCGTTGGAGAGCTGGAAGGAGAGGATTGGGTCGTAGATCTCCTTGCGCGCCACCTGCTCCAGATACTCGGTTGGCTTGAGCTGGTCGGCGTGCAGGTGGTAGTTCGGGATGCGTCCGCCGGCCAGAATCGCGCGCAGGTTCATCGAGCGGCACAGCTCCTTGCGCGCCTCATAGAGGCGCCGTCCGAGGCGGTGGCCGCGATAGTCGGGGTCGATCACCACGTCGAGGCCGTAGATCGCATCCCCGTCGGTGTCGACCCGGATGATCTGGTTCTTGCCGATCAGGTCGCTATAGCGATGTGGGTCGGAGAAGGTCTTGTAGTCGACCAGGGTGCTCAGGGCGACGCCGATCAGTCGCTGCCCATCCTCCAGAATCAGTTGGCCGTCGGGAAAGGCCTCGACCAGACGGGCGATCGTCTCCTGCGGCCAGGCCCCGCCGATGTCGGCGTAGACCCGATCCATCAGCCGCTTCAGGTGCGGGTAGTCGGCCAGGGTCAGGTTGCGCAGATTGAGGTGCAGCTCATCCAGGGACATGGTCACGCCCATCTGTTAAGGGGTGCCCATTTTAGCACTGGACCCGAACATGTCATAAATTGCACGCGCCCTTGCTTGTCTCTTGACCGCACAGGAAATTTTCCTCAGTCGGCCGTATAGCCCGATACGGCGCTCCATCGGAAAATTTCCTGTGCGGCCAATATCCTGCGCGATCATCGCGCGAATTTATGAAATGCTCGGGTGGAAAGCGATGAGATTCTGTGCTGTTATAGAAGCATGATCAAGCCGATCGTCCACATCGTGCTACTGCTGGCCCTGATACTGGCGCCACTCGGCCACCTGCACGCCGGTGGCGCTCCAACGGGCCATCACCACGAAGGTCACGGTGAGTCGCACGGCCACGGTAACGAGCCAGAGGCGCAGGCCGACGACGGGGTCTACGTTCCTTACCCCGAGCTTGAGCCGGCCTGTCTGTTCGATCACGACCATGGCGATTGCTGGCTCTGCTGGTTGGCGCTGGTGCCGCGTCAGCCGGTTGTTCCGAGTACACCGTCCGCTACCCTGTTGCCATCACTGTTCGACCTGAGCGACTTCTACCCGCCGCCTGAACGGCGACCTCCCAAGCACGCCTGAAACAGCCCTGACGGGGCAGCTGCCCCACAACCTTGTGTGTGCGCCAATGGTGGCGTGCATCGCTGTTCATCTGTTTCAGGAGTGATTGTCATGTCCAACAAGATCGATTCGAAGACCCTTCCCGACCCGTTGCGTCGTCGCCTGCTGGCGGCTGGTTTGGCCTCGGCTGCCGCCGTACCGCTGACTGCGATGGCCAGTCCGCACCGACACGGCGGCCACGCAGGGCATGGTGGCTCCCAAGGTCATCAACATGGCCATGGTGGCCATGCCGGCCACGGCGCTCATGGCGCTGAAGCGCCGCCCTATACGGCCGACGAGCTGAAGCAGGCCATGGGCTACGACCGGCTGGAGGATATTCCGGTTCGTGGCCCAGCCACGGCCGTGGACCGTCTGCCGTTCACCGAGCGGGACGGGGTCAAGGAGTTTGAGCTGACCGCCGAGGCGGTGCTGTGGGAGTACGCCGACGGCCAGACGGTGATGGCCTGGGGTTACAACGGTCAGTTGCCGGGGCCGGAGATCCGGGTCACCGAAGGGGATCGCGTGCGGATCCGCTTCACCAACAAACTGCCGCAGCCGACCAGCCTGCACTGGCATGGGCTGCATGTGCCGTTCGCGATGGATGGGGTGCCCGGTCTGACCCAGGAGCCGATCCAGCCGGGCCAGAGTTTTGTCTATGAATTCGAGGCCAAGCCGGCCGGGACGCGCTTCTACCATAGCCACGGCTCGCACCACGGCGACGAGTCGGTGCAGATCGACATGGGGCTGGCGGGTGCCTTCATCGTTGAGCCGCGCGAGGGTGAGCGGTCGTATGATCGTGAAATGACCCTGGTGATCAGCGAGCACCAGCTCGGCGAGGGCAGTGCCAACCTCTCTGCCTTGGGCGACCACGGCGCACACCACGCCGGTGGTGAGCACAGTTCGAACTACAACCTCTTCACCCTGAACGGGCGCATCTACCCTGACGTCAAACCGTTCAAGGTGCGCGAAGGTGAGCGGGTACGCATGCGCCTGATCAATGCCGGCTCGATGAGCATCCACCCGATGCATCTGCACGGCCACACCTTTGAGATTGTCGCCATCGACGGTAACGATGTGCCCGACGTGGCACGGCAGAGGCGGGATGTGGTTACACTGGCATCGGGCGAGCGGTTCGATATTGAGTTCGTCTGTGACAACCCGGGGGTATGGCTCTTCCACTGCCATGAGCTGCACCATGCGGCAATGGGCATGATCATGTTGGTCGAGTATGAAGGGTTCGAAGTCGGTGCCTCGGCTCAGCCGGCGACGTCAACCGGTGGCCACCGCGGCCACCGTGGTCATCACTGAACGCAGCCAGACCGGACCGGCGATGGGCCGGTCCGGTCGCCTTATGAGGTAACACGATGAAGAGAATGACACAGAGTGTCGCTGTGACGCTGGCCGTGCTGGTACTGGTCGGCTGCTCCGACGATCCACACGCCGACCACGGGGGTGGGGTGACGGCGCCGCATACCCCGCCGGGGGCGGAGCGCGAGTTCCGTATTCCACTCGCCGACTTTGTCACCGACCCGTCGTTGGGGCAGCGCCTCTTCGTGGCCCACTGCGCCGTCTGTCACGGTGAGACGGCGCACGGCACCGACCAGGGGCCACCGCTGATCCACCGTATCTACGAGCCGTCGCACCACGCCGATATCGCCTTCTATCGCGCCATCGCGCTCGGCGTGCATCAGCACCACTGGGACTTCGGCGACATGCCGCCGGTGCCGGCCGTGGACGGTGAGCAGGCCGCCCATATCATTGCCTGGATTCGTCAGGAGCAGCGCAAGGTCGGCATCGAATAGAAGCGGTGGTTTAATAAAACAAAGGGTTATGGTAGGATAATACCCTTTTGCATCCGCCGGGCCCGGTCTCCACCGGGCCCACACACCGCTCAGGAGTACGCATGTCGGACCGTCTCGAAGCCGCCCTCAAGCAACGCATTCTCGTCCTGGATGGCGCCATGGGCACCATGATCCAGGGCTACAAGCTGGAGGAGGGCGACTACCGCGGCACGCGCTTTGCCGACCATCCGGGCGACCTGAAAGGCAATAACGACCTGCTCTCGCTGACCCGGCCGGAGGTGATCCGCGAGATCCATACTGCCTACCTGGAGGCCGGTGCCGACATCATCGAGACCAATACCTTCAACGCCAACCGCATCTCGCTGGCCGAGTACGGCATGGCCGAGCTGGCCCATGAGGTCAGCCTGGCCGGGGCGCGGCTGGCGCGTGAGGCGGCTGATGCGGTGACAGCGCAGGATCCTGAGCGGCCGCGCTTCGTCGCTGGGGTGCTCGGGCCCACCGGGCGGACCGCCTCGATCTCGCCCGACGTCAACGACCCCGGCAAGCGCAACGTCACCTTCGACGAACTGGTCGAGGCGTACGACGAGTCCCTGCGCGGCCTGGTCGAGGGCGGCGTCGACGCCGTGCTGGTGGAGACGATCTTCGACACCCTCAACGCCAAGGCGGCCCTGTTTGCCATCGATCGCTTCTTCGCTACCGGCGGCCAGCGCCTGCCAGTGATGATCTCGGTGACGATTACCGACGCCAGCGGGCGTACCCTCTCCGGCCAGACGGTCGAGGCGTTCTGGAACTCGGTCGCCCATATCCGTCCGTTCTCGGTCGGCCTCAACTGCGCCCTTGGCCCGAAGGATATGCGCCAGCACGTCGAGGAGCTGTCGCGGATCGCCGACTGCTACGTCTCGGCCCACCCCAATGCGGGACTGCCCAACGCCTTCGGCGAGTACGACGAGAGTCCGGCGCAGATGGCCGAGGAGATCGTGACCTGGGCCGAAGCGGGCTTTCTCAACATCATCGGCGGCTGCTGCGGCACCAGCCCGGCGCACATCCAGGCGATCGGCGCGGCATGCACCCAGCACCCACCGCGCAAGGTTCCGACCATCGTGCCGCAGTGCCGGCTGGCCGGCCTGGAGCCGCTCAACATCGGCCCCGAGAGCCTCTTCGTCAATGTCGGCGAGCGTGCCAACGTCGCCGGTTCGGCCAAGTTCAAGCGGCTGGTCATGGAGGGCAACTACAGCGAAGCGCTGGACATCTGTCGCGAACAGGTGGAGAACGGCGCCCAAATCATCGACATCAACATGGATGATGCGATGCTCGACGGCCAGGCGGCGATGGAGACCTTTCTCAATCTGGTGGCCAGTGAGCCTGACATCGCCCGCGTGCCGATCATGGTCGACGCCTCGAAGTGGTCGATCATCGAGGCCGGCCTGAAACGGGTGCAGGGCAAGGCCGTGGTCAACTCGATCAGCCTCAAGGAGGGCGAGGCGAACTTTCTCGAACAGGCCGCGCTGGTGCGCCGCTACGGGGCCGCTGCCGTGGTCATGGCCTTCGACGAGAACGGTCAGGCCGACACCTACCAGCGCAAGATCGAGATCTGCCAGCGCTCCTACGAGCTGTTGACGCAGAAGATCGGCTTCCCGCCACAGGACATCATCTTCGACCCCAACATCTTTGCCGTCGCCACCGGCATCGAAGCGCACGACAACTACGCCGTCGACTTCATCGAAGCGACCCGCTGGATCAAGCAGAACCTGCCGCATGCCAAGGTCTCCGGCGGTGTCTCCAACGTCTCCTTCTCGTTCCGCGGCAACAACCCGGTGCGCGAGGCGATCCACGCCGTCTTTCTCTACCACGCGATCCACGCCGGCATGGACATGGGCATCGTCAATGCGGGCCAGCTCGCGGTCTACGACGAGCTGCCACAGGTGCTGCGTGAGCGGGTCGAGGACGTCGTGCTCAATCGCCGTCCCGACGCCACCGAGCGGCTGCTGGAGATCGCCGACGACTACCGCGGCGACGGCAGCACGGCGAAGAAGGAGGACGACGCCTGGCGCGGCCTGCCGGTGGAGAAGCGGCTCGAGCACGCCATGGTCAAGGGGATCGACACCTTCATCGTCGAGGACACCGAGGAGGCGCGCCAGCAGAGCGCGCGGCCGATCGAGGTCATCGAGGGGCCGCTGATGGCCGGCATGAACGTGGTCGGTGACCTCTTCGGCGAGGGCAAGATGTTCCTGCCGCAGGTGGTCAAGAGCGCCCGTGTGATGAAGAAGGCAGTTGCCCACCTGATTCCTTATATCGAGGCGGAGAAGCAGCCGGGCGACCGCGCCAAGGGGCGCATCCTGATGGCCACGGTCAAGGGCGATGTCCACGACATCGGCAAGAACATCGTCGGCGTCGTGCTGCAGTGCAACAACTTCGAGGTCATCGACATCGGCGTCATGGTGCCGACCCAGAAGATCCTCGACGAGGCCAAGCGGCACGATGTCGACCTGATCGGCCTCTCTGGTCTGATCACCCCGTCGCTGGAGGAGATGGTCCACGTCGCGGCCGAGATGCAGCGGCTCGGCTTCACGGTCCCGCTGATGGTCGGTGGGGCGACCACCTCCAAGGCGCACACGGCGGTGAAGATCGACCCGGCCTACGGCCAGCCGGTGGTCTGGGTCAAGGACGCCTCGCGCGCGGTCGGCGTGGCGCAGAACCTGCTCAGCGAGACGACGCGGGAGCGCTACCTGGCTGAACTGCGGGCCGATTACGACAAGGCGCGCGCGATCCACGAGGGGCGCCAGCAGCAGACCGAGTGGCTGAGCCTGGACGAGGCCCGCCGCCACCGCGCCACGCCCGACTGGGTCGCCTACACCCCGCCGGTGCCGCAGCAGCCGGGCATCCACCTGCTCGACGACGTGCCGCTGGCGGCGCTGCGGGACTACATCGACTGGACCCCGTTCTTCCACGCTTGGGAGATGAAGGGGGTCTACCCGAAGATCCTTGACGACGCCCGGCAGGGCGAAGAGGCGCGCAAGCTCTTTGCCGATGGGCAGCGGATGCTGCAGCAGATTATCGACGAAAAGTGGCTGACCGCGCGCGCCCTCTTCGGCCTCTTCCCGGCCCAGCGGGTCGGCGACGAGGCGGTCGATCTCTTCGCTGGGGAGGGTTCGGTGCTGGCCCACCTGCACTTTCTGCGCCAGCAGCAGAAGCAGCCGGAGGGCAAGCCGAACCGCTCGCTGGCCGACTGGATTGCCCCCGCCGAGAGCGGCAAGCAGGACTGGATCGGCCTCTTTGCCGTGACGGCAGGAATCGGTATCGAGCAGCGGGTCGCCGCGTTCGAGGCGCGCCATGACGACTACGAGGCGATCCTGCTCAAGGCGCTCGCCGACCGCCTCGCCGAGGCACTGGCCGAGTGGCTGCATGAGCGGGTGCGCAAGGAGTACTGGGGCTATGCCGCCGACGAGTCGCTCTCCAATGAGGAGTTGATCCGCGAGCGCTACCGTGGCATCCGCCCCGCTCCCGGCTACCCGGCCTGCCCCGAGCACACCGAGAAGGGGACCCTATGGCAGGTGCTCGACGCCGAGGCGCGTACCGGCATCTGCCTGACCGAGAGCTTCGCCATGCACCCGGCGGCTTCGGTCAGTGGCTACTACTTCAGCCACCCGGAGGCCCACTACTTCAGCCTTGGCAAGATCGATCGCGACCAGGTGGAGGACTACGCCCGGCGCAAGGGGATGAGCGTGGAGGAGGCCGAGCGCTGGTTGGCGCCGAACCTCGGCTATTGAACCGCCGCCGTCCAGCCGGCAAAGAGCAGCGCGCTGACCACCAGCCACGCCACAGGCAGGGCGGCGATGCGGATCGCGGCGCCGATCCGTCCGGCACGGCGTGCCCGCACGGAGAGCCACAGGCAGCCGCCCCAGACCAACGGGTAGACGGTTGAGGCGAAGAGAAAGAGCCAGGCGATCGGGTGGGTGACAAAGCCGTCCGGGTGGGCGTGAAAGCCGAGTAGCCCGAGCAGGTGGGAGAGGGCAAAGGCCGGCCACAGCATCAGCGCCAGCCCGCTGACCACCAGCAGCAGCGTGGTCGCCGTCTGGCCGGGCGGCGCCGGTGCCGCCGGGGTGTTGGTCGGTTCCGAGTCTGTGTTCTGCTCGTGCATAGCGGTTTTCCTTTCCCAGTGTTGAGACTGTAAGGTTAGCACGTTAGGTGCTGCTGGAAACCCATATTGGGCGGGCAAAAAAAACCCGGCCGCAGGGGCCGGGTCAGAAGGGAGATCACCAAGGAGAGCCATGATCGGGGCTCTCCGGATGGAGGTCTTGCGATACAGACGAACGTAAGAATATCAGGAAATATTAATATGTCAACCCCGTGATCGTCCCATGGGGGCGTTTGTGACGTTGATCGACTACACTGATCAGTGTAGTCGATGACAACAAGGAGTAGGTCATGCGTGGCGCATGGGGGGTGGCGGTGTTGCTGCTCTGGCTGCCGTGGGAGGCGGTCGATGCTCAACCGACGGATCGGCCATTGCGTCTGGCACCGCTGCCGCTGGAGAGTACCGAGCTGGTAGTGCGCCAGTTCCAGCCGCTGGTCGACCATCTGCAACGGCGTCTCGGCCAGCCGATCGAGTTGGTGCTGCCGGGGTTCCATGACGATGTGTTGCGTGCCTTCGTGGCGGGTGAGATCGATGTCGCCTTTCTCGGCCCCTTGCCGTATCTGGCGCTGCGCCAGATGACCCCGGACGCGGTGCCGTTGGTGCGCTTCATCGGCAGCGACGGGCAGGGCATGTATCGCTGTGCCCTGGTCGCCTTTGCCGGTGAGCCGATCGAGCCGTCGCAACTGGTCGGTGCACCGGTTGGGCTGACCCAGCCGCTCTCGACCTGCGGCTATCTGGGCACGGCGGCGATTCTGCAGGCGGTGGCTGGGATTGATCTGGCGCAGACCGACTACCGCTACCTCGGTTCTCATGAGGCGGTGGCGCTGGCGGTGGTGGCCGGGGATGTCGTGGCCGGCGGCGTCAAGGATGAGTTCGCCGACAAGTATGCGTCGCTTGGGCTGGAGGTGGTGGCTTGGTCGGAGCGGGTGCCCGGCGTGGCCCTGATCGCCAATGGTGCCACGCTGCCGGCCGTGCTGATCGAGCGCATCCGTGGCGAGCTGCTGGCCACGCCGGAGACGACCTATCGGTCATGGGGGACGACCCTGCGCCACGGCATGGAGCCGGCGGTCGATCACGATTTCGATGGTCTGCGCACCTTCGGCGACATCGAGGCGATTCCCGCCACGGAAGGCCCGTGATGCACAGCCGTGGCCAACTGCTGCTGCCGTTGCTGCTGCTGCAGGGGATCACCCTGGTGGCGATGGCGTCGATTATGCTGCACCTCTACCAGCAGTATCGGCAAGAGGCCGCATTGATCGCCCAGCAGAACGCCATCGCGCTTGATGTCGCCTATCGCTCTTCGGTCGAGATGTACCGCCTCGACGTACAGACCCGTTTCAACAATCTGATCCGACAGGAACCATTGCTGTCGCTGCTGGATGAGGCGGCGGCACGCCCGCAGGCCGAGCTGCCGCCGCTGCGTGGCCGTCTCTACCGTCTGCTGCGCGACGACTACCGCGAGATGGTCGAGGCCGGTCTGCGCCAGCTCTACTTCTATCGGCCGGATGGGCAGACCCTGTTGCGCTTCCACGCGCCGGCGCTGAGCGGAGATTCGGCACTGGCACACCGTGCCCTGGTGCGGCACGGCCATGCGCTGCAGGCGCCGGTCCACGGCTTCGAGATCGGCATGCTCTATCCCGGCTTTCGTTACTACTTTCCGGTGCGGGTCGATGGCCACGACTACGGCGCCATCGAGCTGGGGCTGCCATTCGATCTGATCCACGCCAACCTGAGCCGCCTGATGCCGCAGAGCGACTACGCCCTGCTGATGCGGCGCGAATTGATCGAGCAGCAGGGGGTGAGAATCGACCCGGGCAAGCTCATCGATTCGGCGTTGAGCGAGGGGTGGCTGCAGGAGCACCCGGCTTACTCGCGCATCACGCGCGATTTTGCCCACAGCACCCGCGTGCAGGCGCTCACGACTGT
The DNA here is from genome assembly GCA_007128895.1 of Gammaproteobacteria bacterium. GTDB lineage: Bacteria > Pseudomonadota > Gammaproteobacteria > SKWO01 > SKWO01 > SKWO01. The sequence goes on from SKWO01000077.1 coordinate 12,986, forward strand.
GCTGGCCGAGCATGCCGCATTGCAGCAGGCGCTGGTTCATGGCGAGCCCTTTACCCTGCCCTTGATCCACGACAGCCGTGGCTACGTGGTCTGTCTGCATCCGATCCACGACCCCGATGGCGAGCTGGCGGCGTGGATTGTCGGTTACGCCGATGCGCCGCGGCTGGTGGCCCTGCGCGATAACCTGCTCAGCCTGGGGCTGGTTGCGCTGGTCATGACGTTGCTGCTCAGTGTGGCGGTGCTGGTGGTGCTGGTGCAGCGCCAGCAGCTGGCCGACCTGTCGAGCCTGGACGGGCTGACCGGTATCGACAATCGGCGCACCTTTGACGAGAACCTGCGCCATGAGTGGCGGCGCAGCCGGCGCAGTGGCCAGCCGCTGTCGCTGCTGCTGATCGATATCGACCACTTCAAGCAGTACAACGACCACTATGGCCACCCGGCCGGTGACGCCTGTCTGCGTCAGGTCGCCGCTGCGCTGAGCGACGGCCTGACACGCCCGGCCGACCGGGTGGCGCGTTACGGTGGTGAGGAGTTTGTCTGCCTGCTGCCGGAGACCTCAATCGATGGCGCGCGTCAGCTGGCCGAGTCGCTGCGCCGCCGGGTCGAGGCGCTGGCCCTGCCGCATGCGGCCTCGGCGGTCAGCGGTCACGTCACGATCAGTCTGGGTGTGGCCAGTAGGGTGGCGCGGTCGGGCAGCTCTGCGGCTGAACTGGTCAGCCAGGCCGACGCGTGCCTCTATCAGGCCAAGTCGGCCGGGCGCAACCAAGTGGCGGGCTAGAGCAGCCTGTCGGACTACACCCACTCCGATGAGCGGCGACGACGGCGCAGCAGGGGGGGCAGGATCAGGCCGAGCAGCAGACCGGCGGTGAGCACACCGGCACCGGCGATCAGCCAGTCGCGTTGCACGTCGGTGCGCAGCACCGCGTTCTCTAGCTCCTGACGTTCGGCCAGCTGCTCCAGCGCCGCCAGTTGCTCGCGCAGTTGGCGATTCTCCGCCATCAGCCGCTGAGGCTCGGCGGCCGAGGCGGCCAGCGTGCTGTGTTCGCGCTGCAGCTCGTCCCAGGCGCGGCGCAGGTTGCTCAGTTCATCCTGCATCTGGCCATGGGCGGCGCGCGTCTCGGCCATCTCCTGCTGCAGGGCGGCGTTTTCCGCTTCCAGCCGGTCGGCACGTGCCTCGGCATCGGCCAGGCGGGTGCGTGCGGCCGGCTCGCTGGCGATGAAGCGGCTGAGCATCCAGCCCTCGACGTTGCCGGAGCGCACCCGCGACCAGCCATCGCGCTGTTCCAGCACCTCCAGGGGGGCGCCGGCCGGGAGCATGCGCAGGATACGGTACTCGGTGCCGATCCCGCCGCGCAGGTCGATGGCCAGGTCGTCGGTGACATAGCGGCTTTCGGCGGCCGTAAGCAGCGGGGCACCGAGCAGCAGGGCGAAGAGGAGGGGTCGAAAACGGTTCACGGGCAGGCTTCCTTGCACAAACCCTGACCATTCTACCCGCCTCGGGCAGCTCGGGGCAAACAGGGGGTCAGGAGAGGGGATTGTCACCCTTCTGTCACAATGATGGGGTCTAATGCGACGATCTGATGACCGCAAGGTGACGGAGACGCCACATGACAGGGAAACGAATTCTGTTGGTCGAGGACGAGGCAGCGATCCGCGAGATGCTGGTGATGGCGCTGGAACGGGCCGGGTTTGCGGTGGTTGAGGCAGCCAACTCGCAACAGGCACAGGATGCGCTCGCCGAGCAGCTGCCCGACCTGATCCTGCTCGACTGGATGCTCCCCGGCACCAGCGGGATCGATCTGGCGCACCGCTGGAAGAAGCAGGAGCTGACCCGGGAGATTCCGATCATCATGCTCACCGCCCGCAGCGAGGAAGACGACCGGGTGCGCGGCTTCGATGTCGGGGCCGACGACTATGTGACCAAACCCTTCTCGCCGCGCGAGCTGATCGCCCGGATCAAGGCGGTGTTGCGGCGTACTGTCGGCCATGGCGAGGAGGAGGCGCTGGAGGTCAACGGTCTGGTGCTCGATCCGGTCAGCCACCGTGTCACCATCAATGGACGCAAGGTCGATATCGGCCCGACCGAATACCGCCTGCTCTACTTCTTTATGTCGCACCCTGAGCGGGTTTACAGCCGTTCGCAGTTGCTCGATCATGTCTGGGGGGGCAACGTCTATATCGAGGAGCGCACCATCGATGTCCATATCCGCCGGCTGCGCAAGGTGCTCACCGGCGAGGGCCACGATGCCCTCATCCAGACCGTGCGCGGCAGTGGCTACCGCTTCTCGTCCCAGGTCTGAGCCACCTTGCTGAGGCGCAACGTGACCAGTGCATGGCTGGCCGAGGGGACCCGCGTTGCCTTGGGTGGCCTGCTGCTGCTGCTGTTCGGCAGCTTCATCGGTTACCCCGGTGTGCTGCTGCTGATCGGGCTTCTGGGCTATTTTGGCTGGCATCTCTACCAGATCGCGCAACTGCATCGCTGGCTGCAGCAGGGCAAGAAGTTCGATCCGCCCCATGCGCGCGCCATCTGGGGCGATATCTTTCACGCTATCTTTCGTTTGCAGCAGCGCAACCGCAAGCGCAAGCGCAAGCTGGCGGCGCTGCTCGACCGCTTCCAGCAGTCGGCCGCGGCGATGCCCGATGCCACGGTGGTGATCGGTGCCGACTGGGAGATCGAGTGGGTCAACGACGCGGCGCGCGATGCGCTCGGCCTGCGCCTGCCGCACGACATCGGCCAGCGCATCGACAATCTGGTGCGTCACCCCGATTTTGCCAGCTATATCCGACACGGCGACTTCAGCCACGGGATGGAGATGGTCTCGCCATGTGATGAGGGCCGGGTGCTCTCGATCGACATCGTTCCGTACGGCCGTCAGCAACGTCTGCTGATCGCGCGCGACATCACCCGCATCCGCCACCTGGAACAGATGCGGCGCGACTTCATCGCCAACGTCTCGCATGAGTTGCGCACTCCGCTGACGGTGGTGGTCGGCTTTCTCGAGACGATGCGCGACAGCGGCGAGACATGTGCCACCGAGTGGGCGCGGGAACTGGAGCTGATGCAGCAGCAGGCATCTCGGATGCAGCGGCTGGTCGAGGACATCATGCTGCTCTCCCGGCTCGAGTCGCGCGACCCCGTGGCGCGTCAGGAGGAGGTCGCCGTGCCGGCGATGCTCAGCGCGATCCACGAAGAGGCCCGTCTGCTCAGCGGTACGGCTGGCCACAACATCCGCCTTGAGGCCGATGCGCAGCTGTGGCTGCGGGGCAATACGGAAGAGCTGCGCAGCGCTTTTTCCAATCTGGTCTTCAACGCGGTCAAGTACACGCCGCCTGGCGGCGATATCCAGATTCGCTGGGGGCGCGACAGCGAGGGCGCGCCGTCACTGGTCGTGCAGGACTCGGGCATCGGTATCGAGGCCCGCCACATCCCGCGCCTGACCGAGCGCTTCTACCGGGTCGATGTGGCCCGCTCACGCGAGACCGGTGGCACTGGCCTTGGCTTGGCCATCGTCAAGCACGTCATCAGCCGCCACCACGCCCGTCTGGAGATCACCAGCGTCCCCGGGTTGGGCAGCACCTTCTCCTGCCACTTTCCTGCGACTGCCGCGTTGTCGCCGCCGAGCCGCGGGTGATGTTCACAAAACTGTCACAATCGGCCCCTAGACTTGTGACCGATTGATGACAATGGCCGTGGTGTGACCCGTGAAACCGATCCTTTTTGCCCTGTTGCTGCTCCTGGCCGCCCCGTTGGCGGCCGAACCGGCTGCGGCATTGCATCCCGGTGAGCGCGAGGCGCAGCGGCTGCTGTCGGCGCCTGAGCCCGACTGGGTGGCGATTCGCGCCGCCTTTGCCGAAGCGGCCGAGGCCGGCTCACCCACCGCGATGGCCTACCTGGGGTGGATCCATGAGATGGGCCACGGTGTCGAGGTCAGCCATCCACTGGCGGTGATCTGGTACACAAGAGCCGTGGAGGCCGGTGCCGACCATCTGGCGCTGAAGCTGGCCTGGCTGCATCTGGCCGGGCAGCCCTCGGTGCAGGACCGGGCGCTGGCCGAGCGCTGGTTTCAGGCTGCCTTGGCGCAGGGCGACCCGAACGCGCCGGTGGCCTATGCCTCGGTGCTGCTCGGCGAGGCGCGTCAGGGGCGCGAGGTTGAGCGAGTGGGGGAGGCGCATGAGCTGCTGCGCGCGGCGCACGCGGCTGGCCACGAGGTCGCCGTCTTCTTCCTGGCCGGCCTCTACATCGAAGGGGTCGGCGAGATCGCGCCTGATGCACGCAAGGCCCTTGAGTACACGCGTATCGGCGCGGAACAGGGCCACCCACAGATGCAGGGCTGGCTGGCCTGGATCTACCACGAGGGTCGCGGCACGGAGGCCGACCCGATCGAGGCGGCCAAGTGGGCGCTGCTGGGTACGGCGGGCGGCGACCCGGAGGCGCACCGGCTACTGAGCCAGTTGCGCGAGACGCTGAGTGAGGCGCAGATGGGACAGGCGCGCGATCGCGCGCGCGCGTGGGCGGAGCCCTGATGCTGCGGGTGATCCTCTTCAGCCTGCTTGCCCTGGTCGGCATCTGGTTCATCGCCCAGGGGCTTGGCTTGACGCCGGAGCAGGCCGAGGCGCAGATCCTGCTGGCCGAGCTGAACGAGGAGGCCGGAGCGGCATATCGGCGCGTCAATGCGACCCGCCCCGGCGTGGTTGAGCTGCCCAGTGGCGTGCAGGTCGAGATCGTGCGTGCCGGTAATGGCCGGGTGCCGGGCGTCGAAGACTGGGTCGCCGTCCACTATCGCGGCTGGCACACCGACGGTCGGCTGTTCGAATCGAGCCACCGGCTTGGCGTGCCAAGCCAGATCGCCGTGGCGCGAACCATCTCGGGTTGGCAGCAGGTGTTGACCGAGATCGAGGAGGGGACCGTGGCGCGCATCGTCATCCCGCCGCAGCACGCCTATGGCCGCGCCGGCGGCGGGCGGATCGGCCCGGAGGAGACCCTGATCTTCGAGGTCGAGCTGCTGGGCATCGTCGAGCCGCCGCAGCGCCTCCCCGATGACGACCCGTTGCAGCACCCCGTGCCCGGCCTGGGCGGCCTGGATCAGGGTGTCATGAAGCTGTCACAGAGGATTCATGCCGCTGTCACGGACGCTGCCGATACTGTGCATCGCGATTCGCGGGTTGTGACCGTTCACAGACTCGCTTCGTGAGCCTGAACCCACCAGAGGAATCACATCCATGTTCAAGAAGAGTCTCATTCTGAGCGCCATCGTCGCCACCGGCATGGTCGCTGCACCCGTCCACGCCGAAGTGGACCCCAACCTGCCGAGCTACCAGCGCGTGGCCGGCATCTCCGGTAACCTGACCTCGGTCGGTTCCGATACGCTGAACAACCTGATGACGCTGTGGGCCGAGGAGTTCGCCAACTTCTACCCGAACGTCAACATCCAGATCCAGGGCGCCGGTACCTCGACCGCCCCGCCGGCGCTGGTCGAAGGCACCTCGAACTTCGGCCCGATGAGCCGCCCGTTGCGTGATTCCGCGACGCGCTCGTTCGAAGATCGCCACGGCTACC
>SKWO01000031.1 GCA_007128895.1 Gammaproteobacteria bacterium
AGACCCCGTGTAGCGTGGCGCGGTTGATTTTGTCGATGGTTTGCTGGTAATTCGAGTGTTGGTCGCGGTCGAAGAGGCAATACACCCGGTCATAAGAGTCGCCAGCATCCCTCATTTCTCGGTAGCGCTGTTTGGCAAAGTTGAAGATGCTCAACGGATCTGACCCACACTCCTCACCGCAGATTTCGATATTGGCGGTGTTGAGCTTGTGGTGCTGGCGCAGGTCGTTGAAGTAGTTTGGCTCCGTCCTTTCGCCTTCACACACGATCAGCACCTTGTCATACGGTGCGCGAACGCTCTTGCGGCGTCTGATGTCTTTTGTGCGCCGCTCGCGTCGTTTATGGAAGAGATTGTCCGTGCCCATGTCAGCTGGCCTTCTTCAACTCTCGGACAAATGGTAATGCCCCATAACGGCCTGAGAGGTAGGCCATCTCCAGGTTCTCTCGATTTTTGCGCGGGCTGAAGTCGGTGAGCGGGTAGAGGGTGCTTGCCTGCTCCTTGCCCTTTTCACAGAACCAGATCTGGTCACGACGAAAGACCTCCTGAGTCAGGATGGAGGTGTCGTGTGTGGTGAAGATCAGCTGTGCATTTTTGGGGTTGCCTTCGGGGCTGTGGAAGAGTTCAACCAGAAAGCGCACCAGCTTGGGGTGCAGGTTGTCGTGCAGCTCGTCAATGAAGAGGACGTAACCCCTTTCCAGGCTGGCGATCCATGGGCCGGCATAGGCGAAGAGCTTTTTCGTGCCATCGGACTCCTCGCGCAGGTCGAAGGCCACCGGGTTGCCGTCGGTATCCTGATGCATGGTGTTGATGGTCAGGGTCTCTTTGTCTTTCATATGGTCAATCAAGAGCGACTTCTGTTCAGGGGGTAGCTCAGGTGGCAGGGTGCTTGGGTTGAAAGGTACTGCTTCTGCGGAAAAATCGACAATGTCGAAATCAGCTGCCTGCAGGAAGTCGATGACCCGTTGCTTGTGCTCGGTATTATGCAGAGACGCCGTAAAGTCGGGACTCCATCCCCCTAGGCCGGTCAAGCGCAAGACCCATTGAAACCAGTCGAAGAGTGGTTTGAGTTGCGTGCTGTTGAGTTGCACGGCGGTGGAAAGAAAGAGGGCGTTATCACGGGTCGATCGTTGCCATAGCTGCCTTTCCCCGGTCAGCATGTTGCCCATCTCCCACTCGTGGGACTGGTTCTTGGCGTTCCATCTGCGCTCGAACCAGCGTTGGGCTCGTCCTTTGGGATAGGCCAATAGCCATTCGTCGTGTACCTGCTGCGCGGTTGCAGTAAAGCCGTACTGGTAGCGAACCGTGTCGACGATGAAGCTGACCTCGAACAGGCTTGGCTTGTCGCGACATGCCGCATCAAGGCGGAAGGGTACGATGGGTAGCTGGTCGCCCCTTTGCCATTTGCTGGCCGACTCGACAACGATTCGTTGCATCGTCTGCAGGGCGCGCAGTAGGTTGGATTTGCCGCCGGCATTCGGGCCGTAGATCGCAGCCGAGCGCAGCAAGCCGAGTGATTTGCTCCCCTCCGGCTGGAAGGTGTTGCTGTCGATCATCTCCTTGTGGCTCGACCTGACCATGCTCAAGGACTGGTGGTCGCGCAGCGAGCGGAAATTTTCCACGCCAAACTCAATCAGCATTGGTGAAGCCCTGTCTTCTGGTCAGTAGAGGTGTCTGACTAGAAAGATACCACTTGAGGCGGTATCTTCATACAGATTCGTGCCAATTTTGGGAAGAATTTGTCAAAAAAACGATTTTGGCGAGTTCCTGTGGCCTGTGACAGGGCGCGTCGGGTTGCCTGGTGGGCGATAGCCTGATATAGCCATCTTATTGTGTGTGATCTTGGACCAATTGGGTTTGAGTGCGGGTGATTGCGGGTGGTGGTCTGGAATGAATAATCAACGACTTACGCTGAAAAAGTTGGGACCACTCTTGGACCAATTGATTTTCGATTTTGTGATATTATCTGGCCGCGACTGAGTTCGGCTGATTGCGAAAAGCTAAGAAAATCAAGGGGGAAGTTGGTACTCCCAAGGGGACTCGAACCCCTGTTTTCGCCGTGAGAGGGCGACGTCCTAGACCGCTAGACGATGGGAGCAGTGCACATGTGTGTTGCAGTGCGCTATTATAGCCCGGATGATAAAAATCTGGAAGCGTCTATTTTCAAGGGAGCCGCAGGCCGAGGCGGTTGCACGGCCTGAGCGGGTGGTCATTCCTCGTGATCAGCACACCATTTCGCGTGCGCGCATCAGCCCCCATGCGGTGAAGGTGCTCTATCGGCTCAATGAGGCCGGTTACGAGGCCTACCTGGTGGGTGGCGGGGTGCGTGATCTGCTGCTTGGGCGTGAGCCGAAGGACTTTGATGTGGCCACCAGTGCCTCGCCGGAGCAGGTGCGCCGTGTCTTTCGCAATTGCCGCCTGATCGGGCGCCGTTTCCGTCTGGCGCATGTCCACTTCGGGGCCGAGATCATCGAGGTGGCGACCTTCCGCGCCGGCCATCAGCCGGTCGAGGATACGGAAGACGAGCCCGCGCTGGATGGAGCGGGTGAGGTGGGCGAGCACGGCATGATCCTGCGGGACAATGTCTACGGCACGCTGGAGGAGGATGCCTGGCGGCGCGACTTCACCGTGAACGCGCTCTACTATACCGTCGCCGACTTTTCGGTGGTCGACTACACCGGCGGCATGGCCGATCTGGATCGGGGCCAGCTGCGGCTGATCGGCGATCCGTGGCAGCGCTATCGCGAAGATCCGGTGCGCATGCTGCGCGCAGTGCGTTTTGCCGCCAAGCTCGGTTTTCGTATCGAGCCCGGTACCGAGCAGCCGCTCTTCGAGTTGGGCGAGCTGCTGGAGCATGTGCCGTCGGCGCGCCTCTTCGAGGAGGTGCTCAAGCTCTTCCTGGCCGGTTACGGGGTGCAGACCTTCGAGCTGTTGCGCCACTACGATCTCTTCCGCTACCTCTTCCCGGCGACCGACGCGGCGCTGGCGGTGGAGGAGGAGCACTATCCGCGGACTTTTGTGGTCAATGCGCTGAGCAACACCGATGAGCGGGTTGCCGCAGGCAAGCCGGTGACGCCGGCCTTCCTCTTTGCCGCGCTGCTGTGGGAGCCGGTACGCCAACTGGCGGCGGAGCTGGAGGCGTCGGGCGAGTGCAAGACCTGGCTGCAGGCACTGCAGGTGGCGGGGGATGCGGTCATCACCCAGCAGGCGGTGCGGGTTGCGGTGCCGCGCCGCTTCAGCCTGCCGATGCGCGAGATCTGGGAGATGCAGGCGCGTCTGACCCGGCGCAGCGGCAAGCGGCCGATGCAGTTGCTGGCCCATGCGCGCTTTCGTGCCGCCTATGACTTTTTGCTGTTGCGTCAAGCCTCTGGCGAGGCGCTGGACGAACTGTGCCAGTGGTGGACCGACTATCAGGCCAGCCAGGAAGTGGATGGCGAGGCGCCGCCGCCGCGTCCGCCTGCCGATAGCGAAGAGGCCGACGGTGAAGGGCGTCGTCGCCGGCGTCGGCGCCGGGGAGGGCGTCGTCGTCGTGGCGGGGCCGCCGCTGCGTGACGACCGCGTGGATCGGCCTGGGGGCCAACCTGGGCGATGCCGTGGCGACCGTGCGCAGCGCGCTGGCCGCGCTGGATCGATTGCCCGGTAGCCGTCGGGTGGTCACCTCCTCGCTCTATCGCAGTCGGCCGCTCGGCCCGGCCGATCAACCCGACTACATCAACGCGGTGGCAGCGCTGGAGACCGACCTGTTGGCCAGCGACTTGCTGAGCCACCTGCAGCGTATCGAGGCGGACCACGGGCGTATCCGCTCCGGTCTGCGCTGGGGGCCGCGTACGCTGGATCTCGACATTCTGCTCCATGGTGATACCATCAGCAGCGACGCGCGGCTGACCCTGCCGCACCCGGGGCTTTGCCAACGCCCTTTTGTGCTCTACCCCCTGCATGAGGTGGCGCCGCAACTGGCCATACCGGGCCATGGCGTCGTGCAGGCGCTGCTCGCCGGCTGTCCGCCGGATGGACTGGACGTGATCGCATCGGCATGAACGCTACTGACCAATCGTACCGCTACATCGTCATCGAGGGGCCAATCGGGGTCGGCAAGACCACCCTGACCCGGCGTGTCGCCGAATCGCTGGGTGGCGAGCTGCTGCTCGAAGCCGCTGAAGAGAATCCCTTTCTCGAGCGCTTCTATGAAAACCCCCGCCACGCGGCGCTGCCGACCCAGCTCCACTTTCTCTTTCAGCGGGTGCGCCAGCTCGAGCCGCTCAACCAGGCCGACCTCTTTCGGCCGCTCTGCATTGCCGACTTTTTGCTGGAGAAGGATCGCCTCTTTGCCCACCTGAATCTGGATGAGCACGAGCGTGAGCTCTATGACCAGATTTGGGCGACGCTGTCGCCACGGGCGCCGGCGCCTGATCTGGTGGTCTATCTGCAGGCGCCGGTACCGGTGCTGATGGAGCGTATCGCGCGCCGCGCACGCCCCTGCGAGAGCCGCTTGGATGGCGACTATCTGGAGCGGCTGTCGGCGGCCTACCTCGACTTCTTCCACCACTACAGCGGTGCGCCGGTGCTGATCGTCAATGCCGCGGAGGCCAACTTCGAGCGCAGTGACGCGGATTACACCGCCCTGCTGCAGGAGATCGCCGACCGCCCGCGTGGCCGCCGCTACTTCAATCCCCTGCCGGTGACGCTGTCATGAGCACGGTGACCCTGACTCGGCTGAAGGCGATGAAGGCGCATGGCGAACCGATCGCCATGCTGACCGCCTATGATGCTGGCTTTGCCTACTGTGCCGAACAGGCCGGGGTCGATCTGCTGCTGGTCGGTGACTCGCTGGGCACGGTGGTGCAGGGCCACGCCACCACGGTGCCGGTAACGCTCGACCATATGGTCTACCACACGGCGCTGGTGGCGCGGGCCGCGCAGCGCGCGATGGTGCTGGCCGATCTGCCCTTTCTCAGCTACGCCACACCAGAGCAGGCGGTGGCCTCGGCCGCGCGGCTGATGCAGGAGGGGGGCGCGCACGGGGTCAAGCTGGAGGGGGGGCGTGACGTGGTTGCGGCGGTCGAGCGGCTGGCGGCCTTCGGCGTGCCGGTCTGTGCCCACCTTGGCCTGCTGCCGCAGTCGGTCAACAAGCTCGGCGGCTACCGGGTTCAGGGGCGTGAGGCGGATGAGGCCCGTCGGCTGAAAGAGGAGGCGCTTGCCCTGGAGCAGGCCGGGGCCGATCTGCTGGTGCTCGAATGCGTACCGGCGGCGCTGGCGAGCGAGATCACCGTGGCGCTGACGATCCCGGTCATCGGCATCGGTGCCGGTGGTGGCTGCGACGGCCAGGTGCTGGTGGTCTACGACCTGCTAGGCATCACACCGGGCAAGCGCCCGAGCTTTGCGCCCGACTTTCTTACCGGCCACAGCGACGGGATCAACGGTGCCCTGCGGCGCTGGGTCGATGCGGTCCGCCAGCGTACCTTTCCTGCCTGACTTATCCCGTGCGGGTCGACTCGATTACCGCGCCCCCCAGACACTCGCTGCCCAGATAGAAGACGACCGACTGCCCCGGCGTGACGGCTCGTTGCGGCTTTTCGAAAACCACGCGCAGTCCACCGCTGTCATCTGCACACACCGTGCACGGCTCTTCCAATTGGCGGTAGCGGATCTTCGCCTTGCACGCCAGTGGCAGGGTGGGCGGTGCGCCGGCGATCCAGTGCGGCGCGGCGGTGTGGAGCTGTCCGCTCAGCAGCAGCGGGTGGTCGTGGCCCTGCACCGCGATCAGCACATTGCGCGCCACATCCTTGCCGGCCACGAACCACGGCTCGCCGCTGCCGCTGCGGTCGCCGCCGATGCCGAGCCCTTGGCGCTGGCCGATGGTGTAGTAGAAGGCCCCGTGATGTTCGCCGATCACCCGTCCCTCCGGCGTCTCGATCGCCCCCGGCTGGGCCGGCAGCCAGCGGGCCAGAAAGTCGCGAAAGCGGCGCTCGCCAATGAAGCAGATGCCGGTGCTGTCCTTGCGTGCGTGGTTGGGCAGGCCGTGCTGCGCGGCCAGTTGGCGCACCTCGCCCTTGTGCCGCTCGCCGACGGGGAAGAGGGCCCTGGCCAGCTGCGCCTGATCGAGCAGATGGAGAAAGTAGCTCTGGTCCTTCTCCGGGTCGAGCCCCTTGAGCAGTCGGTTGCGGCCATGCGTCGGGTCGATGCGGGCGTAGTGGCCGGTAGCGATCGCGTCGGCGCCGAGTGCGCCGGTGGCGTGGTCAAGAAAGGCGCGGAACTTGATTTCGCGGTTGCAGAGGATATCGGGGTTGGGGGTACGTCCGGCACGGTACTCGGTCAGAAAGTATTCGAAGACCCGGTCCCAGTAATCGGCCGAAAAGTTGACCGTGTGCAGTGAAATCCTCAACCGCTCGGCCACCGCACGCGCCTCGGCCAGATCGGCCTCGGCGGTACAGTGGTCGGCGTCGTCGTCTTCCTCCCAGTTCTTCATGAACAGACCTTCGACCGTATGGCCCTGCTGCTGCAGCAACAGGGCGGCGACGGCCGAGTCGACGCCGCCGGAGAGGCCGACGATGATGCGCATGGGGTGCTCCTGGCTGAGGGTCACTCTTTACGATACCAGAGTCAGGTCAAAGTTCGCTCGGTATCGGCAGAAAGGCCTGCAGGGTGGTGCCGCATCCGGGGGATGACAGGCAGGTGAGTTCTCCGCCCAGTGAGGTCATGCGCTCACGCATGCCGTTGATGCCATGGTGGGCGCGTGTTTTGCTGGGTGAACCGTTCAGGCCACAGCCGTCATCCTGAATCACCATCTGCAGTCCTTCGCTCAGATGCTGCAGCTGCACGGTGACTGCGTGTGCCTGGGCGTGGCGGGCGATGTTGGTCAGCGCCTCCTGCAGCACACGAAAGAGGGTCAACGACTCGGCTGGTGAACAGCGTGTGCAGAGCGCCTCCGCCTCCGGAGTGACGCTGATCGAGCACGGCAGACCACTGTGTTCAGTGAATTGCTCGGTCTGCCACTCGATGGCGGCCAGCAGGCCAAGGTCTTCCAGCAGGGCCGGGCGCAGCTCGGTACAGATACGGCGTGTGGTCTGGATCAGCTCATCGGCCAGTTGCTTCATCGCGTGCAGTCGCTGTTCCACCTCGGGCACTGGCTTGCAACGGCTGCCGAGCCAGTGGATGTCGAGTTTCAGCGCTGTCAGCTGAGAGCCGAGCGCGTCGTGCAGCTCGCGTGCGATATGGACGCGCTCGGCTTCACGCGCCTCCTGGATGTGGCTGGAGAGGGCGCGCAGCGCCTCCTCGCGCTGGTGCGACTGCATCAGGCGGGTTCGGGTGGCGGCATAGAGGATGGCGCGGCGTAGCTGCTCGCCGTTGAAGGCGGACTTGATCAGGTAGTCGTGTGCGCCATGCTGCACACACGCCAGCGCCAAGGCGTCATCTTCATGGCCACTGAGCACAATCACCGGCAGCTGGGGAAAGTGGTCGTGAAGGGTGTCAAAGCTTTCGATGCCGTCGCTGTCGGGCAGGGTCAGGTCGAGCAGGATCAGTTCAGGCGGCGTTTGCCGAATCTGTTCCAGCGCCTCGTCCAGCGTCTCGGTGACGGTGAAGTCGAGCTGTTCATGGTCGACGGTCTCCTGCACCAGCAGTGCATCGGCCGGGTTGTCCTCGATCAGCAGTATCTTGATCCGGCCCTCCATGATCTGCTCCATTGTCTTTACTGGCTCGGACAACGTATGCGCAATAACGACATGTCATCATCGGCCGCCGTTTTGCCAAGGTGGTCGTTTAGCGTATGGATCAGGTGGTCGAACTGCGGCCGCAGCCGCTTCTGCTCGCCGACCGGTTCGGTCAGGCCCGATAACAGCCGTTCCAGGCCGAACGGGTCGCCCTCGGTATCGGTCGCCTCCAGCACGCCATCGGAACAGAGTACCAGATCGCCGGACTTGCGCCAGACGTGGTAGCGGCAGCGGGCACTGAAGTCGTCGTGCGGCACCCCCAGCGGCAGGTGGTCGGATTCGAACAGGATGTCGATACTGCCGGCCGGGTCGATGAAGATGGCCGGTGGGTTGCCGCCGTTCCATATCTGCATTACCTGGTCGCGTGGGTCGGCCAGGATCAGGGTGGCGGCGACGAAGCGGTCGATCGGGCTCTGCAGGCAGAGGGTGTGGTGGATCTCGTTGACGATGGTCGCCAGGGCAAAGCCCTTGGCGGCCATACTGTAGAAGATGCGCAGGATCGGCAGCAGGTTGATCGCTGCCGGCAGGTTGTGGCCGGTGGAGTCGGCCAGCATGGCATAGACTTGGTCGTGTTCATTGCGGTAGACGGCGACCATGTCACCGCCGACCACATGGCACGGGTGCAGCCACCATTCGACGGCCGGGTCGTCCAGCCCGGGAGCCTCCATCATCCGCCGCATCAGGCCAGCGACGATACGCCGCTCCTGTTCGGCTTGGGTCTGGTAGATCGACAGCTCCTCCTTTTGCAGGGCCAGTGTGCGTCGTTCGATCTGAATGCGCGCGGCTTTGACGAGCGCGGCCTGCAGTCGCTCCGGATCGATCGGTTTGAAGGCAATGCCGTCTACCCCGGCGTCGATCGCGGACAGTAGTATTTCGTTGCTGTCGAGCGCCGTGGTCACCACTACCGAGACGTCCGGGGCGTGCTGATGGATGGCGCGGATCATCTCCAGCCCATCCATGTGCGGCATCACGATGTCGGTGACGATGATGTCGGGCCGGTGGGCAGTAAAGCGTTGCATCCCCTCGTTGCCGTCTTCGGCCGTATGGACGGTGCCGAAGAGGCGCTTGAGGAAGTGGGTCAGTTCTTCGCGGATACGCGGCTCGTCCTCGACCAGCAGGACGGTCAGCTCGGTCATGACGGCGTGGTCATTGGATGTCATCCGGTCCTCCGTTGCTCGAATCGGGTGGGCGGGTGGTCGAGCCGGGCGCGCCCAGAAACGGCGGGGATGGCGATGATGAACTCAGCGCCTTCACGGGTATTGTGAAAGCGCAGTTGGCCACCGAGTTCGCGTTCGACCAGTAGCCGTGACATGTGCAGGCCGATGCCGCTGCCCTCCTTGCGCGTGGTGAAGTACGGCTTGAAGATGTGGGGCGCTGCCGCCGGGCTGACGCCGCCGGCGTTGTCCTGTACCGTGGTCAGGGCCCAGTCGCGACGGTGCAGCGTGCGGACATGGATGCGGGCCGGGGCGATGTCACGATCGATCAGGGCGTCGCGGGCGTTGCCGAGCAGGTTGAGCAGTACCTGAGCAAAGGCGTTGGGGCTGCCGGGGACCAGGATCGGCTGGCAGTCGCTGGTTAGCTCGATGCCGCATGCACGAAACGCGGCAGCGTGCAGGCGCAGCGTCTTGTGTACCGTCTCGGCCAGATTGAACGGTGTGGGTTGTTCCAGCCCGGGACGAAAGAAGTCGCGGAAGTCGTCGATCGTCTCGGACATGTGCTGGATCAGCTCGCTGGCCCGTTCCAGGTGATCGTGCAGCCGCTGATCATCGAGCTGACCGGTACGGTGGTCGATCTGCAGGGTGCCGAGCAGGATGGAAAGGGCGTTGAGCGGCTGACGCCACTGGTGGGCGATGTTGCCGGCCACCTCGCCGACCACGGCGTGGCGTGCCTGCCGCTGCAGGGCGCGCTCCTGGGCGTGGCTGCGGTTGACCACCTCATCGAGCTGGTGGGCGAGTTCGCGGTTGTGCTGTGCCAGTTCGCACAGAGAGCAGGCGTGCAGCGCCGATGGGCTGTTGCTGTGCATGGCTCATCTCCAGTTGGCAACCGCAGCCGATGTGTGCTCGACCTCGAACGCGGTCGACAGGAAGGGGTGGGGTGGATTGCACTGCAACGCGTGGACGGTATCGGTCAGACGGTCCAGTTCGTAGGACTTGTCGAAAAAGTAGTCGGCGCCCTCGCGCGCGCAGCGGTTGCGGATCGCGATGCTGGCGTAGTTGGTGAGTACCGCGACCTTGACCGGCGAGAAGCGGCGCTTGATATGGCGCAGCAGGTCGATGCCGTTGCCGCACGACATCTCCTGACCAAAGAGCGAGATGTCCAGCACGACCAGATCGGGCATCCGTCCCCGGAGCAGATAGTCGGCCAGGCAAGCGAGCGCGCCGGGAACGTCGGCTGCCGAGGCCGTGACCGTGACCCCTTCCATCGATTCGAGCAGCTCTGTCAGACGGTCGCGAACGAGGCGCGAATCTTCAATCAGCAGGATCTCCATCGGGTTTCCTCCTTACAAGGCTTTTTGTGGCGTTCGGCTTGAATCTAGACCGCAGCTTGGCCGGTGTGAAGGCGACGTTATCCCATCGTGTTGTCAGCAAAATACCGACACGTTGCAACCTTTGAATTGTGTTCAACTTTTGCTGTTGTAGGGTAAAGTCTGACAGTGAGATCATGCGGCTGCCTACAGGGTGGGGCCGGGCTTGGGGATAGACTGCAGTGGCCGGTCAGAAGAGGGATAAAGCGATGCAGGAGAACGTCAATGGGGGCCGCCATGCCGTCGCCTTTGCGCGGGTCGCACAGGTCGTCGCGGCGCATGACGATGCACGGATGATCCTCAACGAGAGTTGTCGCGTGATCGGCGAGCATCTGGCGGTCGATCGGGTCTTGATCTATAGGGTCTCCCTGGAGCAGGAGTGGGTCAACGGGCTAGAGGAGTGGGTCAGTCCTCAGCAGCCGGTGATTCCTGCCAGTATCGGCTGTTTTCCCTTGGCGCGCTTTCAGGCGGTCGCCGACGTGCTCCTGCAGAGCCGCAGCCCGGTGGTCAGCCATCATTATGCGGTTCACCCGCTGCTGGTTGTGGACGGTGCCGCGGAGATGCTGCATGGCGAGATGGGGATCAAAAGCCTGCTTTGGCACCCGTTCGGTTATGCCGAACAGGGGTTTCATCTGCTGGTGCTCAATACCGTCGAACAGCCGCGTCGATGGGCGCGGAGCGAACTCGACTTTATCGCCTCGGTCAGCCATCTGGTCTCGCTGGCGCTGCACAAGATCGAGCTGTTGGAGCGGCAACAGCACCAGTTGGAGGCGTTGGTCGCCGAACGCACAGCAGCGCTTTCCCATACCTTGTCTGAGTTGTCGACGTCGAACGCCGAACTGGTCGAGTTTGCCCAGGCGATCTCGCACGATCTGCAGGAGCCGGTGCGCACGATGACCGGTTTTGCCGAGCTGTTGCAGGAACAAGTGGCCGAGCGCCTGGATGCCCGGGCGCGTGATCATTTGCGCCACATCCGTGAGGGTGGGCTGCGCATGCAGGCGATGATCCGTGATCTGTTGACGTACGCCCGTCTGGGGCGCGAAGGGATGGCGCTGCACCCAATCTGTCTGGGATCTTTGATGGGTCAGACGATCGACGACCTGGACAATTTGTGCAACACGGCCGGCGCGACCATCGAGTTTGATCCCTTGCCGGTTATTCGCGGCGACCCGGCTCAGTTGCGCCGGATGTTCGAGAATCTGTTGACCAACGCGATCAAGTACCGTGCGCAGGAGCGGGAATTACGGGTTGAGGTGCGTGTCGAGGCGCATCCTGATGGCTGGCTCTTTCGCTTTTGTGACAACGGCATCGGCTTCGATCAGCGCCATGCCGAGCGCGCCTTTGCCCTCTTTCGGCGCCTGAACAATACCCGCGGTGTCGGTGGGACCGGCATGGGGCTGGCGATCTGCAAGAAGGTGGTTGAATACCATGGCGGGCGCATCTGGATCGAGACCGCGCGTGGTGTCGGCACGACGGTACTCTTTACCTTGCCGTGTGATCCTGGCTATTCGGAGTAGCTCATACCAGTTGGTGTTCCAGGGCGTAACGGGTGATCTCGGCGACATTCCTGAGACCGGTCTTCTGCTGCAGACGGGTGCGGTAGGTGGCGATTGTCTTGGGTGAAAGAGTCAGTTGATCGGCGATCTCATGGGTTTCGCGGCCGAGTGCCAGCAGGCGCATGACCTGCAGCTCGCGGTCCGAGAGCTGCTCGTGTACAGGGCGCTCGACGCCGCCCAGCTCCCACTGGAAGGCCAGTTGTTCGGCCAGGGTGTCGCTGATGTAGCGGTGGCCCTGGCTGATGCGATCGATCGCACTGAGCAGCCGTTCCGGTGCGCTCTCCTTGGTCAGGTAACCCGAGGCGCCGGCCTTGAGCATGCGCAGGGCGTACTGATCCTCGGGGTGCATGCTCAGGATCAGTACCGGCAGGTCGGGGTAGTCGTCGCGTATCCGTCGCAGCGTATCGACACCACCCCGGCCCGGCATGGCGATATCGAGCAGCACCACATCCCACGACGCCTCTTCCAGTCGCTGCAGGGCGGCACAGCCGTCGGCCGCTTCGCCGATGGTGGTTTCGCCCGGCAGATCAGCCACGATCCGTTTCAGTCCTTCGCGCACCAGGGTGTGGTCATCAACGATCAGGATGTTCAACGCAGGTCGCCTCCAAGGCTGCCCAATTGCAAACTATAGCACCCTGCGGAGAAGGGGGGGAAAGTGGTACACTGATGCCATTTATACACTGTCCGACAGGAGTCTCATCGATGGGTTCAAACAAGATTGTGGCGCCGGCCCAGGGCGAGCGCATCACCGTCAACAGCGATCTCTCCCTCACCGTACCGAACCACCCGATCATCCCCTTCATCGAGGGTGACGGCATCGGCGTCGACATCACCCCGGTGATGCGCCGGGTGGTCGATGCGGCGGTGGAGAAGGCGTATGGTGGCCAGCGTCGCATCGCCTGGATGGAGATCTACGCCGGCCTCAAGGCGGCCGAGCTGTACGGTGCCGAGTGCGGCGGTCTGCCGCAGGAGACGCTGGATGCGGTGCGCGACTACGTGGTCTCCATCAAGGGGCCGCTGGAGACGCCGGTCGGGGGCGGTATCCGCTCGCTCAACGTGGCGCTGCGCCAGCAGCTGGATCTTTATGTCTGTCTGCGCCCGGTGCGCTACTATCCCGGCACCCCGAGCCCGCTGAAGGAGCCGGAGAAGACCGACATGGTCATCTTCCGCGAGAACTCCGAGGACATCTACGCCGGTATCGAGTGGGCCGCCGGCACGCCCGAGGCGCAGCAAGTGATCGACTTCCTGCGCGAGACGATGGGGGTGAGCAAGATCCGTTTCCCCGAAAGCTCCGGCATCGGCATCAAGCCGGTCTCGCGTGACGGGACCCGCCGCTTGGTGCGCAAGGCGATCCAGTACGCCATCGACAACGATCGCGCCTCGGTCACCCTGGTGCACAAGGGCAACATCATGAAGTTCACCGAGGGCGCCTTCAAGAGCTGGGGTTACGAGCTGGCCAAGGAGGAGTTCGGCGCGGTCGAGATCGACGGCGGACCGTGGTGCCGGATGACCAATCCGGTCACCGGTCGCGAGATCGTCATCAAGGACTCGATCGCCGATGCCTTCCTGCAGCAGATCCTGCTGCGCCCGGCCGAGTACGACGTGATCGCCACCCTCAACCTCAACGGCGACTATATCTCCGATGCGCTGGCCGCCCAGGTCGGCGGTATCGGCATCGCGCCGGGGGCCAACCTCTCCGACAGCGTGGCGATGTTCGAGGCGACCCACGGCACTGCGCCCAAGTATGCCGGCAAGGACCAGGTCAACCCCGGTTCGCTGATTCTTTCGGCCGAGATGATGCTGCGCCACATGGGCTGGAGCGAGGCGGCCGATCTGATCGTCAAGGGGCTCGGCGGCGCGATCATGGCGCGCACTGTCACCTACGATCTGGAACGGCTGATGGAGGGGGCGACCCTGCTCAGCTGCTCGGCCTTTGGCGAGGCGATCGTCGGGCAGATGTGACGGCTTCACAGCAGCAGGATTTCGGCTAGACTATGGGTGAACGGGTGGACGAGGATCGTGACGACGGGGTGGCGCTCAAGGAGGGCCGCCCGGCGTTGAAGCAGCCGCCCAGGTATCGGGTGCTGCTGCTCAACGACGACTACACCCCGATGGAGTTCGTTGTGCTGGTGCTGGAGCGCTTCTTCGCCATGGATCGGGAGAAAGCGACCCAGGTGATGCTGAATGTCCACTACCACGGCAAGGGTGAGTGTGGCGTCTACAGCCGTGACATCGCCGAGACCAAGGTGGTCCAGGTCAACGAACATGCACGCGACAACGGCCACCCGCTGATGTGTGTCATGGAAGCGGTCTGAACGAGGTGAACCGATGCTGAGCCGAGAACTGGAAGTCACGCTCAACCTGGCCTTCAAGGCGGCCCGGAACAGGCACCACGAGTTCATGACCGTCGAGCACCTGCTGCTGGCGTTGCTCGACGAATCGACTGCACAGACGGCACTGCGCGCTTGCGGTGCCGATCTCGATCAGCTGCGCAGCGACCTCGAACTCTTCATCGAGGAGAGCACGCCGCTGCTCGATCCGGCCGATCAGCGCGACACCCAGCCGACGCTCGGCTTCCAGCGCGTGCTGCAGCGCGCCGTCTTCCACGTCCAGTCGTCCGGCAACGCCAAGGAGGTGGTCGGCGCCAACGTGCTGGTCGCCCTGTTCAACGAGCAGGAGTCGCAGGCGGTCTACCTGCTCTCGCGCTACGACATCAGCCGGCTCGATATCGTCAACTACATCTCCCACGGCATCTCCAAGGTGCCGGAACACGACAGCCAGGGGCAGCCCGGCGATCAGGGACAGCGCGAGACCGGTGCCGGTCGGGGTGAAGGGGAGGAGGCCGGCAGCTCGCCGCTGGAGAGCTTCGCCACCAACCTGAACCAGCTGGCACGCGAGAATCGCATCGATCCGCTGATCGGCCGCAAGGAGGAGCTGGAGCGCGCCATCCAGGTGCTCTGCCGGCGGCGCAAGAACAACCCGCTCTTCGTCGGCGAGGCCGGCGTCGGCAAGACCGCGCTGGCCGAGGGGCTGGCCAAGAAGATCGTCGATGGCGAGGTGCCCGAGGTGATCGGCGAGTCGACCGTCTACTCACTCGATCTCGGCGCCCTGCTGGCCGGCACCAAGTACCGAGGCGACTTCGAAAAGCGGCTCAAGGCGGTGCTCAAGCAGCTGGAGAGTCAGCCCGGCAACATCCTCTTCATCGACGAGATCCATACCATCATCGGTGCCGGCGCCGCCTCCGGCGGTGTCATGGACGCCTCCAACCTGCTCAAGCCGGCACTTGCCTCCGGTGCACTCAAGTGCATCGGCTCGACCACCTATCAGGAGTACCGCAACATCTTCGAGCACGACCGCGCCCTGGCGCGTCGCTTCCAGAAGATCGACGTGGTCGAGCCGAGCGTGGCCGAGACGGTACAGATCCTCGAAGGGCTCAAGTCGCGCTTCGAGGACCACCACGGCGTGCGCTACACCCGCGCCGCCGTGCGCGCCGCGGCGGAGTTGGCCGAACGCTACATCACCGACCGCCACCTGCCGGACAAGGCGATCGACGTCATCGACGAGGTCGGCGCCAGCCAGCAGCTGCTGCCGCCGTCACGGCGCAAGAAGAGCATCGGCGTGCGCGACATCGAGGCGATCATTGCCCGCATTGCTCGTATCCCGCCCAAGAGCGTCTCCTCCTCCGACAAGGATGTGCTGCGCAACCTGGAGCGCAACCTGAAGCTGGTGATCTTTGGCCAGGACCCGGCCATCGAGGCGCTCTCCGACGCCATCAAGCTCTCCCGCGCCGGCCTGGGCAGCGAAGAGAAGCCGATCGGCACCTTCCTCTTCGCCGGGCCGACCGGCGTCGGCAAGACCGAGGTGACCCGCCAGCTCGCCAAGATTCTCGGTATCGAGCTGATCCGCTTCGACATGTCGGAGTACATGGAGCGCCACACCGTCTCGCGCCTGATCGGCGCACCGCCCGGCTACGTCGGCTTCGACCAGGGTGGCTTGCTCACCGAAGCGATCACCAAGCACCCGCACGCGGTGCTGCTGCTCGACGAGATCGAGAAGGCCCACCCGGATGTCTTCAACCTGCTACTGCAGGTGATGGACCACGGCACGCTGACCGACAACAACGGGCGTCAGGCCGACTTCCGCAATGTCATTCTGGTCATGACCACCAACGCTGGCGCCGAACAGATGCAGCGCCCCTCGATCGGCTTCACGCCGCAGGACCACGCCAGCGACGGCATGGAGGTGATCCAGCGAAGCTTCTCACCGGAGTTTCGCAACCGCCTCGACGGCATCATCCCGTTCCGCCCGCTCGACGTCGAGACGGTCGCCCACGTGGTCGACAAGTTCATCGCCGAGCTCGAGGCGCAACTGCACGAACGCAAGGTCACCATCGAGGTCGATAGCCACGCCCGCAGCTGGCTGGCCGAACGCGGCTTCGACCCGAAGATGGGTGCCCGCCCCATGGCACGCGTGATCCAGGAGCACATCAAGAAGGCGCTGGCCGAAGAGGTCCTCTTCGGCCGCCTCGCCGAGGGCGGCGGCCATGTCCAGATCACCGAACGCGACGGCCAACTCGCCTTCGAAATCACCGAGGCGATGGCCTCGGCTTGAGGTGATTACTCTTGCCCGAGGGGGTCGATGTGGGAGACCCCGGGAAATCGCTTGAAATCGTTGTCGGTGGAGAAGACGGTGGCGCCTCGCTCCAAGGCGAGGGCGGCGATATGTGCATCTGTGGTCAGGTTGGCTGCCGTTCCGGTATGTCGCAGCAAGTTGCTTAAAATCGACCAGTGGCCTTCGCCGGGTGTCAGGAGCGATACCAGCGGCTGCGCGAGCCATTCGTCTACATAACGGCAGGCGGTCTCCACCGGGAGCGGTCTCTCGAATACTCGCGGATTGGTGGAGATACGCACGAAAGCGAGCAGTACCACCCAAGGCAGTCCCACAGTCTCACGCCCTGATAACACCTGTTCCAGCCACGACCGCGCCTTTGGATGGTGTGGCAAGTCCGGGTTGACGGCATAGAGTAGCAAGTTGGCGTCGACGAGGATCACTTGCGCTGTTCCAGCTTGTCAGCGATGGCCTCTTGCTCCAGTCGGTCGGCCAAGTCAAGGGCCTTGTCAAGGTCGATGCCGGTGCGGACTGTGCCCATATGGGTTGGTCGCAGCCGGTAGGGACGTCCCCGTGGCTGGGATAGTTCGTGCAAACCGACGTACAGTGCCTCGTTGACCACCTGTTTGAATGGCTTGCCGCTGCGGTGAGCTGCCTCCTTGAGGTCAGAGGCTAACTGGTCGTCCAGGGTGAGTGTGGTGCGCATGGTGATGCTCCTGTGCATGGCATCAAAGCATCAGTATATTCGCTCTCCATGTATTGGTACAACTTGCTACCGTAGAATCAGCAGTGGCATCGGCGACTGCATGATCATCCGCGTGGTGGTGCTGCCGACGAAGAATTGGCGCAGGCGCGAGCGTCCGTACGCGCCCATGGCCAGAAGGTGGAGGTCGTGTTCCTTGCGGTAGGCGCAGACGGCCTCTGCAACGGCGCCGGTGCGGATCGCGCTGTGCACTTCGTACCCGGCTGTGCGTAGCTGCTCGGCGGCGCTCTCCAGTTTGTTCCGGTTGTCGGCATGGTCGTCGTCGACCATCAGCAGATGGGCCGGCAAGCCGGCCAGCAGTGGGCTCATGGCGACCCGCTCGACCACCTTCTGTGCCGTGGCGCTGCCGTCATACCCGATCATGAAGCGCTGCGGCGTCTGGAAGCTCAGCGGCGCGACGAGGATCGGCCGGCTGAGGGTGCGGATGATGCTCTCCAGGTGGCTACCGACATGGCGCTCGACCATGTCGCCGTCCTTGCCCTGTTTGCCGAGTACAACCAGCCGCGTCTGCTCCTGCAGGTCGGTCAGCGCCTCGGTGATGGTGCCGTGGCGCAGCAGGCGTCCCGGTTCGGCCACGCCGTGCGACTGCACATGCTCGATAGCGGCCCCCAGGATCAGCTTGCCCTGCTCGCGGGCTAGCTTGCCGCGCTGCTCTTCCAGTTCGACCATCTCCTTGAGCAGCTGCTCGCGCCCCCCCAGGGTCAGATTGCCGCTGAGGTCGGCGGGTTGGTCGGCGTGGCGATTTTGAGTGACATGCAGCAGGGTGAGTGGTGCATGGAGCCGCTGGGCCGCCCAGGCGGCGTGGTCGCAGACAGACTCCGATGAGCGTGAGCCGTCGATGCAGGCGATCACCTTCTCCATTGCGCTTTCCCTCTCAGTGGTCGCCCATGATGCGTGCGGCGGCATCGGGCTTGTCGTGGATGGCGTGGCGGTCGACGATGGTCGCCGTTGCCTGGTTCATGCCGATCAGCTCGACCTCGGTCCCCTCGCGGCGGAAGTTGATCACCACCTTGTCCAGTGCCGAGACCGAGCTGATGTCCCAGAAGTGGGCGCGCGACAGGTCGATGGTCACTTTATCAAGGTCCTCCTTGAAAT
>SKWO01000013.1 GCA_007128895.1 Gammaproteobacteria bacterium
ACTGCCAGCGGCCGCGATCGTCAGCGACGCCACCTCATCGAGGCTAGGGCGCACGGCGAGCGTGCCGAAATCGAGCGCCTGCAGCTCAGTGACCGTCAGGGTCGAATCAAGTTCTACACGCACATCGAGACGGTGCTGCACCGTCTCGGGCATTTCATTCCAAGTATAGCTGAAATAGAGCAGCGGGCGCCCCTGGTAAAGGCCGTCGGCATAGCGGACGCCTGATCCGCTGGTGGTGAGCGTAGCGCCCAGCCAGAACTCGACTGTGCCCTCAAAGTCGGTGCGTGGCGTGGCCGGCTGCGTTGTCACGGTGGAAAAGTGCAGCGGCTCGCCCACGCCGCCTTCGGCGCGGATATTGCCACCCGGTGTCGTCACCTGGATATCGGTATAGGGAGGAAAATTGGTGAGCCGGATGAGCGCCGGCTGCCCCGGTGCCAGCAACAGCAGGCCACCCTCGACCGACTGGCCACCACCTGGAAAGATCTCGCTGGCTGACACCGCCTCGTTGGAGGCCACCACCAGGGTGCCAAAGTCGATCTGCTCGACCTGCTCCATGGCTCCGCCCAAGGCAACCAGGGGCCAGAGAAACCCAATGGCTCCGAAAAAAAAGCTGCCGACCCACAGCCGGGCCGGCAGCGCATGATTGTCACAATCCGAGACGAATTGCACGAATCATCCGGCCTACATCAACGGTACTCGCCGAGGATCTGGAAGGAGCCGGTATAGAGCCCTTCCTGGTAATCAAACTGCGTCGTTGCATGACCATGTTCAGTATAGAGCGAGGCACCCACATTAAACTCCACCGTTGTGACACCAAAAGGCACGGTGTAATTACCATCACCCAGCCCCGCCGGATCGGTCGTAAAGTTACCGACACAGAACCGGGCTACCCCCGGATCACCGCCAGTACCTCCCAAACGAAGCACGGGTGCAGTAATACCTGCGCTGGTCGGCCGGGTAGCATTGCCACAGGTCTCTGCACTGGCATCATCGATATCAGTGGTCGTACCCGGCAGCTGGAACCGAACGCCCAGCGTCTGCCCCGAGGTCACATTCGGGATTTCGAAGACGCCCGGCACATTGCCGCCAAAGTGGTCCAGCTGAATGCCGTTCGCAGTAACAGTGACGTCACCATCGGGAGCAAATTCAATCTCTCCAACAGCAGTTGAGGACTGTACCGCAAAGATGGTCCCAAAGTTGATTGGGGTAACCTCGACCACGTCCAATGTATTCTGAACGGTCGCCTCCATGGTGCTGACCGTCTGTGCAGCCACATTCCCGACAACCAGCAGGCCGGCCACGCCGACAGCCAGCCCGGCAACCACCGCTTTGTGCAATTGCTTCTGTTGAGTCTTCATCTCTAATACCTCCAAAACGTTTTGATTTTTGAACAGCTGGGCCGCGTCATGACGAGCCTCCAAACGAGTTAACGGCCCATTTACGAAAAACTTTAACCACTTTTTCACTTTTTTCACCCCCAAGGGCCATCACCTCCTTGCCTACCAGGCTCTCACCACCCCCCCCACGCGCACATCGGGCAGCAGGGGGGCCTCAACTGTCACCAGAGAACTCTCGGGAAAGACGTGGCTGACTCGAACCACGCCCAGCGGCTCCTCGACCTGACGACCAGAACCGAGCTTGCGTTGCTGAAAGAGCTGTAGAGCATCGCCCGGCCCAAGCAAGGAGGCAAAACCGGCGTCGATCACCAGGGCATCTCCCTGCCTGTCGACCACCCGCGCCATCATCGGCAGACAGGCCATCTCGTCGAGCAAGTCTTCACGCTGCCGTTCCAGTAGCTCGGCGACCGCCAGCCCCAACGGCGTCTGGAAGAAGTCACCCTGCAATGGGCGATGACCGCGATTGACCACCTGTCCGCGGGCCTCGGCGTGGTGGTTCAGACGGCTGATCAGGGCACCGGAAAAGCCGTCATGGAGGCTCAGCTCGACCTCGATGACGCGCCCTTCGCGCCACGGATGGCGCACGGCACCGGCCTGACCGAACTCAACCCGGCCGGACTGACGATCCAGGGAGACGATGCGCCCCGCTACCACCAGCTGGGCGTCAAGCCGCTGCGCCGCATCGACGATTTGCTGCGTAACATCGCCGCGCGGGTCGAGCCCGTAGCCGCTGCCGTCGCGCAGAAGAAAGCGCCCGGTACCGTCCAGCTCTCGTTGCAGTGCCTGCGACCACGCACCACCAATGCCGGGCAGATCGGCCGCCTCGAGTGGCCGCTGAGGCGGAATGGCCAGCACGGCGACCTTCTTGCGGTAGGCGAACATCTCGCCCTGCGCCGGACCACAGAGATTGGAGGGGCGCGCCGCCTCACGCGCTGCCGCCTCGGCAGCAGCCGCCAACGCCTCCTCGGTCGGCTCGGCCGCCGCACCGCCACCGGCAGGCCCTGACGGCAGCGAGACGCAACCGGCCAGCCCCAGCAGCAGCAGCAGAATCAGCCACCCACCTCGAAAGACCATACCCCCTCCCTTTAGACCCCTTATCGCAACATGCCCATAAACGGCATTTTCCATGCCAAACCACAAAAGCACACACAAACCCACGAAAAAGGCAACCATGCACCTGTTTAGCGGTGATTTTTTGCCGCCGCAGCGGCAATCCTCTGCCGCACCATCGCGACATGCCGCCGCCGATAGGGACGGCACGATTCATGCTGCAACACGCCACATGAGATACGAAAATGCTGCCCGCCTATCCACGCCCGCGACCGCCCTGCTCCTGGCTGGTGCCACGGTCGCCGCCCTCTTCTTCAACGGCCAGCATGTGGTCTGGTACGCCGCCGCCATGGCGCTGCTGACCACCGCGCTCGCCCTGCAAGGGGGCAACGCCGCGCAGCGCATCGTCTGGCGTGACCCGCTGCTGGTCACGCTGCTGCTCTTTCAGGGCTGGCTGCTGCTGACGCTGCTGTGGAATCCGGCCCCCTACCTCGGCATCGGCTACTTCTGGCTACTGGCCATCCCGCTGCTCATGGTGCTGGGCTGGCAGTGGACGGGTGTACCGGATACCCTCTGGCGCTGGCTGTGGCCGCCGCTGCTGCTGATCGGCGCGGCGCTGGCCGGCTACGCCCTCTACCAGTACCACGGTCTGGGCGAGCAGCCGCGCGCCACCTTCATCAACCGCAACTCGCTCGCCGCGCTGCTCAATCTGCTGCTGCTGGTCGCTGCGTCACGACTGCTGATCCTGGCGCCGCAACGGCGGACAGGGGCCTTTCTGCTGCTGGCGCTGATCGCGCTGTTGGCGCTGGTGGTGGGGCTGATCGGCAGCCGAGGCGCCTATCTGGGGCTGGCCGGCGGCCTGCTGTTGATGACCGCATGGGTCTGGCAGTCCGGCGGCGGATGGCGACGCAGCGGGCTGGTCATCGTGGCGGTCGCCGTCGGGCTGATCCTCTCCAACGTCACCTACGAGGCACAGGTCACCCAGCGCATCGCCACCCTCTCCGACCCGTACAGCGCCGGCAACGACCGCTTCCTGATCTGGAACCAGACCGTCGCCATGGGGCTGGAGCGGCCCGTAACCGGCCACGGGATCGGCACCTATTGGCAGCACTGGCCGCAGTGGCGCCATCCGGACGACCGCAGCGGCGGCTTCTGGGCCCACAACGACCTGCTCCACCTCTGGGTCGAGGCGGGCGCACCGGCGGTGCTGCTGCTGCTCGCCGTCCACTTCGCCCTGCTGTGGCGTTTTCTACGGCTGTTGCGCAGCTCTGGCGTGGCGCGCGAACGCAAGCTGGAGGCGGCCGCCCTCTTCGGCGGCTTGGTGGCGGTGGCGATCCACGCCCAGTTCACCTTCGCCTACTACAACTTGCCGATCGTGCTGGTACTGGCGCTGGTCATGGGCTATCTGGCACGGTTGGCGCCGACCTCGATGGCAGCGGAGGTCACCGTGGCCCCACCCCGCCGGCGCTGGCTGGTGCCGCTGCTGACCCTGCCGCTGCTGCTCTACTTCGCCAGCGTCGGCACCGCCACCTGGCTCTATGAGCGTGCCACCGCGCAGATGCAGGCCGGCGAGCTGATCAAAGCCGAGACCGGCTTTGTGCGCGCCCAGCGGCTGTGGGGCTCGACCGATATCTTCTACCACACCCACGCCTGGCTGAAACTGCAGCAGTTTCAGGCCACCCCGGCCGAACAGACCGCCGAACGCCAGCGCCTCTTCGAGGAGGGCATGGCGCTGCTCGACCGCGCCGTGGCCAACAACCCGCTGCGACCGATCCCGCACGCCATCCGCGGCCGTCTGCTGGTGGCGGCGGCTGATCTGGCCGGGGATGACTGGCTCCCCCAGGCCGAGGCCGCCTTTGCCGAGAGCATCCGCCTCGACCCGCGCTATCTGGAGGGGCGCACCACGCTGGCGCGCATCCTCAACGCCACCGGTCGCCACGATGAGGCGCTGGCCCTGCTCGAGGACGGCATCCACCACTGGTATCCGGACGACCCGGCCAGCCTGGCCTACTACCGCCTACTGGCCGAGGCGCGCGCCCGCGCCGGCGACTTTGCCGGCACCTCAGAGATGGTCGAGCGCGCCAACCGAGCCCAGCAGCGGATCGAACGGCGCCGGCAGTAGCAGCGATGCGCTACACTCACCCCCATGCGCCCCACACCCTTTTCCCTTGCCCTGTTGCTCAGCGGGCTTCTGCTGACGGCGCCGCTGGCAGCACCAAAGTCGGCACCGCTGTCGCTGCTGGTCGAGTTGGAGCTCGATCTGCGCGGAGCGACGCCGCAGTGGGCGGTGACGGCGCAGGGGCGCGGGGTCGATCTGGCGGCGCTGGACGGGTTGCTCGGCGGCCTGATCGAGGGGGGACAGGTCAGCGGTCGGCTCGACCTTGATCTGTGGCTGACCGGGCGTGGCGAGCAACTCGCCGAGGCAGCGGCGCAGATGCGCTGGCGCGAGGGGGCCTTCAGCGACGCCGCCGGGCTGCACGCCGGTGAGGGGCTGGCTGGGGCGCTAACGGCGACGCTGCGCCAGCACGCCGACGGGCTGGCCGGCACCCTGCAGGCCACGTTGGACGAGGGCGCGCTCTACAGCGACCCAATCTATCTGGAGCCGAGCGCCGAGACGCCCCTGGCGCTGTCACTGACCGGAGAGCAGCGGGGCGAGACCCTCCGCCTGGAACGCATCGACTACCGCCACGGCACGGCACTGCACCTGAGCGGCAGCGCCACGATCGGGCCGGGGGCGGCGCTGCAGACGGCGGCGCTGACCCTCCACCCGGGGCCGGCGGCGCCGCTCTACCAGCACTATCTGCAGCCGTGGCTGGCCGGCACCGCGCTGCAAGCGTTGGAGCTGGAGGGGGCGGTGGCGGCGCAGGTGACGCTGGCCAACAACGCGCTGCGCACGGCCAGCGTCACCCTGGATGACCTATGGCTGGCCGACCGCGACGGCCGTTTCAGCCTCGGCGGCGCCGACGGCACCCTGCGCTACCAACAGGACGGCACCGCCCAGAGCGCGCTGCGCTGGCAGGAGGCGACGGTCTGGTCGCTGCCGCTGGCGGCGGCCGAGCTGCAGGTGGCTCAGCAGGGCACCCTGCTCACGGTGGCCACGCCGCTGCGCCTGCCACTGCTGGACGGGGCGCTGCAGATCGAAACGCTGCGCTTTGGCCTCGACGCCGAGGGCCAGCACCACGCCGCCTTCGCCGGCCATCTGGAGCCGATCTCGATGGCGCGCTTCAGCGAAGCACTGGGCTGGCCGATCATGTCGGGTGAGCTGGGCGGCGTGGTGCCGGGCATCGAGCTGCGCGACGGGCGCATCGCCCTGGCCGGTGCGCTGCTGGTGCAGCTCTTCGATGGCGAACTGGTGGCGCACAACCTCTCACTGGAGCAACCGTTCGGCCCGGTACCGCGCCTGCGCGGCGACCTGCGCCTGGTCAACGCCGATCTGGCGCTGCTGACCCGCCAGCTCGCCTTCGGCCACATCGAGGGGCGGCTGGACGGCCACATCGAGGATCTGGAGCTGGTCGACTGGCGTCCGGTACGCTTCAATGCCCGTCTGGCCACGCGCGAAGCGGGCCGACGACGCATCAGCCAACGCGCGGTCGACAACCTGGCCAGCCTCGGCGGCGGCCCCAGCGGGGTGGTCTCACGCGGCTTTCTCGGCCTCTTCGAGACCTTCCCCTATCGCCGCATCGGCCTCTCCTGCCGACTGGAACACGGTATCTGTCAGATGGAAGGTGTGGCGCCGGCCGGGGAAGGGTACTATATTGTGCAGGGCGGATTGCTCCCGCGCATCGACGTGATCGGCCACAACCGGCGCGTCGACTGGGAGACCCTGGTGGCGCGGCTGGCCACCATCACCCGCGCCCAGGAAGCCGTGATTCGATAAAAGCCGTGGTTCGATGAGGAGCGTCTCAAGATGATCAAGAAGGCTGTGGCACTGTTGGGCCTGACCACGTTGCTGGTCGGCTGCGTCACGATCAACATCTACTTCCCCGAAGCCGCCGCCGAACGCGCCGCTGACCGGGTGATCCGCGACATCTGGGGCGACCAGCCCGAGCAACGTGAGGCGCCGCCGGCCGAGCCGCAGAGCCTCGCGCCCCACAGCCGCCCGCTGGCCGGCAGAGTACTCGACCTGTTCATCGCGCCAGCCCACGCCAACGCCGACATCAACGTCTCCAGCCCGGCGATCGAGCGGCTCAAGGCCTCCATGCGCAGCCGCCACAGCGAGCTGGAACCGCACTACGCCAGCGGCGCCATCGGCCAGACCCGCGACGGCCTGATCGCCGTGCGCGACGCCAACGCCATCCCGCTGCGCGACCGCCAGGCAGTCAACCGCCTGGTCAGTGAAGAGAACAGCGACCGTAACGCCCTCTACCGCGAGATCGCCGCCGTCAACGGCCGCCCCGAGTGGGAGGCCAACATCCGCAGCACCTTCGCCCGCCAATGGGTTGAGAACCTGCGCAGCGGCTGGTACTACCAGGACAACAGCGGGCAGTGGCAACAGAAGTAATCCGATGCAGGCCATCGAATTCAAAGCTGTTGCCAAAGACCACACCCTGCGGATACCTGATGGGGTCCCAGATGGCATCCCATTGCGGGTGCTTGTTCTTTTGGACGAGCCCATGATCGCAAAAGCTCCGCGCGAAGAAACCGTTCGTAGAAGCCCTGCGCCAGAATTGGCCAACAGCGTGGTTTACAATGACGACCTAATCGACCCCGCCGCGGACGAGGGAGAGTGGGACGCGCTCCGATGATCCTGCTGGACACCCACATATGGGTGCGATGGGTCTCACCAGCAGGAAACCCGCTCCCCAGTGGTATAGTTCAGATCATTGGACAAACAGACCACGCAGCCATAAGCGCGATCTCTTGCTGGGAGGTCGTCTTGCTGACACAACGCAACCGGATTCAACTACAGCAACCGATCGATGACTGGTTTGACTTGGCGTTGACCGGTTCAGGTATCGACTGCATCCCTGTCGATAGATCCGTGGCAACCCAAGCCGCCAAACTACCCGACTTTCACCGTGACCCGGCAGACCGCCTGATCATCGCGACTGCCCTGAACCACAACGCCACGCTGATCAGTCTGGACAGCATGTTCCCGCAATATATCGAGAGCGGACTCAATGTGGTCAGCGGTTAGAGCCAAGGCGGAGAGAATATGGACAATGGGCCAAGACCAGACCCAAATCGGCGGGAGTTCGTACTTGAGGGAGTTGGTGGGCCGCGAAGGAATCGAACCTTCAACCTTGGGATTAAGAGTCCCCTGCTCTGCCAATTGAGCTAGCGGCCCGGCAAGCTTTTCATTGTAACCAAATCGGCGCTTCATTGACAACCTACCTGATCGCCTTCAGTGTTGGCCTGCTCAGCACCCTGCACTGCCTGGGCATGTGCGGCGGCATCGTCGGCGCACTGACCTTGAGCCTGCCGGAGCCGGTCCGCGCCGAGCGGCGACGCCTGCTGCCCTACCTGACCGCCTACAACGGCGGGCGCATCGCCAGCTATGCCGCCGCCGGCGCGCTGATCGCGGCCGGCGGCGGGCTGCTCTTCGGCGCCGGCGATGGCCGTCTGCTCGGTCTGGCGCAGTGGCTGGCGGCGGGGCTGCTGGCGGCGATCGGCCTCCATCTGGCCGGCTGGCTGCCGCAGCTGGCCCGCATCGAGCGCCTCGGCGGCGTGCTGTGGCGCACCCTGGAGCCGTTCGGCCGACGCCTGTTGCCGGTACGCAGCCCCGGTCAGGCACTGCTCTTCGGTGCAATCTGGGGCTGGCTGCCGTGCGGTCTGGTCTACACCACCCTGCTGTGGACGGCGGCCACCATGGCGCCGCTGCAGGGTGCGCTGACCATGGCCGCCTTTGGCCTCGGCACCTTGCCGGCCACGCTCTCAGCCGGTATGCTGACAGCGACCCTCTCCCGCCTGGCGGCACAGCCGTGGGTACGCCGCGGCGCCGGTCTGGTGCTGATCGCGACCGCGCTGGCGACCCTATGGCTGGGACAGACGACTGCCCCGTAAAGGAGCCGATGGATGAACAGCTTTGACACCCTGCTGACCGGCCAGTCGCCGACCCTGCGCACGGTGGTGCACGCCGCCCAGGTGATCGCAGCGACCGACGTGACCACCCTGATTCTGGGCGAAAGCGGCACCGGCAAGGAGCGCCTGGC
The DNA here is from genome assembly GCA_007128895.1 of Gammaproteobacteria bacterium. Lineage (GTDB taxonomy): Bacteria > Pseudomonadota > Gammaproteobacteria > SKWO01 > SKWO01 > SKWO01. The sequence goes on from SKWO01000013.1 coordinate 8,600, forward strand.
CACGGCGCTCCACCAGGCCAGCCGCCGCGCCGCCGCACCGCTGGTGACGGTCAACTGTGCCGCCCTGCCCGAGGCGCTGGCCGAGGCCGAGCTCTTCGGCGCGCGCAAGGGCGCCTTCACCGGTGCCCAGCACGACCGCGAAGGCCGCATCGGCGCTGCCGATGGCGGCACCCTCTTTCTGGATGAGATCGGCGAACTGCCGCTGGCCATCCAGGCCAAGCTGCTGCGCTTTCTCGAATCGGGCGAGTGCCAGCCGCTGGGCGACCACCGCCCGCGCCGGGTCGATGTGCGCGTCATCGCCGCGACCCACCGCGACCTGGCTGCCGACGCCGCTGCCGGCCGTTTTCGCGCCGACCTCTACTACCGCCTCAACGTGGTGCCGCTGACCCTGCCGCCCCTGCGCGAGCGGCGCGAGGATATCGCACTGCTGGCGCGCCGCCTGAGCGAAGAGCTGGCCACCCGCCACGGCCTGAGCGCGCCACGCTTCTCACGCGCTGCGCTGAAGCGGCTGGAACAGCATCCGTGGCCGGGCAACGTGCGCGAGCTGCGCAACCTGTGCGAACGGCTGGTGATTCTGCTCGGCGGACGCACCATCGAACCGGAGAACCTGCCACTGGAGATCGCCGCCCCGGAGGCCGCCACCGGGCAACGTGGTTTTGCCCTGCCGGAAGAGGGCATCCGGCTGGAGGAGCTGGAGGCGGAGATGATTCGCCAGGCACTCGCCCGCACCGACGGCAACCGCTCCCGCGCCGCGCGGCTGCTCGGCCTGAGCCGCGACACCCTGCTCTATCGGCTGAAAAAGTACGCGCTGGCGTAAGGAAGGGAAGAAAGAGGTGGGGTGACTGATGGGAATCGAACCCACGACACCTGGAGCCACAATCCAGTGCTCTACCAACTGAGCTACAGCCACCACTGAAATCGAAATAACTTGGCGCGCCCGGCAGGACTCGAACCTGCTACCCTCGGCTTAGAAGGCCGATGCTCTATCCAGATGAGCTACAGGCGCTGTACATACTGGCCGGACGGCTAAGCAGCCAATAATACGCGCACGACGCTGCGGCGTCAATCATCCCGATCTTTGTTGACAGGCCACCATGGGCGGGCATAATTACCCCTATGTCACTATTCCAACGTATGGCCGGTGGACTGCAGACGCTGCGCGGGTTCGTCTTTGCCTCGACCTTGGCGATCACCCTGGCCGTCTTTGTCGGTGTCACGCTGGTCGCCTCGCTGCTCTACGAAAACGTCATGGCACGCCAAGCACAAGAAGCGGCACGCGGCGTGGCCCAGCAGACTTTCAACGGCATGTTCCAGGTCATGCGCCGCGGCTGGACCCGGGAGGAGCTGGAGGAGTTTCTCGAGGCGACCCGGCTGGCCTTTGTCGACACCCCGTATGAGGTCGACATCTTCCGCGGCGACAAGGTCGAGCAGCTCTACGGCACGATCGATCAACCCAGCAAGGACGCACTGATCCTCGAGGTCTTTGCCAATGGCCAGGAACGCGTCAGCGAGCAGGCCGGCGTGCTGCGCTTTGTCTACCCGATGGCGGCACGCGCCGAGTGCCTGGCCTGCCACAGCAACGTCGCTGATGGTGACGTGCTCGGCGTGATCGACCTGCGCCACGACATGCAGCCGATCAGCGCCGAGATGCGACGCAACTACATCGTCCTCTTTCTTGGCTTCGGCCTGCTGGTACTGCTTGCCGCCGGTGGCAGCACCCTGTTGATGGCGCGCCGTATCGACGGCCCGGTCAAGGATTTCGGCGCGCGCCTGGACGCGGTCAACTCAGTCAAGGACTTCCGCGAACTCGACATCACCGACGTCGACCTCCATTTCGATGAACTGAACCAGGCCTTCGGCAGCATCAATGTGCTGGTGGAGAAGCTACAGGACATCGCCGTCGACAAGGACATCCTCGAGTTCGAGATCCGCCTGCTGGGCAAGTTCATCATCACCTCCGACGTGGTGCGCGACTGGCGTGAGTTCATCAAGGATCTGTTGATCGACATCAACACCATCATCACCGCCTACTCACTGGTGACGATCTTCCAGGTTGAGGAAGAGGGCTACGAGCTGGAGGTCTTCTGGCACCACGCGGTCAGCGACGAGGCGCGCAGCGCCTTCGAAAAGATCGTCACCCGCCGCCTGGAGAGCGATGTCCACTTCCGCCACGGTGCGCCGATCCTCAGCATCAACCACCACGTCGCCGACCCCGACAGCAACCTGCCGGAACTGACGCCACAGGATATCGAACTGCAGACCAAGTCGCTGCTGCTGGAGACGCCGAAGATCGGAGGCGTGGTCGGCATCGGTGTGCAGTCGGAGATGGTCCAGGACCCGATTCGCCATATCGTCATCGGCTCGATCCTGACCACCCTGCTCAACCTGGTCGGCTCGGTCAAGGCGATCTTCAAGTACACCAAGGATCTCGAATACTACGCCACGCGCGATCCGCTGACCCATCTGCACAACCAGCGCATGTTCTGGGAGCTGATCGGCTACGAGGTCGGTCGCGCCACCCGGCACGACCAGTCGTTCGGCCTGCTGATGCTCGACCTGGACAACTTCAAGACGATCAACGACCGCTACGGCCACGCCTTCGGCGATCAGTTCCTGCAGGGCTTTGCCAAGGTGCTGGAAGAGTCGGTACGGCCCGGCGATTTCGTGGCACGCTACGGCGGCGACGAGTTCACCATCCTGCTGCCCGAAGCCGGTGAAGAGCAGGCCCATATGGTCGCCCAGCGCATCGCCACTGCACTGGAGAAGCTGGTCATCAATGCCCCGGACGGCACGCCGGTGCGGGCCACCACCTCGATCGGCATCGCCATCTACCCGGACCACGGCGGCGACCCGCGCGACCTCTTCCTGATGGCCGACAACATGATGTACAAGGCCAAACGCGGCGGCAAGAACCACATCGCCATCCCGGACGAGAACGAGATCGCCGAAGTCTTCAAGGAGGTCGGCGAGAAAAACCTGATGATCCTCAACGCCCTGGAGGAGCGGCGCATCATCCCGTTCTTCCAGCCGATCGTCGACAGCCACACCGGTGAAGTGCTGATCCACGAGCTGCTGATGCGCATCCAGATCGAGGATCGCATCGTCTCGGCCTATGAGTTCATCGATGTGGCCGAGAAGATCGGCGTGGTGCACAAGATGGACTACCAGCTGATCGAACAGGCCTTCCGTCAGATCCACGAGCAGGGCTACGACGGCATGCTCTTCATCAACCTGTCACCGAAATCGCTGATCGTCGGGGAGTTCATTGCCAAGGTGCGCCAGCTGGCGCTGGTCAACAACGTCGACCCGGGCCGTATCGTCTTCGAGCTGACCGAACGCGAGACGGTGAGCAACCTGACCCTGCTCGAGCGCTTCGTCCTCGACCTCAAGCTGGAGGGCTTCAACTTCGCCATCGACGACTTCGGCTCCGGCTTCTCGTCGTTCCACTACATCAAGCACTTCCCGATCGACGTGATCAAGATCGAGGGAGAGTTCATCCGCAACATGCTGCAGGACGACAAGTACCTCGCCTTCGTCAAGAGCATCGTGACCCTGGCCAAGGAGCTGAAGGTGCGCACCATCGCCGAGTTCGTCGAGGATGAGGCGGTCATGGACGCGGTGCGCGACTTCGGCATCGACTACGCCCAGGGCTACCACGTCGGCAAGCCCGGCCCCACCCTCTACCCGAAGGGGACCCGCCTGACCCATGAGTAACGAGATCCATCCACTGGCCTCTGTCGCCAAGGGCGCCCGCCTCGGCAAGGGTAATGTCATCGGCCCCTTCGCCGTCATTGAAGAGGACGTGGTACTGGGGGACAACAACCGCCTGCACGGCCACGCCATGCTGCGCAACGGCACCCGGCTGGGCGAGGGCAACGTGGTCCACCCCTTTGCGGTCCTCGGCGGCGAGCCGCAGGACCTGGGCTTCAAGGGCTTCGACAGTCAGGTGGTGGTCGGTGACCGCAATACCTTCCGCGAGTCGGTCACGGTGCACCGTTCGACCCAGCAGGATGGCATCACGCGCATCGGCAACGACTGCTTTCTGATGGCCAACGTCCACATTGGCCACGATTGCATCCTCGCCGACCACGTCGTGGTCGCGCCAAGCTCGGGCCTCGGCGGCTTTGTCGAGGTCGAGGAGCGCGCCTTCATCTCCGGCGGCGTCATGGTCCACCAGTTCTGCCACATCGGCCGCAACGCGATGATCGGCGGCAACGCCAAGGTGATCAAGGACGCCCTGCCCTTCTACATCACCGACGGCACCCCGGCCCGCGTACGTGGGGTCAACCTGATCGGCCTGCGTCGCAGCGGCTTCTCCGCCGACGAGATTCGCGACATCCGCCGCGCCTACCGCATCCTGCTGCGCTCCGGCCTCTCCCTGCGCGAGGCGCTCGCCTGCCTGCGTGAGAACGAGTCACCGTGGGTCGCCCACCTGTGTGAATTCATCAGCCGCTCGCGGCGCAGCTTCCATCGGGTCGCGCGCGAGCGTGACCGCCAATCCAGAGAAGGTAACAGCGAATAATGTCTACCCTGTCGATTCGCCGGCTACAGGCCGGTCAGGCCGATTTCTGGCGTGAACTGGAGGCTGTGCTGGCGTGGGAGGGCGGTTTCGACGCCAGCGTCCACGCGACGGTGCGCGATATCCTGACCGAGGTGCGCCGCCGCGGCGATGCCGCCCTGCTCGACTACACCCGCCGCTTCGACCGCCTTGAGGTCGCCTCGATGGCCGAGTTGAGCCTGCCCGAAGCGCGTCTGCGCCAAGCGCTTGACGGCCTGCCGGTGGCCCAGCGCGAGGCGCTCGAGTTCAGCGCCGAACGGCTGCGTAGCTACCACGCGCGGCAGAAGATGAATTCATGGAGCTACACCGAAGAGGACGGCACGGTACTGGGCCAGCAGGTCACCGCGCTGGAGCGGGTCGGCCTCTACGTGCCGGGCGGCAAGGCAGCCTATCCGTCGTCGGTGCTGATGAACGCCATCCCGGCGCGCGTCGCCGGCGTCGACGAACTGATCATGGTGGTGCCGACCCCGGACGGCGTGGTCAACGAGCTGGTGCTGGCCGCCGCCGCCATCGCCGGCGTCGACCGTGTCTTCGCCATCGGCGGCGCCCAGGCCGTGGCGGCACTCGCCTACGGCACCGAGAGCGTGCCGTCGGTGGACAAGATCGTCGGCCCCGGCAACATCTACGTGGCGACCGCCAAGGGGATGGTCTTCGGCACCGTCGGCATCGACATGATCGCCGGCCCCTCCGAGATCCTGGTCGTCTGCGACGGCCAGACCGACCCCGACTGGATCGCCATGGACCTCTTCTCCCAGGCCGAGCACGACGAGGACGCCCAGTCGATCCTGGTCTCGCCCGACGCCGCCTTCCTCGATGCGGTCGAACAAAGCATCCAGCGCCTGCTGCCGGAGATGGAGCGACGCGAGATCATCCAGACCTCGCTCGCCAGCCGCGGCGCGCTGATCCACGTCGCCGACCTCGATCAGGCGGTCGAGGTGATCAACTACATCGCCCCGGAACACCTGGAGCTCTCGGTCGAGAACGCCGAAGCGATGGCGACGCAGGTACGCCATGCCGGCGCCATCTTCATGGGCCGCTACACGGCCGAGGCGGTCGGCGACTACTGCGCCGGCCCCAACCACGTACTGCCGACCTCACGCACCGCCCGCTTCTCCTCGCCGCTCGGCGTCTACGACTTCCAGAAGCGCTCCAGCCTGATCGGCTGCTCGCCGCGCGGTGCGCGCACCCTCGGCCGCACCGCCTCGATTCTCGCCCGCGGCGAGGGGCTGACCGCCCACGCCCGCTCGGCCGAGTACCGTCTGGGCGAGCGGGAGTAGCACCATGAGCAGCAGCCCCAAGGGGCCGGCGCAGTGGGTGCGCCCGGAGATACGCGCCCTGCGCGCCTACCACGTGCCGCCGGCCGAAGGGCTGATCAAGCTGGACGCCATGGAGAATCCATGGCCGTGGCCGGGCGAGACGCTCGGCGAGGCGTGGCAGCAGGTGCTGCGCGAGGCGGCGCTGAACCGCTACCCCGACGCCGCCTGCCGTGAGCTCAAGGCGGCGCTGCGCACCCACCTCTGCGTGCCGGACGGCGCCGAGCTGCTGCTCGGCAACGGCTCCGACGAGCTGATCCAGATGATCGCCCTGGCGCTGGCCGCCGACGGCCGCTGCGTCATGGCGCCGGAGCCGACCTTCGTCATGTACCGCATGATCGCCACCTTCACCGGCATGGCCTTTGAAGGGGTGGCGCTGAACGACGATTTCAGCCTGAACATGGCGCGCACGCTGCAGGCGATCGAACGCACCCGCCCCGCGGTGCTCTTTTTGGCCTGGCCGAATAACCCGACCGGTACCCTCTTCCCGCGCGCCCAAGTAGCGCAGTTGATCGAGGCCGCCCCCGGCCTGGTGGTGGTCGACGAGGCGTACCACGCCTTCGCCGAAGAGAGCTTCCTGGGCGACGTCGGTCGCTGGCCCAACCTGGTGGTGATGCGCACCCTCTCCAAGACCGGGCTGGCCGGGCTGCGCCTCGGCATGCTGGCCGGGCCGCCTGCGTGGATCAACGAGTTCGACAAGGTGCGCCTGCCCTACAACATCAACACCCTGACCCAGCTCAGCGCCCGCTTCGCTCTGGACCACCTCGACGTGCTCGAGGCGCAGAGCGCCCAACTGCGCGCCGAGCGTGATCAGCTGGCCGTGGCGCTGACCGGGCTACCCGGCACCACCGTCTTTCCCAGCCGCGCCAATTTCATTCTGATCCGCGTGCCGCCGGGCCGCGCCGACGCGCTGCACACCGCCCTGCGCGAGGCCGGCATCCTGATCAAGAACCTGCACGGCAGCCACCCGGCCCTGCACGACTGCCTGCGCTTGACCATCGGCACCCCGGACGAAAACAGTCGCCTCTTGCAGGCGCTGTCGGAGCGGTTATAGCTCAGCTGCGGCTGGGCCGTTCGTCGGCGATCTCCTCCACCTCGATCCACTCGCCCTGACGCAGCAAGGTGGCGGTGAAGCGTTCGCCGGGCGGGCTGGCCGCGATGGCATCGAGGGCGTCGGCGGCGTTGCGGGTGGGGCGGCCGTTGATCGCGGTGATGATGTCGCCGGGGCGCATGCCGGCGCGGTAGGCCGGGCTGTCGCGCACCACCGTCGCCACCACCACGCCGCTGTCGGGGCTGACCTCGAACGACTCGGCCAGCGCCGGGCCGATCTCCTGGATCTGGATGCCGAACCAGCCGCGCACCACGCGCCCCTGCTCGATCACCTGCTTGAGCACATCGCGCGCCAGATCGACCGGAATGGCGAAGCCGATGCCCTGGGAACCGCCGCTGCGGCTGAAGATGGCAGTATTGATGCCGAGCAGTTCGCCGTTGCTGTCGACCAGAGCGCCACCGGAGTTGCCGGGGTTGATCGCCGCATCGGTCTGGATGAAGTTTTCGTAGGTGGTCAGCCCAAGCCGGCTGCGCCCGGTGGCACTGATGATGCCAGAGGTAACGGTCTGCCCCACCCCGAACGGGTTGCCGATCGCCAGCACAACATCGCCAACGCGGATCCGCTCACTGGCACCGAAGACGATGGTCGGCAGATCATCCAGACGGACACGCAGCACCGCCAGATCGGTCTCCGGGTCGGTACCGACCACGCTGGCACGGGCCGTACGGCCGTCACGCAGGGTCACCTCGATCTCCTCACCGCCGCGAACCACGTGGTAGTTGGTCAGGATGTAGCCGTCGCGGCTGACGATGACACCCGAGCCGAGGCTGCGCTCGGTACGCTGGCGTGGGGCAAACGGGGACTGCTCGCCAAAGAAACGGCGAAAGAAGGGGTCTTCGAAGAAAGGGTGGGCCGGTTCGGTGACCTGCTTGTTACTGTGGATGTTGACCACCGCCGGGGCGGCACGCTCGACGGCGTCGGCATAGGAGAGCACACCGGGGCGCTCGCTACGCTCGCTGCTGCCGAACTCGACCACGGTGCGGTTGTCGGGCAGCAGGTCGGGTCGCAGCAGGGCGACGACGATGACAGCGGCCAGCAGGGCCGTTACTATCTGCATGGTCAGGGTCAGGGCGTTGCGCAGACGCATGGCTTCGATCCACATGGCCAAATGAGGATTCTATGGTACAACTCAAGCCGCTGCTTGCCCACTGCGATGCGCTGCTCGCGGTAGAGCGTTTCAAGGATTACGCCCCCAACGGGCTGCAGGTGGAGGGGCGCAACGAGGTGCGCCGCATCGTCAGCGGGGTCACCGCCAGCCTGGCGCTGATCGACGCGGCGATCGAGGCCGAGGCCGACCTGCTGCTGGTCCACCACGGCTGGTTCTGGAAGGGCGAGCCGTCCACCCTGAGCGGCTGGCGCCGCACCCGCATGGCGCGGCTGCTCGGCGCCGGTCTCTCACTGGTCGGCTACCACCTGCCGCTCGACGCCCATCCACAGCTCGGCAACAACGCCCGGCTGGGCGAGCAGCTCGGGCTGATCGAGACCGGGCGCCTCGCCACCCCAAGCCCGGGGCTGGAGGTCTGGTGCGGGCGCCTGCCACAGGCCGAGAGCCCGGCCGCCCTGAGCGCCCGGATCGACCGCGCGCTGGGGCGCACACCGCTGCACATCGCCGGTGGCCCGGCGCAGATCGAGACCGTCGCCTGGTGCAGCGGCGGCGCCCAGGGCTATATCGAGCTGGCCGCCGATGCCGGCGTCGATGCGTACCTGAGCGGGGAGGTCTCCGAACCGACCGTGCATATCGCCCGCGAGGCGGGGCTGCACTACTTCGCCTGCGGCCACCACGCCACCGAACGCGGCGGCGTGGCCGCACTGGGCGACCACTTGGCGCGCCACTTCGGCCTCGAACACCGCTTCATCGACCTGCCCCA
>SKWO01000022.1 GCA_007128895.1 Gammaproteobacteria bacterium
AAGCGCGAAGCCATGGCCGAGACTATCTCCCGTCGCGACTTCCAGCGTCAGCTGCGTGAAGAGATGCCTGAAGCGCTGGAAACCATGATCGGCGGCGAAACGGGCCAGACACCTATTGCACCGGTGGATTTGGCTCAGGCCGCCATCGGCCCCGGTATGGCGATCTACTCCAAGTACGAGGCGGTGCTGAATCAGGACGGTACGCGCATGAGCGTGCACGACGCGCTGGTGCTGATCAACCGCGCCATCACGGAATACCTCAGCCCCGACTCCGGCAACTTCGATGCCGATACCCAGTTCTGCGCCAGTTGGTTCGAGCAGTACGGCTGGAGCAGTGGCCCCTATGGCGAGGCGGATACCCTGTCGCGCGCCAAAGGCACCAGTGTCGATGGCGTGGTGATTGCCGGCGTCATCGAGTCCGGCGGCGGCAAGGTGCGCCTGTTCAAGTGGGCCGAGTACGCGCTCGACTGGGACCCGCTCACCGACAAGCGCACCCCGGTCTGGCAGGCGTGCCACCAGATGATCCTGCGCCTGAACCAGCAGGGCGAGAGCGCCGCCGGCGCCCTGCTGGCGCGGATGCCGGAACAGGGCGAACTGATCCGCCAGCTCGCCTACCACCTCTATACCCTCTGCGAGCGCAAGAAGTGGGCCGAAGAGGCCGGCGCCTACAACGCCCTGATCACCTCTTGGCACGCCATCGTCGCCGCCTCGCACGAGGTTGGCCATATCGGCAGCCAGACCGGGCTCGATCTCTAGGAGGCAGCATGGCCAGAACGATCCTGCTCGAAACCAAGACCGCCAACTTCCTTGAGCTGCTCGGCAATGGAAAGATCTACCGTGTGCCGCCCTACCAGCGCGACTACTCCTGGTCTGAGGAGCATTGGGAGGACCTCTGGAACGACATCATCGAGATGCGCGGCAAGCCGCAGGAGCGGCACTACATGGGCGCTCTGGTCATCGAGGGGCGCTCTGATCGGGAGTTTCTGATCATTGACGGTCAGCAGCGACTGGCCACCCTCAGCGCCTTGGCGTTGGCGGTGCTGCGCCAGTTGCTCGCATTGGCCGAGCGCGACATAGAGCCGGACCAGAACCGGCAGCGTGCTACCGCCTTGCGCCATCGCTTCATCGGCGAGAAAGACCCGGCCTCGCTGCTGGAGAGCAGCAAGCTCTTTCTCAATGAGTCGGATGACCCCTTCTTTCAGGACTATCTGGTCCAGCTCCGCGAGCCGATCAATCCCCGCGGCCTGATCAAGTCGAACAAGCTGCTGTGGGAGTGTCATACCTATTTTCTGCGGCGGTTGGGGGAGGTGGCCGACTTGGCGGGCGACGGTGAACAGTTGGCCATGCTGCTCAACGAGACGGTCGCACGCCAATTGCTCTTTATCCAGATCTCGGTTGAGGATGAGATCAACGCCTATACCGTGTTCGAGACGCTCAACGCACGCGGACTGGAGCTGTCGTCGACCGACCTGCTGAAGAACTATCTGTTTTCCAAGATCAAGGTCAAGTCGGACCTGGATGCCTTGCAGCGGCGCTGGAGGCACTTGATCACGACGGTGCGCCAGGAGCGCTTTCCTGATTTTCTGCGTTACCACTTGCTGTGCACCTACAGGCAGGTACGCAAGCAGCGGTTGTTCAAGATGGTGCGTGATACGGTTCGTGACCCGGCGGCGGTCTTTGCCTTGGTCAAGGAGCTGGAGCAGCGGGCCGAGCTCTTTGCGGCACTGCAGGACCCCTCACATGAGTATTGGAATGAGTGGTCGGGGTGCAAGCCGTATGTGCGTGAATTGAAGCTCTTCAATGTACGGCAGATGATGCCTTTGCTGTTTGCCGCCTGGGAGCGCCTGGACAAGTCGGATTTTGCCCGTGTGCTGAAACTGGTGTCGGTGATCTCATTCCGCTATACGATGGTCAGCGGGCTGAATACCAATGAATTGGAGCCCATCTATCATAAGGCGGCCAAAGGGGTGCTGGATGGGGAGCTGACCACGCCAGCGCAGATTTTCGCTGTACTCAAGCCGATCTACGTTGCCGATGAGCGTTTTGAACACGATTTCGCCCTGCTGGAGCTTTCCGCATCAAGTGTTCGCAAGCGGTTGGTGAGGTACATCCTGCTTCGGCTTGAGGCCGACAGGTCGGAGCGTTCGCTGGACGCCGAGACGGACAGCGGTTCGATAGAGCATATCTTGCCGGAGAATCCGGGCCCGGACTGGGATGAGGCCATCCCGGCCGAGCATTGGGCCAGCGCGGTCTACCGTTTGGGCAACCTGACCTTGCTCGAGGCATCCAGCAACCGGCGGATTGGTAATGAGGCGTATGCCACCAAGCAAGCGGTGTATGCAACCAGCCAATATCTCATTACCCGATCGGTCGTGGAGCTGGCGCCTGAAAGCTGGACGCTGGACCACCTGAACCGGCGGCAGCAGGAGATGGCACGCCGCGCCGTCCATCTCTGGCGTGCCGATTTTGTCTGATGACGACACCATATATTTTTGACATGGGGAGCGTTGCATGAGCCTCAAACCGTGGCGTGAGATCGCCCGTCCGCACAAGGACGTCCTGGAAGGCAGCTTCAGGCAGGCCGAGTTCGCCGCCGACATCACCCAGGTGGCCAGTGGTCACGCGCCACCGGAGTACGGCGATGCCGAGAAGTTCTTTGCCCGCACCTACATCACCGAGGGAATGCGTCTGCTGTTGATCTCGGTCGCCCAGCGGCTGGCCGGCCACGGTGGCGACCCGGTGATTCAGCTCCAGACCGCCTTTGGTGGCGGCAAGACCCACACCCTGTTGGCGGTCTACCACCTGGCCAGCCGTCAGGTCGGCACCGAACGGTTGGCCGGGATACCGGCGGTGCTCGATGAGGCCGGCATCCATGAACTGCCTCAGGCGCGGATGGCGGTGATCGACGGGATCAATCTGGCACCGAGCCAGGCCTCGGTGAAGAAGGACGGCCAGAAGGTCACCACCTTGTGGGGCGAGATGGCGTGGCAGCTGCTCGGCGACCAGGGGCTGGAGATGGTGCGTCAGGCCCACGAGGACGGCACCTCGCCAGGCAAGGCGATCCTGGTGGAGCTGCTGCAAAAGGCGGCGCCGTGCGTGGTGCTAATGGACGAGATGGTCGCCTACCTGCGCCAGTTCGAGCCGGGACGCCACTACGAGGGGGGCACCTTCGATGCCAACCTCTCCTTTATTCAGGCGCTCACCGAGGCGATGAAGGCGGTGCCCAACGCGATCATGCTCGCCTCGCTACCGGAGTCGGATCTGGAGGCAGGCGGCACTCTCGGGCAGCAGGCGCTGAACGCGTTGGAGAAGTACTTCGCCCGGCTCGAGGCGATCTGGAAGCCGGTAGCCACCGAAGAGGCGTTCGAGATCGTGCGCCGTCGCCTCTTCGAGCATCCGGGTGAGCGTGCCGAGGTGGAGGGGATCGCGCGCCAGTTCACCGACTTCTATCGGGCCCAGGCGCAGAAGTTTCCGCTGGAGACCCAGTCAAACGACTACTTCGAGCGGATCTGCCGCTCCTACCCGATCCACCCCGAGGTCTTCGACCGGCTCTATGAGGACTGGTCGACGCTCGATCGCTTTCAGCGCACCCGTGGGGTGCTGCAGTACATGGCGGTGGTGATCCACAAGCTGTGGGAGTCGGAGAACCGTGATCCGCTGATCATGCCCGGCTCGCTGCCGCTGTTCGATCCGACCGTACGCACCAAGAGCATCCACTACCTGCCCCAGGGGTGGGAGCCGGTGATCGAGCGCGAGGTCGATGGAGCCCGCTCGGTCCCGCATGAGATCGACAGCCGCAACAGCCTCTATGGCTCAGTCCAGGCCGCGCGGCGTACGGCGCGTACCCTCTTTCTTGGCAGCGCCCCCTCTTCCGGTGCCCAGGCGGTGCGCGGCATCAACAGCGAGCAGATCCTGCTCGGTGCCGTCCAGCCAGGGCAGGCGATCGGCGTCTTTGAGGATGTGATCAAGCACCTGCGTGACCGGCTGCACTACCTCTATTCCGAACAGGACCGCCTCTGGCTCGATACCAAGCCGAACCTGCGCCGCGAGATGGAGAGCCGCAAGCAGAATATCGACGAGCGTGACGAGCTGGTGCCGCTGATCCAGCAGCGCCTGGCTCGCACCTTAGCTTCGCCACACCACTTTGCCGGCACCCACGTCTTTACCCCATCGGGTGACATCCCGGACGACTACGGCAACGGCCCGCGTTTGGTGGCGCTGGATATGACGGCAGCCTACAGCCGTACCGAGTCGAACCAGGCCTTCAACGCCGCCGAAGCGATCGTGCGCCAGCGCGGCGAGCAGCCCCGGCAGAAGCAGAACCGGCTACTCTTCCTGGCGCCGGACCACGATGTGGTGGGGCGGCTGAAGGAGCAGGGGCGTACCCTGCTGGCGTGGCGCTCGATTGTCGATGATATCGAGTCAGGGGCACTCAATCAGGATATCTCCCACCTGAATCAGGCCAAGCGCAGCCGAGATGCCGCCGAGCTGTCGCTTCAGCAGTTGCTGCGCGAATGCTGGAAGTGGCTGATGGCGCCGAGCGAGGAGTTCGTCAAAGGGCGGCCGGAGCTGCGCTGGGAGGTGGTGGCCGTCGCACCATCGGCACCCAACCTGGTCGAGGCGATTGAAAGCAAATTGCGCGAGGAGGAGTGGCTGATCGATGCATGGTCACCGATCCATCTACGCCATCTGCTGACCCTGTGGTACTTCACGGAGGGGCGTACCGCGGTCGAGGCCCTCAAGGTGTGGCAGGACAGTTGCCACTACCTCTACATGCCCCGACTGCTCAACGACACCGTCTTTCGCAGTGCCATCAGTGATGGCGTCGCCAGTCGGGACTTCTTCGGCTTTGCCGCAGGCAAGGAGGGCGAGCGCTATCTCGGGTTTGTCTTTGGTAGTAGCAGTCTGGCTTCGCTCGATAGCGCCTCATGGCTGATCGAGCGAGAGGCCGCCGAGGCTTATGCAGCGCAGCTTCGCCAGAGCGAGACCACCCCGGTGACGCCGACACCCTCAGGCGGGGGCTACCCTGCCGACAGGGGCAGCACGGCCGATGGCGCGCCGTCGCCCTCAGGCGTGGCCGATAAACCGACGCCCGCTGCCTCGACTCAAGCGGTCAAACGCCAGTTCTACGGCACCCTCGCCCTCGACCCGGTGAAGGCGAAGATGGACTTTGCCACCCTGATGGATGAAGTGGTCGAACAATTTACCGCCCGGCTGAATGTCGATGTAAAGATCTCGGTCGAGATCGAGGCCCATGCCAAGGACGGCTTCGACGAAGCACTGCAACGGACCGTCAAGGAGAATTGCAGCGTGCTGCGCTTTGGTAATGCCGAATTCGAGGAGGGGGAGTAGATCGTTGCGGCTCTGCCACTGCTACCCCTCCAGCGCCACGTCGAGCACCATCATCAGGACGAAGCCGATCAGCAGGCTGGCGGTCGCCTCGCGTTCGAAGCCCTTGCGGTGGGTCTCCGGGATGATCTCGTCGCTGATCACGAAGAGCATGGCGCCGGCGGCGAAGGCGAGGGCGAACGGCAGCAGGGTGTCGACCAGGGCGACTGCGCCGGAGCCGATGACGCCGCCGATCGGCTGCACCAGGCCGGTGGCCAGGGCGACCCAGAAGGCGGTGGAGCGCGAGTAGCCGACCGAGAGCAGGGCCACGGCCACCACCAGCCCTTCGGGGAGGTTCTGCAGGGCGATGCCGAACATCAGCGTCAGGCCGCGGGCCAGGTCGCCGTCGCCGAAGCCGACCCCGACCGCCAGCCCCTCGGGCAGGTTGTGCAGGGCGATGGCGGCGATGAAGAGCCAGATGCGACGCAACTTGCGGGTGCGCAGCCCCTCCGGCCCCTTGATGAAGTGTTCGTGCGGGACCAGGTGGTTGAGCACGAAGAAGATCCCGGCGCCGATCAGCACCCCGAGCGCCACCACCAGTACAGCGGTCAGCTCGCTGCCAAAGAGCGCCTCGCCGCTCTCAATGCCCGGCACCAGCAGGGCAAAGCAGGTCGCCGCCAGCATCACCCCGGCGCCGAAGCCGAGCAGGCTGTCCTGCAGCCGCTGGGAGAGGGTGCGGATAAAGAAGACCGGCAGCGCACCAAGGCCGGTGGCGGCGCCGGCGATCAGGCTGGCGATGACGCCGATCCAGAAGGGGGAGAGCCCTGCGGTCAGAGCGCTGGCTATCTCGAGCATGCGGCCTCCTGGGGGTGGATGGGTGGTAGAATGCCATTATGCAACAGAGCCTCCACATCCTGCGCAGTGTCTTTGGCTATGAGGCCTTTCGCCCGCCCCAGGACGCGGTGATCGAGCAGCTGGTCGGCGGCGAGGACGCCCTGGTACTGATGCCGACCGGTGGCGGCAAGTCGCTCTGTTATCAGATTCCGTCGATCGTCCGCCCCGGTACCGGCATCGTCGTCTCGCCGCTGATCGCGCTGATGCAGGATCAGGTCGATGCGCTGGAGCAGCTCGGCGTGCGCGCTGCCTGTCTCAACTCGAGCCTGGAGCCCGAGGCGGTGCGGTCGGTCGAGCGCCGTCTGCTGGCCGGGGAGCTGGATCTGCTCTACATCGCGCCCGAGCGGCTGCTCGGTGAACGCAGTCTGGCGCTGCTGGAGCGGATCGAACTGGCCCTCTTCGCCATCGACGAGGCGCACTGCGTCTCGCAGTGGGGCCATGACTTTCGTCCGGAGTATCTGCAACTTTCGATGCTCCATCAGCGCTTTCCCGGGGTGCCGCGTATCGCCTTGACGGCGACCGCCGATAGCGCCACCCAACGTGAGATCGTCGAGCGGCTCGGGCTGGAAGAGGCGCGCCTCTACATCAGCAGCTTCGATCGGCCCAACATCCGCTATCGGGTGCAGCCCAAGGGCAGCAGCGTGCGCGATCAGCTGCTCGGCTTTCTCGAGCGCGAGCACCGTGGCAATGCCGGCATCGTCTACTGCCTGTCGCGCAAGCGGGTCGAGCAGACCGCGGCGTGGCTGAATGAGCACGGCTGGACCGCGCTGCCCTACCACGCTGGTCTGGATGGGGCCACCCGGCGGTTGCACCAGCAGCGCTTCCTGCGCGAAGAAGGGGTGATCGTGGTGGCCACGATCGCCTTTGGTATGGGCATCGACAAGCCCGATGTGCGCTTTGTCGCCCATCTTGATCTACCCAAGAGCATGGAGGCGTACTACCAGGAGACCGGGCGAGCCGGCCGCGACGGCTTGCCGGCCGATGCCTGGCTGGTCTACGGACTGAACGACATCGTCACCCTGCGCCAGATGGTCGGCGGCTCCGAGGCGCCGGAGGCGCGCAAGCGGGTCGAGCAGCGCAAACTCGATGCACTGATCGGCTTCTGCGAGCTGGTCGGTTGCCGGCGCCAGGCGCTGCTCGGCTACTTTGGCGAGCAGCGCGACGAGCCCTGTGGCAACTGCGACAACTGCCTCGAACCGGTGCAGACCTGGGATGCGACCGAGGCGGCGCGGATGGCGCTCTCCTGCGTCTTTCGCAGCGGCCAGCGCTACGGCGTCGGCCACCTGATCGATATCCTGCTCGGGCGCGCTACCGAGCGGGTGCAGCAGCAGGGCCACGATCGTCTCTCGACCTTCGGCATCGGCACGGCCCTGAACCAGACGGAGTGGCGGACGCTCTTTCGCCAACTGGTGGCGCGCGGGCTGCTGGCGCCGGATGACGATGGCTTTGGTACGCTGCGTCTGACCGAGGCGTGCCGCCCGGTGCTGCGCGGGGAGCAGCCGTTGCCGCTGCGGCGCGAGCCGCGCCTCGGGCGAGCGCGGCGCGAGCGCGGCAGCCGTCCTGTGCTGCCGTTCAGTGGTGGCCTCGGGCGCTTGTGGGAGGCGCTGCGCCAGCGTCGGCGCAGCCTGGCCGAGGCGCAGGGAGTGCCGCCCTACGTCATCTTCCACGACGCCACGCTGCGCGAGATGGTCGAACAGCGCCCGCTCGATATCGCCGCTCTCGGCGACATCAGCGGGGTCGGGCGCAGCAAGCTGGAGCGGTACGGCGAGGCCTTTCTCGACGTGATCCGCGAGCATGAGTTCACGGACGAACAGGAGCATCACGATGCGCGGCGCTAATGCCTTTCCCTATACTGAAATGCCCGGCGGTCAGCGCAACGACCTGGCCAATCTGAGGGCGTTGCTGCCCTATCTTTGGGCGTACCGTGGTCGTGTGCTGCTGGCGCTCTCGGCGCTGGTGCTGGCCAAGGTGGCCAATGTCGGCGTGCCGGTGGTGCTCAAGGAGATCGTCGACAACTTCACCATCGAGGCCAGCCTGATGGCGATCCCGGTCGCCCTGCTGCTGGCCTATGGTGCCCTGCGCCTGGCCAGTTCGTTCTTCAATGAGCTGCGCGATATTCTCTTTGCCCGGGTGCGCTACCACGCCATGCGCACCCTGACCGCGCGCACCCTCAACCACCTGCACACCCTCTCGCTGCGTTACCATCTGGAACGCAAGACCGGCGCCATCAGCCGTGATCTGCAGCGCGGCGCGGGGAGTCTGAGCACACTGCTCAACTATATGGTCTTCAGCATCCTGCCGGTGCTGGTCGAGTTCGGCCTGGTCGCGGCGCTGCTGTTGAGCCGCTACAGCCCGCTCTTTACCCTGGCCATCTTTGCCTGCGTGGCGGTCTATGTCGCCTTCACCATCGCCATCAGCAATTGGCGCATGGAGTACCGGCTGGAGATGAACCGACTCGACTCCAAGGCCAACAACGAGGCGGTCGACAGCCTGATCAACTATGAGACGGTCAAGTACTTCAACAACGAGCGGCTGGAGGTCAGCCGCTGCGACAGTACGCTGAACCGCTGGGAGGACACCGCGGTCCTCAGCACCAGCTCGATGGCCTACCTCAACTTCGGTCAGGGGGCGATCATCGCCATCGGCGTCACCATCGTGATGTACCTGGCCAGCGCCGAGGTCGCCGCCGGCACCATGAGCATCGGTGATCTGGTGCTGGTCAACGCGGTGCTGCTGCAGCTCTTCATGCCGCTCAACTTCCTCGGTATCGTCTACCGTCAGATCCGCTACTCGCTGGTCGATATGGATCAGCTGGTCCGGCTGCTCAATGAGCAGCCGGAGATCACCGACCGCCTCGACGCGCCGCCTCTGAAGGTCACGCGCGGCGAGGTCGTCTTTGACCGGGTCGACTTTGCCTACCGCGAGGACCGCCCGATCCTGCACCAGGTCAGCCTGACCATCCCGCCCGGGCAGAAGGTCGCCGTGGTCGGTGCCAGCGGTGCCGGCAAGTCGACCTTGGCGCGGCTGCTCTTTCGCTTCTACGACGTCAGCGGTGGGCGCATCCTGATCGACGGGCAGGACATCCGCGAGGTGACCCAGCAGAGTCTGCGCAGTGCCATCGGCATCGTGCCGCAGGACACGGTGCTGTTCAACGAGTCGATCTACTACAACATCGTCTACGCCCGCCCCGATGCCAGCCGTGACGAGGTCGTTGCCGCCGCCCGCGTGGCCCATATCCACGACTTCATCGAAGGGCTGCCGGAGGGGTACGAGACGGTGGTCGGTGAGCGTGGCCTGAAGCTCTCCGGCGGCGAGAAGCAGCGGGTGGCGATTGCCCGCGCCGTGCTCAAGGGGTCACCGATCCTGGTCTTCGACGAGGCCACCTCAGCGCTCGACAGCCACTCCGAGCGTGGTATCCTCGAAGCGTTGCGCCAGGCCGCGCGCAACCACACCACACTGGTCATTGCCCACCGGCTGTCGACCATCGTCGATGCCGACACCATTCTGGTGCTGCGCGATGGCCGTATTGTCGAACACGGTTCACACAGCAAGCTGCTCGCTGACGGCGGTGAGTACGCCCACCTGTGGCAGATGCAGCTGGAGGAGCGCGAGCATGAGGGGTGAACCGATGATCTCGCTGATCGCCGCGATGGGGCACGACCGCGCCATCGGTATCGACAACCGCATGCCGTGGCACCTGCCGGCCGACTTTCAGCACTTTCGCCGCATCACCCTGGGCAAGCCGGTGGTGATGGGGCGCAAGACCTTCGAGTCGATCGGCCGACCGCTGCCCGACCGGCACAACGTCGTGGTCACGCGCGACGCGGCCTGGCGTCACGACGGGGTGACCGTCGCCCCGTCGATCGAGGCAGCGCTGGCTGCCTGCGGTGCGGTCGATGAGGTCATGATCATCGGTGGGGCGAGCTTCTATGCCCAGCTGCTGCCGCGTGCCGAGCGTCTCTATCTGACCTTCGTCGATGGCGATTTCGAGGCCGACGCCTGGTTTCCCGCGTGGGAACCAGCCGAGTGGCAGGAGATCGAGCGCAACGACCACCCGGCCGATGCGCGCAACAGCCACGCCATGACCTTCGTGACGCTGCAGCGTCTGCGCTGAAATCAAAAAAAGGCCACCTGCCGCTGGGCAGGTGGCCTCGATCCGCCTAGCTACAGTCTGCTAGGGTCTCAGCCTTCTTTGTGGTAGTCGATCACCGTCTGTACCTCTTCACGCGAGCCGAGGATGACCGGAACGCGCTGGTGCAGGTTTTCGGGTGCGATCTCCATGATGCGCTCGCGCCCGGTGGTGCTCATGCCGCCGGCTTGCTCGACGATGAACGACATCGGATTGGCCTCGTACATCAGGCGCAGTTTGCCGCCCTTGCTGCGGATCTTCTCATCGATCGGGTACATGAAGATGCCGCCACGGGTCAGGATGCGGTGCACCTCGGCCACCATCGAGGCGACCCAGCGCATGTTGAAGTCCTTGCCGCGGGGGCCGGTCTTGCCGGCCAGGCACTCGTCGATATAGCGCTTGACCGGCGCCTCCCAGAAGCGCGAGTTGGACATGTTGATGGCAAACTCCTGGGTCTGCTCGGGGATGCGCATGTTGGGATGGGTGAGGATGAACTCACCGATGTTCTGGTCAAGGGTGAAGCCGTTGACGCCCTGGCCGGTGGTCAGCACCAGCATGGTCGACGGCCCGTAGAGGGCGTAGCCGCCGCAGACCTGCTGGGTGCCGGGCTGGAGGAAGTCCTCGGCCTTGGCGTCGGTGATCCCTTCCGGCGCGCGCAGGATCGAGAAGATGGTGCCGACCGAGATGTTGACGTCGATGTTGGAGGAGCCGTCGAGCGGGTCGAAGACGACCATGTACTTGCCGCGCGGGTACTGGCTCGGGATCGGATAGGGGTCGTCCATCTCTTCGGAGGCGAGGCCGGCGACGTGGCCGGTCCACTCGATCGACTTGAGGAAGACCTCGTTGGAGATGACGTCGAGCTTCTTCTGGGTCTCGCCCTGGACGTTCTCGCTGCCGGCGCTGCCCAGCACACCGACCAGTGCGCCGTGGTTGACCGCGTTGGAGATGACCTTGCAGGCGGTGACGATCTCGTTGAGCAGGGCGGTGAATTCGCCGGTGGCGCCCTTGATGTGGCGCTGCTCCTCGATGATGAACTGGGTAACGGTAGTGCCGTTGTGCATGGTGGTGTCCCCTGTGCTGGTGAGTTGAAATCAGTTGATCAAAGCATTGTACCCGATGGCCGCGGCGCGGGCTAACCTGCCCGCGGGTCGCCGATGCGCACCTGTTCGGCCTCGATCCACGCCGCCACCCGCTGATTGATCGCCTGGGCGTCGAGGCCAGTGGTGTCGATCGGTTCGCCGATGACTAGGCGGATGGTGCCCGGGTGCTTGTGGAAGGCGTGGCGACCCCAGCAGTAGCCGGCGTTGTGGGCGACCGGCACCACCGGATAGCCGCTGCGCTCGGCCAGCAGGGCGCCGCCGACGGCATACGGCTTGTGTTCCCCCGGGGCGACCCGGGTGCCTTGGGGAAAGATCACCACCCAGCAGCCCTGCTCCAGTCGCTGCTGGCCCTGGGTCAGCAGTTGGCGCATCGCCTTACGCCCGGCACTGCGATCGATCGCAATCGGCCGCATCAGCGCCAGCCCCCAGCCAAACAGCGGGATGCGCAGCAGTTCGCGCTTGAGCAGCCACGACTGCGGCCGAAAGAGCAGTGGGAGCATCAAGGTCTCCCAGGCCGACTGGTGGTTGGCGAGGATGATGGCATTGTCTGCCGGGATGCGGTCCAGCCCCTCGATGACATGACGGATGCCGCAGGTCAGACGCAGCCAGAGCAGGATCGCCCGGCCCCACTGGATCAGTACCGTGTAGCGCCAGCGGTAGGGCAGCAGCAGGGCCAGCGGCAGCAGCAGGGCGAAGGCCACGGTGATGACCACCTGGCCGAGCAGAAAGAGGCTGGAGCGCAGGGTGGTCAGCACGGTGCGTTCTCCTTGAGCAGGGCGTCGGCGACAGCGGCCAGGTCGGGGTAGATGGCGACCCCGTCGAGCCCGGCGCCGGCGGCGAGCGTCCGCTCGCCCTTGCCGGTGCGGACCAGGATCGGCCGAGCGCCGACGGCACGGGCGGCCTGCAGGTCACGCAGTGAGTCGCCCACGGCCGGGACATGGGTGAGATTATGGCCGGTAGCGGCGGCGACCTGTTCGAACAGGCCCGGGCGTGGCTTGCGGCAGTCGCAGTGGTCATCGGGTCCGTGCGGGCAGTAGAGGAGGCCGTCCAGGGTGGCGTCGTGTGCGGCCAGCAGGTGGGCCAGGCGGGCGTGGATC
Source organism: Gammaproteobacteria bacterium (assembly GCA_007128895.1). GTDB lineage: Bacteria > Pseudomonadota > Gammaproteobacteria > SKWO01 > SKWO01 > SKWO01. The sequence continues at coordinate 12,549 of SKWO01000022.1, forward strand.
GCCGCCAGCGTGGCCAGGTCGAAGAGGCCGCGCGCCACGCCGGACTGGTTGGTGCAGACCCAGATGTGCCAGCCGGCCCGCTTGAGGCGGGCGATGGCTTCAAGGCTGCCGGGCAGGGGATGAAACTCCTCGGGTGACTTGATGAAGGCGTCCGAGTCGGCATTGATGACGCCGTCACGGTCGAGGAGGATCAGGGGCGTATCAGCCACCGGCTACGCCTTGCGGTCGGTGTCGAAGCGTGAGACGCGGATGCGGCCGTTGACCATGCGCGCCTCGCGCTGTTCGATGACAGCCATCTTGTCGGCAAAGGCGCGGGGGAGGTCGATCTCGGCGGCGATCGCGGTGCCGAGCAGAAGAATGAAGAGGTCGGCGACCTCCTCGCTCAGTTCGGCGTGCGAGCGCCCCTTGGTCACGCAGGCGGCGATCTCGCCCAGCTCCTCGGCCATCAGGGCGACCCGGTAGGGCAGGTCCTCGCCGCCACTGTTGCGAAAGTCGTGCTTGTCGTGGAAGGCGCGGACCCGTGCCAGCATCGTCTCCAGGCTGGTCGGTGCGACCGCCATCAGCCGGCTTCCTGCAGCAGGGAGAGATCGGCAACCTCGAGGAAGAGGTGGCGCAGACGCTGCAACAGCGCCAGCCGGTTGTTGCGCACGGCATCGTCATCGGCCATCACCATGACCGCGTCGAAGAAGGCATCGATCGGTGCCCGCAGGCCGGCCAACGTGGTCAGGGCGTCGGCGTAGTGGCCCCCATCCAGCAGTGGGCGGGCAGTGGCCTCGGCCTGGCTCAGCGCCTCGGCCAGCTGTTGCTCCGCCGGTTCCTGCAGGGCGTCGCTATGGAACGGCAGCGGGGCGTCGCCCACCTCAGCCTTGCGCAGGATGTTGCCGGTGCGTTTGTTGGCGGCCGCCAGCGCCGCCGCTTCCGGACGGGCACGGAAGGCCTGTACGGCGTGCAGCCGGGTGCCAAAGTCGGCGGGCCGGGCCGGGCGCAGGGCCAGCACCGCATTGAAAGTGTCGGTGGGGATGCCCAGCTCCTCGTAGTAGATGCGCAGCCGCTCCATCATGAAGTCGTAGATGCGTTCGGCCAGACCGTCGCTGTCGATGCGCTCACCCAGCCCGGTGATGGCGTGGTCGATCAGCGCTGGCAGGTCGAGCGCGTCCAGCTGCCGTTCGATCACGGTGCGCAGCAGGCCGAGGGCGGCGCGACGCAGGGCGAAGGGGTCCTTGTCGCCACTCGGCGGTTGGCCGATGCCGAAGATGCCGGTCAGGGTGTCGAGTCGATCGGCGATCGCCACCGCCTGTCCGACCGGGCTGGTGGCGACGGCGTCCCCCGCCTGACGGGGGCGGTAGTGCTCATCGATCGCCTCGGCCACCGCGTCGGGCTCGCCGTCGTGGCGGGCGTAGTAGCGGCCCATCACCCCCTGCAGCTCGGGAAATTCGCCGACCATCTCGGTCAGTAGGTCGCACTTGGCCAGCTGGGCGGCGCGCTCGGCCGTCTCCGGGTCAGCGTCGATCAGCGGGGCGATGGTCCGGGCCAGCCGGGCGACGCGCTGACTCTTCTCCAGCAGGCTGCCGAGCCGCTTTTGGAAGACGACATCGGCCAGCGCCGCGCTGCGTTCGGCGAGTGGGCGCTTGCGGTCCTGCTCCCAGAAGAAGGCGGCATCGGCCAGACGCGGGCGTACTACCCGCTCATTGCCGGCACGCACCGACTCGGGCCGGCGCGACGCGATGTTGCAGACCGTGATGAAGCGCGGCAGCAGGCGGTCGTGCGCGTCGACCACGTGGAAGTACTTCTGGTTCGCCTTCATGGTGCCGATCAGCGCCTCCTGCGGCACATCGAGGAAACGCTCCTCGAAGCTGCCGGTGAGGGCAACCGGCCACTCGACCATCGCCGTCACCTCGTCCAGCAGCGCCTCGTCGATGACCGCACGGCCGCCACACTTTGCGGCCTCGGCCAATACCTGCTCACGGATCTGTTCGCGCCGCTCGGCGAAGGCGGCGATGACCCACCCCTGACGCAGCTGCTCGACATACTCGCCAGGGTGAGTCAAGGCGATTGTCTGCGGATGGTGGAAGCGATGGCCGATGCTCTCGCGGCCTGAGCGGATACCAAGCAGCTCGGTCTCGATCACCCGCTCGCCGTGCAGCAGCACGATCCAGTGGACCGGCCGTACGAAGGTGGCGCTGCCGCTGCCCCAGCGCATGCGCTTGGGGATCGGCAGGCGGTCGAGTGCCTGTTGCACGATGGTCGGCAGCAGCGCATCGATCGGCTGGCCCTGCTCGCGCATGCGGTAGACCAGCCAGCTGCCCTGCTCGTTCTCCAGCCGCTCCAGGGCATCGACCTCGACTCCGCACGAGCGTGCAAAGCCCTGCGCGGCACGGGTCGGCTGACCATCGGCATCGAAGGCGGCATTCAGCGCCGGGCCGCGGCGCTCGATGTCGCGGTCGGGCTGACAAGCGGCCACCGCGCGGGCGATGACCGCCAGTCGACGGGGTGTGGCGAACGCCTCGATGGTGCCGCCGAGCAGGCCGGCTTCGCCCAGTCCGGCGCCGATCTGGCTGGCGAAGGCGTCGGAGAGGCGCAACAGCGCCTTGGGCGGCAGCTCCTCGGTGCCGATCTCGATCAGCAGGTCGTGCTGCTCAGCCATGGGTGTTCTCCTTGCTTGGGCCGGTGGCCAGCATCGGGAAGCCGAGCTGCTCGCGGCTGGCGTAATAGGTCTCGGCGACGCTGCGCGCCATGCCGCGCACGCGTCCGATGAAGCGTGCCCGCTCGGTGACCGAGATGGCGCGGCGGGCGTCGAGCAGGTTGAAGGTGTGCGACGCCTTGAGCACCATCTCGTAGGCCGGCAGCGGCAGGCCCGCGGCGATCAGCCGCTGGCAGGCGGCCTCCCATTCGTCGAAGTGGCGAAAGAGGACGGCAGTGTCGGCGTGCTCGAAGTTGTAGCGCGACATCTCCACCTCGTTCTGGTGGAAGACGTCGCCGTAGGTGATGCGGCCGAGCGGTCCATCGGTCCAGACCAGGTCATAGACGCTCTCCACCCCTTGCAGATACATCGCGATGCGTTCGAGGCCGTAAGTGATCTCGCCGGTCACCGGGCTGCAGTCGAGTCCGCCGACCTGTTGGAAATAGGTGAACTGGGTCACCTCCATGCCGTTCAGCCAGACCTCCCAGCCCAGCCCCCAGGCACCCAGGGTGGGCGACTCCCAGTTGTCTTCGACAAAGCGGATGTCATGCTCGAGCGGGTCGATGCCCAGCGCCTCGAGGGAGCCGAGGTAGAGCGCTTGCAAGTCAGCGGGCGACGGCTTGATCGCCACCTGAAACTGATAATAGTGCTGCAGCCGATTGGGGTTCTCGCCGTAGCGGCCGTCGGTCGGCCGGCGGGAGGGCTGGACATAGGCGGCGCTCCACGGCTCGGGGCCGATCGAGCGCAGAAAGGTGGCGACATGAAAGGTGCCGGCACCCACCTCCATGTCATACGGCTGCAGGATCACACAGCCCTGCTCGGCCCAATACGCCTGCAGGGCCAGGATCAGCCCCTGAAAGGTCTCGCTACCTGCTCGTTGCGCACTCATCGCATCGCCTGTACGGTTCTCTGAAAGCGATCCATTATAGCGATGGCGCTGGCACGACGCAGCCTGCTCGCGTATCGTAATGAAAAACGAAACAGCTAGTAGTGGATCCATGGACATCATCTACCTGCACGGATTGAAAATCGACACCGTCATCGGCATCTACGACTGGGAGCGGCGGATCCGTCAGACCGTTACCCTTGATCTGGACATGGGCGCCGACATTGCGCGGGCCGCGGCCACCGATCGTATCGAGGAGACGCTCGACTATAAAGGTGTGGCGAAGCGGCTGATCCAGTTTGTCAGCGAGAGCGACTTTCAGTTGGTCGAGACCCTGGCCGAGCGGGTGGCGGCGATTATCCGCGAGGAGTTTGGTGTGGCCTGGGTGCGTGTGCGGGTCAACAAGAAGGGGGCGATCCGTGGAGCGGACGATGTGGGCGTGCTGATCGAGCGTGGCAGTCGGGGTTGAGCGTGGCACGGGTCTACGTCGGCATCGGCAGCAATATCGAGCGCGAGCGCCATATCCGGGCCGCGGTGGCGGGGCTGCGCGAGCGCTTCGGCGAGCTCGATCTCTCCCGTGTTTATCAAAGCCGGGCGGTCGGCTTCGATGGCGATGACTTTTACAACATGGTGGCCGGCTTCGAAGCGCGGGACGACGTCCATCAGGTCGCTGTGGCGCTGCAGCAGATCGAAGATGCCAACGGACGTCGCCGTGATGGACCGCGCTTCTCGTCACGGACCCTGGATATCGACCTTCTGCTCTACGACGATCTGATCATCAATGACGGTCAGCTGCAGTTGCCGCGTGATGAGATCCTGCAGAACAGTTTTGTGCTGCTGCCACTGGCCGAGATCGCCCCGCGCCGTATCCATCCCGTCACCGGAAAGGCGCTGGCCGAACACGCTCGGGCCATGTTGTCAGGTGATGCGCTGGTTCCTGTGGAAATCGATCTGTCGTCTGCTTGACAGGCGCTGTGCGACCTATATAATGCGCCGCTTGCCGTAACCCACTGGGATGCGGGGCTGCAAAAAAACAGGCAGCAGGGAGTTGACAGAGGCTCCAGTTGCTGTAAAATGCGCAGTCTTTCCCGGGCAGAAACGCCCGAGCTCTTTAACAAACTGTGAATGATCGAGTGAGGGCACTCGATAATGACTTTGAGCGCGAGGCGTGGTGCCTTTTGGTGCTGCGCTGAGCAAAGTAATAAGCTTGCCGTGTACTGGA
>SKWO01000050.1 GCA_007128895.1 Gammaproteobacteria bacterium
ATGACTTCTCCACCATGCGACGAATCATCAAGAACCTCTTGCGCGATCTCGGTTTCAACAATACGCAGGAGGCCGATGACGGCCTGACCGCGTTGCCGATGCTCAAGTCGGGTAAATTCGACTTGGTTGTCTCGGACTGGAACATGCCCGGCATGCAGGGGATCGATCTGCTCAAGAATATTCGTGCCGACGAAAACCTCAAGCACCTTCCGGTGCTGCTGGTGACGGCCGAGCAGAAACGTGAACAGATCATCGAGGCGGCTCAGGCCGGGGTCAACGGCTACATCGTCAAGCCGTTCACGGCGGGCACCTTGAAGGAGAAACTGGACAAGATCTTCGAACGTCTCGAGGCGTCCAAATAAGCACGGGGAGTAAAGACCATGGGGCTTATCGCCAATGACGAGAACCTGAACAAGGCCCGTCAGCTGCTGGCACACCTGGAGGCGGGGGAGGAGGGCGAGGCGCAGGCGGTTCTCGATGAACTGACGCGGCTGCGCGAGAACGCCCTGTTTCAGGAGCTGGGTCGTCTGACTCGCGAATTCCACGACACCCTCAACAGCTTTCAACTCGATTCCGATATTGTCTCCCTGACCGAGCACGACATTCCCGACGCCAAAGAGCGGCTCAACTACGTCATCACCATGACCGAACAGGCGGCCAACCGTACCCTGGGGGCGGTGGAACAGTCGATGCCGGCGTGTGACCGGCTCGAGGCGGCGGCGGCCAAATTGCACAAGGACTGGAAAAAGTTCACCAAGCGCGAGCTCGACGTCGAGCAGTTTCGCATCTTCAGCAAGGAACTCGATGGCTTTCTGGCCAGCGTGCAGGAAGACACTACCCTGCTCAAGGGCCACCTGACGGACGCGCTGATGGCGCAGGATTTTCAGGACCTGACCGGACAGGTGATTCGCAAGGTGATCACCTTGGTCAGTGATGTCGAGAAGAATCTGGTCGACTTGATCCGTGCCAGTGGCCAGGCTGCCGCAGCGACCGGGAAGGGATCAGGCTCCCGTGCCGACAAAGAGGCGCTGCAGGGGCCGCCGATTCCCGGCAAGGCCGCGGCATCGACCGTCTCGGGTCAGGATGAGGTCGACGATCTGCTTTCCAGTTTGGGATTTTAAGCCATGGCATTTGATCCGGATGACGAGATCCTGCAGGACTTCCTGATCGAGGCGAGCGAGATCCTCGAACAGCTCAATGAGCAGCTGGTCGATATGGAGCATGCGCCGGACGACAAGGATCTGCTCAACCGGATTTTTCGTGGCTTCCATACCATCAAGGGTGGGGCGGGCTTTCTTGGGCTCGATGCCCTGGTTGGTGTTTGCCACCGCGCCGAGGATGTCTTCAATCTACTGCGTAACGGCGAACGGCAGGTCGATCCCGAGCTGATGGATGTCATCCTGCCGGTGCTGGATGTCCTCAATGGTCAGTTTGACCAATTGCGTGCCGGTCAGGAGCCCGATCCTTCACCGGCCTCAGTGATCGAGGGGTTGGATGCGATCCTGCGCGGTGACGGTGGTGGTGTGCCACCCGAGGTGCCGGCCGCCGAGGCTGAGCCTGTCACCGAACCGGAGGCGTCTGAATCGATGCCCGAGGGGGCTACGGAAGTGGCCTCCGACGATGTGACCGATCAGGAATTCGAGGCGATGCTCGACGCGGTCGCGGCTGGTGGGTCGGCGGACGAAGTGGCCACCAAGGCCGATACAGATGCGGCCGGTTCGACCGCCGATGAGATTACCGACTAGGAGTTCGAGGCGCTGCTCGACCAGCTGCATGGCCCAGGTGGGGCGCCGACCGTGAAGGCAGAGCAGGGCGACAAGCCTGCTGAAGCGGCTACAGCTCCGGACGAGCCGATCAGCGAGGACGAATTCGAAGCCCTGCTCGACCAGTTTCATGGTCAGGGCAAGCCGCCAGGTGCGGGTGGCTCGGGTGGCAATTCACCGCCGCCACCGCCATCAGCAGCCAGTACACCCGATGACGAGCCGAAAAAATCGGTGCCGGTCCCGGCTGCTCCCCCACCGCCGGCGAAGAGTGAGCCGGCCCGTGCGACGCCTCCGAAACCTGAGGCGCCGGCAGCGGCACCGGCCGAGACCACCGTCCGCGTCGATACCGCACGACTGGATTCCATCATGAACCTGGTCGGCGAACTGGTGTTGACCCGTAACCGGCTGAACAGTCTGCAGCAGGCGCATACCAACGAGGAGGTGACCAAGGCGGTCGCCAACCTCGACATGATCACGGTCGATCTGCAGGCTGCGGTGATGAAGACGCGCATGCAGCCCATCAAGAAGGTCTTTGGTCGCTTCCCCCGCGTGGTGCGCGATCTGGCACGCAGTCTGAAAAAGGAGGTCAACCTCGAACTGGTGGGCGAGGAGACCGACCTCGACAAGAATCTGGTCGATGCACTGGCCGATCCGCTGGTCCACTTGGTGCGCAACTCGGTTGACCACGGCATCGAGATGCCCGATGTGCGCGAAAAGGCGGGCAAGCCGCGTGCCGGTACCGTGGTTCTCTCGGCCGAGCAGGCGGGTGACCACATCCAGATCGTTATCGACGACGATGGCGCCGGTATGGATCCCGAGGTGCTGCGGCGCAAGGCGGTCGAGAAGGGGATGATGGATGCCGAGAGCGCGGCGCGTCTCGACGATCGCGACTGCTTCAACCTGATTCTGGCGGCAGGGTTTTCGACCAAGAGCGAGATATCCGACATCTCCGGCCGCGGTGTCGGCATGGATGTGGTCAAGAACCGCATCACCGAACTCAATGGTTCGATCGAGATCGACTCGGAAAAGGGCAAGGGGTCGCGCATCACCATCAAGGTGCCGCTGACCCTGGCGATCATGCCGACGCTGATGGTCAAGTTGCGTGGTCAGCCCTTTGCGTTGCCACTGGCCAATGTCGACGAGATCTTCAATCTCGATCTGACCCACACCAACGTGGTCGATGGCCAGTTGACCGTGATGCTGCGCAACAAACCGGTTCCGCTCTTTTATCTGAGTCGCTGGCTGGTCAAGGGGTGCGAGAGCGAGCCGCTGCCCGATAACGGTCATGTCGTGGTTGTGCATGTCGGCTCCCAACTGACCGGCTTTGTCGTTGACCAGCTGGTGGGTCAGGAAGAGGTCGTCATCAAGCCGCTCGGTGCGCTGTTGCAGAACGTGCGCGGTCTGTCCGGAGCCACCATCACCGGTGATGGCAACATTGCCCTGATTCTTGACGTTCAGTCCTTGCTCAAGGCCTACGCGCGGCGTCAGCGATGATGGCCCGGGCGTGAAGAACGTAAGCACCTGATTGAGGAGAGAGGCGTTTTCATGGCTGTCCGCGTACTCGTGGTGGACGACTCCGGCTTCTTCCGGCGCCGACTGACCGAGATCCTCAATGCCGATCCGGCCATTGAGGTGATCGATACCGCCGCCAATGGCGAGGAGGCCGTGGAGAAGGTGCTGAGCCGGCGTCCCGATGTCGTCACCATGGACGTCGAGATGCCGGTCATGGACGGCATCACCGCCGTGCGCAAGATCATGTCGGTACGGCCGACGCCCATTCTGATGTTCTCGTCGCTGACCACTGAGGGGGCTCAGGCGACGCTGGACGCACTGGACGCGGGTGCGCTCGACTTCATGCCGAAGAAGTTCGAGGATATCTCCCGCGATCGGGACGATGCCAAGCAGCAGTTGTGCCGGACCGTTCGTACCCTCGGTTCGCGCCGGGCCACGGCGCAGCGCCCGTCACCAGTGCCGGCTCGCACCCCGGCTGCGGCCAAGTCGGCTGCCGCGCCGCGCCCGCAGACGCTGCGCAGTGCTGCGACCAAGGGGCAGTACCGCGTGGTGGCCATAGGGACCTCCACCGGGGGGCCGGTTGCGCTGCAACAGGTACTGACCCGTCTGCCGGCCACCTTCCCGCTGCCCTTGCTGCTGATCCAGCACATGCCGGCCTCGTTCACTCCTGCCTTCGCCCAGCGGTTGAACCAGTTGTGTCAGATCACGGTACGCGAGGCGCGCGATGGCGATCAGCTGGTACCCGGCACGGCACTCTTGGCCCCCGGTGGGGTTCAAATGGTGACGGAAGAGCGTTCCGGACGCATGCAGATACGCATCGTCGATGCCGAGGTTGGCCAGATCTACAAGCCCTCGGTCGACATCACCTTCGGTTCGCTGGCGCGTACCTGTCCAGGCAAGGTGCTGGCCGTCGTTCTGACCGGCATGGGCGCTGACGGGCGCGAGGGTGCCAGGCTGCTCAAACAGGGGGGTTCTGCGGTCTGGGCGCAGGACGAAGCCAGTTGTGTCGTCTACGGCATGCCGGCGGCGATTGCCGAAGCCGGGCTGGCCGATCAGATTCTGCCGCTCGACCAGGTCGGTCCCCACCTTATGGAGTCGGTCTGACCCATGCGCATGGATTACCTCACGCTGGCCGGTCTTGCACTCGGGCTTTTTGCCATCGTCGGTGGCAATGCGATCAAGGGCAGTGACCTGGGTGCTTTGTGGCACCTCTCGGCCTTCATCATCGTCATTGTCGGCACCTTCGGCGCTGTCATGATTCAGACCCCGATGGTGGTATTCAAACGTGCCTTTGTCATCCTTCCCTGGCTCTTCAGTCCACCATCGCATCAACCCTCTGTCGTGGTGCGCCGCGTGGTCAGCTGGAGCAACACGGCCCGCAAACAGGGGCTGCTGGGCCTGGAAGACATCGGTGCTCGTGAGCGTGAGCCGCTGGCGCGCAAGGGGTTGCAACTGCTGGCCGACGGCAATGAGCCGGAGAATCTGCGCGCAATTCTCGAGGTGGAGGTCGATACCCGTGAAGAGCACGACATGCAGGCGGCCAAGGTCTTCGAGAGCATGGGTGTCTATGCGCCGACCCTGGGCATCGTCGGCGCTGTGCTCGGTCTGATCTCGGTGATGCGCAACCTGGATGACCCGAGCGCTCTGGGGCCGGGTATTGCCGTGGCCTTTATCGCCACGATCTACGGCATTGCTTCGGCCAACCTGCTCTTTCTGCCCATGGCGAGCAAGCTCAAGAGTGTCATTGCCGAGGAGAGTCGGCAACAGCAGATGCTGATCGAAGGGCTGGTCTGCATCGCCGAGGGGGACAACCCACGCAATATCGAGATGCGCTTGAAGGGGCACTACCTTGAGGGCTAGAGCAAGGCGCAAGCGACCAGAGGAACACGTCGATCACGAGCGCTGGGCGATTCCGTACGGTGACCTGATCACCCTGCTGCTCGCGCTCTTCGTGGTGCTCTACTCGATGTCGGTGGTTGACGAGCGCAAATTTCGCGAACTGGCCTCGACCCTCTTCGCTGTCTTTGACGGTACCCCGAAGCGGCTGGAGCCGTTGGCCGTCGGCGTCGAGTCGCTGATGCCGCCACCGGAGGAGATCCATGAGACGCCGATCGCCACACCGCCGGAAGGGCGGGGCGAGATCGACCAGATCGGTGATCTGATCGAGCAGGCGTTGGCCCACTTGATCGAGGATGAACTGATCACGGTCCATCGCGGTGACTTCTGGGTCAAGATCGAGATCAACACGGCAATCCTCTTTGCCAGCGGCAGTGCCATGGTGGAGTCGGATGCGGTACCGGTGATGCGTTCGATCGCCGAGGTGCTGCGTCAGTTTCCCAATGCGATCGATGTCGAGGGGCATACCGACGACGTTCCGATCCAGACGCCGGTCTTTCCCTCCAATTGGGAGCTTTCCGCCGGACGTGCGGCGAGCGTGGTCCACCTCTTCATGAATGCCGGCATTGATCCGCGTCGGATGACTGCAATTGGCCACGGTGAGCAGCGCCCGGTGGGGGATAATCGTACCGCCGCGGGGCGTGCCGAGAACCGCCGTGTGGTCATTGTGGTGCAGGGTGACCATGACACCCGCTGGCTGCGAGAGGGGGGGCAACCATGATCGTCTGGGCGATAGCCAATCAGAAGGGTGGGGTGGGCAAGACCACCACGGCGGTCACGCTGGCCGGTCTGCTGGCACAGCGTGGTCTGCGTACCCTGATGGTCGACATGGACCCGCACGGTTCACTGACCTCCTATTTTGGCCTGGATCCGGACAGTCTGGAGAACAGCGTCTACCAACTCTTTCAAGGGGATGTCGGTCGCGAGAGCGCCAACGCCCTGGTTCGCCAGACCCGCTTCGACTACCTCAGCCTGATGCCGGCCTCGACGGCGCTGGTCACGCTCGATCGACAGCTCGGTGCTCAAGGCGGTAAGGGGCTGATCCTGCACAAGGGGCTGTCCCTGATCGCCGATCGCTTCGACCACGTCCTGATCGACTGCCCTCCGCTACTTGGGGTGCTGATGGTCAATGCACTGGCCGCATGCCACCGTCTGCTGGTGCCGGTACAGACCGAGTTTCTGGCGCTCAAAGGGCTGGAGCGGATGCTGCACACGATCGAAATGATCGGCAAGGCACGCAAGCCGGAGCTGCCCTATACGATCATCCCGACGCTCTTTGATCGGCGAACCCGTGCTTCTTGGGATAGCCTTAACGCGCTGCGCGAACAGTATCCGAAGCGGCTTTGGAACGGTGCCATCCCGGTCGACTCGACCTTCCGCGAGGCGAGCAGCCGAGGCATGCCTCTCTCTCTGCTCCATCCGCGCGCGCGCGGCGCATTGGCCTATGAGGCACTGCTCAACACGCTGGTCAAGGGGGGCGCATGATGGGCGATGGTGCATCCCGTCCTACCCTGGTCGACCAGAAGCGGGCACTGACCGTCTATCTGGAAGAGCTGCTGCGCGAAGTGCCGGAGGCGGATGCGATACCGGACGCCGACGAGGTACGAGAGACGCTGCTGGCGGCGGCGACTGAGACGGCTGCCGAGACCGCCACCGAGACCGCCACCGAGACCGCCACCGAGACCGCCACCGAGACCGCCACCGAGACCGCCACCGAGACCGAGACCGAGACCGAGACGGAGACCGAGACCGAGACCGAGACGGAGACCGAGACGGAGACGGAGACGGAGACGGAGACGGCACGTCGTCCCGATCTGCCGGATGGGGTGCCGGAGTGGGCGGAAACGCCCTTCCAGGCGCTGCTCTTTGACTGCTCCGGCCTGACGCTGGCGGTGCCGCTGATCGAGCTCGATGCCGTCGTGGAGTGGGATGAGGCGGCCCTGACCGAGATGCCCGGCCATTCGCCCTGGTATCTGGGTTTGTTGCGTCATCGTGGGCGTAGCGTGCCGGTCATGGATACGGCGCGGCTGGTCTTTCCGCCCGATCGGCAGACAAATATCGTCGGTGAGCCGAACGAGCGCCTGAACAAGGTGATCATGATCGACGAGGGACGCTGGGGGCTGGCGTGCAGTGATGTGCGTGAGGTGGTCATGCTGACCCATCAGCAGGTGCGCTGGCGCAGTGAGCGAACCACCCGGCGCTGGCTGGCCGGCACGGTGATCGAGCAGATGTGCGCCTTGGTCGATACCCACGAGTTTGCTCGCCTGCTGGCCACGGAAAAGGACATCCTGGCCGGTATCCTGAAATAGCGAAGCTCGTAACTGCGTGATAGTATTATCCGGAACTAAAGACCCATCCGGGGGCAACGGACAGATGAACCAGATTGCAGCCAAGCAGGACTATTCCAGCCAGGATGACCCGATACTTCAGTGGGTGACCTTCAAGCTCGAGAACGAGAAGTATGGGGTCAACGTCATGCAGGTGCAGGAAGTGCTGCGCATGACCGACATTGCACCGGTGCCGGGAGCGCCACACTATGTGGTCGGAATCGTCAATCTGCGCGGCAATGTAGTCACGGTGATCGACACCCGCACCCGTTTCGGCTTGATGCCGCGCGAGGCGGACGATGATACCCGCATCATCGTCATTGAGGCCGAGGGGCAGGTGGTCGGCATCTTGGTCGACAGTGTGGCTGAAGTGATCGAGTTGCGTGGCTCGGAGATCGAGACCACACCGAATGTCGGTAACGAAGAGAGTTCCAAGTTCATTCGTGGCGTCACCAGCCAGGAGGGTGAGCTGATCATTCTGATCGATCTGAACAAGCTCCTTACGGAAGAGGAGTGGCAGGAAATGGCGACCTTCTGAGGCCTCGACATGGCCGAGATCGAAGGGATTCGCCCGATCGCACCCAAGCTGCCGATTCGGCCCGATCGACACGACCGTCGGCGTATCCACCCTGAGGGGGATGATGACGCCCGCGAGCGTGCTGATGAGGAAGAGACGTCCCGGCCGGAGACCGACGAGGCGTCTACAGAGAGCGAACGTACTTCGGAGTCGGAGCCAGGCCCACCCCATATCGATGAATACGTCTGAACCAGCCCTGTTGATGGCGGCGGCCGCCGGTGTGCTGCTGTTGCTTGGCGTGCTGCTGGCGGTGTTGCTGCGGCTGCGGCGCCGGCGGCTGGATCAGCTGACCCATGATCTGCGCATGGCACGCAACGATCTGCACGCTCTGTGTAGCACCAGTGTCGAGGTGGGGCGGCGCATCCTCGAGATCGAGCGACGTCTGCGTGAGCAGACGACCCGGATCGATGGTCTTCATGCTCGCCTGGACGGTCTCGAGAGTGATGAGCGCAGTGCGCCGATGGCCGGTTCCGGCGGTGGTGGCTATGAGCAGGCGATCCGGCTGGTTCACCGTGGCGTTGACCCAGGTGATCTGCGTGATGCGTGTGAATTGACTCAGGGCGAGGCCGACCTTATCTCCATGCTGCACCGCCACGAGCAGCGTGGCCAGAAGACCGGTTGATGGCTACGGCTCACCCGTCGGCAATGGTGGCTCCTTGCCGCTGATGCGGTAGGCAAAGGCGATGACTTCGGCCACGGCGATATAGAGGGCCGGGGGGATCTCACTGTCGAGTTCGAGCTGGGCCAGCAGGGTCACCAGCTCGAGATCCTCATGCAGCGGGATGTCGTTCTCCCGGGCCAGCGCCAGAATCTGTTCGGCAATCTCCCCCTTTCCCTTGGCAATGACGCGCGGCGCACTGCGCCCGTCGTAGCGCAGGGCGACCGCGGTGCGCAGTGGCGGTGGTGCCGGATCAGGCTGCTCGGCCATTACGCCTCCTCGTCCACCAATTGTGGTTTTTCGCTACGCTCTGTCGGCTCTGGTGGCAACCCTTCGTGGCAGGCGACGCGCCCGACCTTGACGCCGGCAGCCTCGAGCTGCTCGCGCAGCTCGCCCATCCGTTCACGCAGCTGCCGGGCGCCCTCCTCGCGTTCGGCCCAAAAGACGGTCGAGACGTGTTCGCCGATCAGAGTGACCGTGATGCGCAGTGGCCCGATCGCGTCGCCGGGGTCAAAGGCCAGCCGCACGGTGAAGTAGGGTGGGCGCTCCGGCTGGCGTGGATCGTCCGGTTCGCGTTCGATCTGCATGTGCAGCAAATGAATCCCGTCACCCAGACGCATCGGCAGCTCGAGGTTGAGCTGCTGACGCGGCCCCTCATCCGTCGGCAACGAGGCGAGCTGATGCAGCTGGATCCGCGACAGGGCTGCCGTGGTCTGCTGAATCATCTCACCGAGGACCATGCGAGGTGTCATCGCGGCCCGCTCAGATACGGCAGTGGGTGGCTGGGGTTGGGGTTGCATGCCCTTCAGTGGCGGTGTGAGTGCCGAGGGTGTCAAAGGGGGCATACCCAGTGCGGCACGTGCCGCCAGTGCGCCCTGGAGTGGGGTTGGCGGGGCGCCGGCCGTGCCAGTGGCTGGGGGCGGTGTGGCCGTTGCGGTGGCCGTCGCAGGCTGGCTGCTGGGGGGCAGGCTGATCAGCTGACGGAAGAGGGCCTGCATGGCGCTGTTGTCGGCGCGACTCTGCCCCATCGCCTGCTGTGTGGCTACCTGGGTGTAGAGCAGTTGCATCAGGCCAGCCTTCAGGTCCTGACTCAGTTGGGGCCGCTCGCCGTGGTTGGCAGCCTGGGCCAGCCGTGATTCGAGCAGCACGCCTGCATTGCGGATCGCCTCGCGCAGCCCTTCCGGGGTGGCGAGCTGGCTCTGGGTGGGCAGGTTGTTGACCACGTTCTGGGCCATCTGTACCAATTGCGGTGGCAACTCACCACGGATGGCCGCTGCGGTCTGAGTCGGCTGGAAGAGCGCGTTGAGGTTGCTCAGTAGCGGCCCCATCGGCCCTTGGTTGGGCAGGGCCGTGCGCAGGGCGGCACTGCGGATGTCTGCGCTGCCCTGCAGCAGTTGCAGGACCACGCGATCACCGCGTTCCACCACCTGCAGGCGAACCTGCTGCCCGACCTGCAGGTTCTGGATCGGCGTCTCCGGGCGGACTGTGGCGTCACCGATGCGCAGGGCCAGGCCGCCGCTGTTCTCGCGCATGACCAGCGCTGCCAGCACCTGGCCGGTCTGCCACGCGGCAATGGCCTCCCGCCCCGGGGTGATGACAACCGGTGTGCCGGGGGTGACCGGTGCCGGCGGGGGCAAGAGCGGGCTGCCCCGTCCACCGGGTGAACCCGCCGGCTGGGTGTTCGGTGGGGTAGGCTGAATCTGCATGGTGTACTATTATGCTCGCCTTTTAGGTTTCCATGCATGTTAGCGTCCAGCAGGGAGAGAGCATGAATCAGTCCGCCGTTCGCATCGGTATCGTCACCGTCTCTGATCGCGCCAGCCGCGGCGAGTACGAGGATCTGGGCGGCCCGGCCATCCACGCTGAGCTGGAGCGCATCCTGGCCACCCCGTGGGAGCCGGTGGCGCGGCTGGTGCCGGACGAGCAGCCGCTGGTCGAGGCGACCCTGCGCGAGCTGTGCGACGACGCGGGCTGCTGCCTGGTGGTGACCACGGGTGGCACCGGGCCGGCGCCGCGCGATATTACCCCGGAGGCGACCGCAGCGGTCTGCGACAAGCTGCTCGACGGCTTCGGCGAGCAGATGCGCGCCGTTTCGCTCAAGTTTGTGCCCACCGCGATCCTCTCGCGCCAGATCGCCGGCGTACGCGGCCGGAGCCTGATCATCAACCTGCCGGGCAAACCGTCGGCGATCCGCGACTGCCTGGAGGCGGTCTTTCCCGCCGTGCCGTACTGTATCGATCTGATCGAGGGGCCCTATCTGGAGAGCCGTCCGGGGACCATCGACGCCTTTCGCCCCAAGCACGCCAAGCGCCCGGAGGAGCAATGACTAAGCCAGCGGCCCACCCGGCCCCGGTACCCCCGGAGCTGCAGACCATCCGTGACTACATCCGCTGGGGAGCCAGCCGCTTCAATGCCGCCGGGCTGCACTTCGGCCACGGCTGCGACAACGCCATTGACGAAGCGGCCTGGCTGGTCTCCCACGTCCTTCATCTGCCCCCCGATTTCGGTCCGACCTGGCTCGACAGCCGGCTGACCGGCGACGAGCGCCAGGCACTCTGCGCCCTCTTCGAGATGCGTCTGGCCGAGCGGCTGCCCGCTCCTTACCTGACCCGTGAGGCGTGGTTTGCCGGTCTGCCGTTCTACGTCGATGAGCGGGTGCTGGTGCCGCGCTCACCGCTGGCCGAACTGATCGAACAGCGCTTCGCGCCGTGGATCGAGGAGGAGCGGGTGGTGCGGATACTGGATCTGTGTACCGGCAGTGGCTGTATCGCCATCGCCTGCGCAATGGCCTTTCCCGATGCTGAGGTCGATGGCGCTGACATCTCGCCCGATGCGCTGGCGGTTGCCGCCTCCAATGTGCGTCGCCACCACCTGGAGGAGCGCGTCGAACTGCTCGAGTCCGACCTCTTCGAAGGGCTGGGGGAACGCTGCTACGACATCATCGTCAGCAACCCGCCCTATGTCGATGCCGAAGACATGGCGGCACTGCCAGACGAATTTCGTCACGAGCCGACGTTGGCGCTGGCCGCCGGTGAGGACGGCCTCGACTTTGCCGTGCCGATCATCCAGCAGGCGGCCAGGCGACTCAGCCCGGGTGGCATCCTGGTGGTTGAAGTGGGCAACAGTGCCCCGGCGCTGGAGGCGCGCTTCCCACAGCTGCCGCTGACCTGGCTCGAGTTTGAACGGGGCGGGGACGGCGTCTTTCTGCTGACCCGTGAGCAACTCATCGGGGCCGGTTTCGGTTAAACTGTCTGCATGCAAAACGATATCTTCAATGAGGCGCTGATCCGCCGCTACGACACCTCCGGGCCGCGTTACACCTCTTACCCGACCGCCGTCCAGTTTCACGACGGCTTCACTGCCGAGCGTTACGCCGAGCTGGCGCGCCAGAGCAACGCCTCCGGTCGCCCGCTCTCGCTCTACTTCCATATCCCGTTCTGCGACACGGTCTGTTTCTACTGCGCCTGCAACAAGGTGGCCACCAAGGACCGTACCAAGTCGCCGCCCTACCTGGAGCGCCTCTTTGCCGAGATCGAACTGCAGGGCGCGCTCTTCGACCGCTCGCGCACGGTCGATCAGCTGCACTGGGGTGGCGGCACGCCGACCTTCCTCAACCACGACGAGATGCGCGCGCTGATGGCGCAGACCCGCCGCCACTTCAACCTGCGCGATGACGGCAGCGGTGAGTACTCGATCGAGATCGATCCGCGCGAGGCCGACGCCGCCACCGTCGCCCTGCTGGCCGAACTCGGCTTCAACCGCATGAGCCTGGGCGTGCAGGACTTCTCCCCTGAAGTGCAGAAGGCGGTCAACCGCATCCAGAGCCAGGAGGAGACCTTTGCCGTGCTGCAGGCGGCGCGCGACAACGGCTTCAAGTCGGTCAGCATCGACCTGATCTACGGTCTGCCACTGCAGAGTGTGGAGCGCTTCTCGCGTACCCTCGACCGCGTGCTTGAGGTCGGGCCCGACCGGCTTTCGGTCTTCAACTACGCCCACCTGCCCGATCTGTTCAAGCCGCAACGGCGCATCAGCGAGGCCGACCTGCCGAGCCCGGCAGAGAAGCTGGCGATCCTCAAGATGACCATCGAGCGGCTGACCGAGGCCGGCTACCTCTACATCGGCATGGACCACTTCGCCCGTCCTGATGACGAGCTGGCCATCGCCCAGCGCGACGGCACCCTCTACCGCAACTTCCAAGGCTACTCCACCCACGCCGACTGCGATCTGGTCGGCATGGGGGTGACCAGCATCGGCGTCGTCGGCAACAGCTACAGTCAGAACATCCGCGATCTCGACGGCTACTACGCCGCGATCGACAGCAGCCGCCTGCCGATCTTCCGTGGCGTCGAACTCGACGCCGACGACCGCCTGCGCCGCGACGTCATTACCCGGCTGATCTGCCACTTCCGTCTCGACAAGCGTGATGTCGAACAGGCGCACGATATCGACTTCGACGCCTACTTTGCCGGCGAGCTGGAAGAGCTGGCAGGGATGGAGGCCGACGGCCTGTTGACCCGCGACGTCGAGACGATCACCGTACACGACGCCGGCAAGCTGCTGATACGCAACATCTGCATGGTCTTCGACCGCTACTTGCGCCAGCAGCAGGGGCGCCGCTTTTCCAAGGTGATCTGAGCGGAAGTAGCAAAAGGCGGGGCAGAGGAAGGGCAGAGGGGTGGCCGGTGGGCCGATTCACGGGCGTGCATGGACAGGATGTCCATGCCCGAGCCCCCATGGATGGGTTCACGGCGTCCCGTGAAGCGGCCCACCGGCCACCCCGGTTCGAAGCACAGAACGCCCGTGAATCGACCCACCGACCACCCCGGTTCAAGGGGCGTAGGCTAGTCAAGGTGGGAATCATTGCGTGATTGGACAATCTGAAGAAGGTAACCATGTCAGGTAACACACTGGGCAAGCTCTTTACCGTCACCACCTTCGGCGAGAGCCACGGCCCGGCGCTCGGTGCCATCGTCGACGGCTGCCCCCCCGGTCTGGCACTGACCGAGGCCGACCTGCAGCATCAGCTCGACCGCCGTCGCCCCGGCCAGTCGCGCCACACTACCCAGCGCCGCGAGCCCGACCGGGTCGAGATACTCTCCGGCCTCTTCGAAGGGGTCACCACCGGCACCCCGATCGGCCTGCTGATCCGCAACGAGGATCAGCGCTCCAAGGACTATAGCGAAATCGCCGGTCTCTTCCGCCCTGGCCACGCCGACTACACCTACCGGCGCAAGTACGGCGTGCGCGACTACCGCGGCGGCGGCCGCTCCTCGGCTCGCGAGACGGCGATGCGCGTCGCCGCCGGCGCCATCGCCCGCAAGTACCTGGCCGAACAGCACTGCATCGCCATCCGTGGCTGTCTGGCCGCGCTCGGGCCGATCACCCTCGAGGCGCGTAACTGGGCGACGGTCGACGACAACCCCTTCTTCAGCCCCGATCCCGCCCGTGTCGGCGAGCTGGAGAGCTACATGGACGCGCTGCGCAAAGAGGGCGATTCGATCGGCGCGCTGGTCGAGGTCGAGGCGGTCGGGGTGCCGGCCGGTCTCGGTGAGCCGGTCTTTGATCGTCTTGATGCCGATCTGGCCCACGCCCTGATGAGTATCAACGCGGTCAAGGGGGTTGAGATCGGCGACGGTTTTGCCGTGGTCGCGCAGAAGGGCAGTGAGCACCGTGACGCGATCCATCCCGACGGCTTTGCCAGCAACCACGCCGGCGGCATCCTCGGCGGCATCTCCAGCGGCCAGACGGTGCGGGCCCGCATCGCCCTCAAACCGACCTCCAGCCTGCGCCTGCCCGGCGCCACAGTCGATTTGGCGGGCAACGCCACCGAGGTGGTGACCACCGGGCGTCACGATCCGTGTGTCGGCATCCGTGCGGTGCCGATCGCCGAGGCGATGGTGGCCATCGTCCTGATGGACCACCTGCTGCGTCAGCGTGGCCAGGGTGGCGAGGTCGATGGCTTCGGTCCGCGCATCCCGCCCGGCAACGGATAGCCCCGCATGAGCCAGAACGACTACACGGCCGAATCGATCGAGGTCCTCAGTGGCCTCGACCCGGTGCGCAAGCGTCCCGGCATGTATACCGACACCAGCCGCCCCAACCACCTGGCGCAGGAGGTGATCGACAACAGCGTCGACGAGGCGATCGCCGGCCATGCGAAAAAGATCGAGGTAACCCTCTACGCCGACGGCTCGCTGGAGGTGGTCGATGACGGCCGCGGCATGCCGGTCGATATCCATCCGCAGCAGGGGCGGCCTGGGGTCGAGGTGATTCTCTCCACTCTGCACGCCGGCGGCAAGTTCTCCGACAAGAGTTACAGCTTCTCCGGTGGCCTGCACGGCGTCGGCGTCTCGGTGGTCAACGCGCTGTCGCGTCGTCTCGAGGTCTGGGTACGGCGTGACGGTGGAGAGCACCACATCGCCTTCGCCGATGGCCACAAGGCGAGCGATCTCGCTGTGGTGGGGCAGGTCGGCAAGCGCAATACCGGCACCCGGCTGCGCTTCTGGCCGGACGGGCAGTACTTCGATACGGTCAAGTTCTCCCTGCCGCGCCTGCGCCATATTCTGCGCGCCAAGGCAGTGCTGCTGCCAGGGCTGACGGTCACACTGCTTGACGAGGCCAGCGGTGAGCGGGACGAGTGGTGCTATCAGGATGGTCTGCGCGACTATCTGTTGGAGTCGGTCGATGGCTTGGCGCGGTTGCCCGAAGAGCCCTTCATTGGCCACTTCAGCGGCTCCACTGAGGGGGCCGACTGGGCCGTCCTCTGGCTGCCGGAGGGTGGGGAAGGGCTGGCCGAGAGCTATGTGAACCTGGTGCCGACCGCACAGGGCGGTACCCACGTCAACGGCCTGCGCACCGGACTGACCGAGGCGATCCGCGAGTTCTGCGAGTTTCGCAGCCTGCTGCCGCGCGGTGTCAAGATCGCCCCGGACGATGTCTGGGAGCGGGTCGCCTACATCCTCTCCTTCCGCATGCAGGAGCCGCAATTCGCCGGCCAGACCAAGGAGCGCCTCTCCTCGCGCGAGGCGGCGGCCTTTGTCTCCGGCGTGGTCAAGGACGCCTTCAGCCTGTGGCTCAACCAGCACCCGCAGAGCGGCGAGCAGCTGGCCCAACTGGCCATCAGCAACGCCCAGCGTCGCCTGCGCGCCGACCGCAAGGTGGTGCGCAAGCGGGTGACCAGCGGGCCGACCCTGCCCGGTAAGCTGGCCGACTGTGCGGCGCAGGACCTGGCGCGCACCGAGCTTTTTCTGGTCGAGGGCGACTCGGCCGGCGGCTCGGCCAAACAGGCGCGTGATCGCGACTTTCAGGCGATCATGCCGCTGCGTGGCAAGATCCTCAACGCCTGGGAGGTCGACTCCGATCAGGTGCTTGCCTCGCAGGAGATCCACGACATCGCCGTGGCACTCGGTATCGAACCGGGCTCGTCGAACCTTGACGGGCTGCGCTACGGAAAGGTCTGCATCCTCGCCGACGCCGACTCCGACGGTGCCCATATCGCGACCCTGCTGTGCGCCCTCTTTCTGCGCCACTTCCGTGCCCTGGTCGAGGCCGGCCATGTCTATGTTGCCATGCCGCCGCTGTTTCGCATCGATGTCGGCAAGGAGGTCTTCTACGCCTTGGACGAGCACGAGAAGGCCGGTGTGCTCGAGCGCATCGAGGCGGAGAAGAAGCGCGGCAAGGTGGCCGTGACCCGCTTCAAGGGGCTGGGCGAGATGAACCCGTTGCAACTGCGTGAGACGACGATGAACCCCGATACCCGCCGTCTGGTCCAGCTGACCGTGGCGCCGGACGATGAGACCGAGGCTCTGCTCGATATGCTGTTGGCCAAGAAGCGCGCTGGTGACCGCCGCGCCTGGCTGGAGAGCAAGGGCCACTTGGCGGAGGTCGAGGTATGAGCCATTCCCATTCCCCGGTCGGTGTCGAGCCGAACGAGCAGCTTGCGCTGCGCGACTATACCGAGAAGGCCTACCTCGACTACTCGATGTACGTGATTCTCGATCGCGCCCTGCCGCATGTCGGTGATGGCCTGAAGCCAGTGCAGCGGCGCATCATCTATGCGATGAGCGAGCTGGGGCTGTCGGCGCAGTCCAAACACAAGAAGTCGGCGCGCACTGTCGGTGATGTGCTCGGCAAGTTCCACCCGCATGGGGACAGTGCCTGCTACGAGGCGATGGTGCTGATGGCGCAGCCCTTCTCCTACCGTTATCCCTTCATCGACGGCCAGGGCAACTGGGGCTCGCCGGACGACCCGAAGTCGTTCGCTGCGATGCGCTACACCGAGTCGCGCCTGACACCGTATGCCCAGGTGCTGCTGGCCGAGTTGGGGCAGGGGACGGTCGACTGGGTGGCCAACTTCGACGGCACCCTGGAGGAGCCGAAGCTGCTGCCGGCGCGCCTGCCCAACATTCTGCTCAACGGCACCACCGGCATCGCCGTGGGCATGGCGACCGACATCCCGCCGCACAACCTGCGCGAGGTCGCCAGCGCCTGCGTGCG
>SKWO01000040.1 GCA_007128895.1 Gammaproteobacteria bacterium
CTAACCCGCCAAGAGAGCCGCATGAACGCACGCAAACGCCACCGCTCCGGCAAGGAGAAGACCCTCTTTGTCCTCGACACCAACGTGTTGATGCACGATCCGACCGCCCTCTTCCGCTTCCACGAACACGACGTCTTTCTGCCGATGGTGGTCCTGGAAGAGCTGGACAACAACAAGAAGGGCCACTCCGAGGTCGCGCGCAACGCCCGTCAGGCCAGTCGCTTCCTCGACGAACTGATGTCGGATGCCGGTAAGGACGAGATCGACAGCGGCCTGCCGCTCTCGACCCGCAACGAACTGCTCGGCGTGGCTAACGGCAACCTCTCCAGCCATGCACCCAGTGGCCGCCTCTACTTCCAGACCCGGCCGATGAAGAGCGCCGATCTGCCCGACCTGCCCGGCAACCGCCCGGACAACGACATCCTCAGCACGGTCCTCTACCTGCAGGCCGAGCACGGCAATGTCACCCTGGTCTCCAAGGACATCAACCTGCGCATCAAGGCCGCCGTCCTCGGGGTCAACGTCGAGGACTACTTCAACGACCAGGTGCTGGATGATGTCGATCTGCTCTACCGCGGCTACAGCGTGCTGCCCGCCGACTTCTGGGAGCAGCACGAGAAGAATCTGGAGTCGTGGCAGGAGGAGGGGCACAGCTACTACAAGGTCAGCGGCCCCCAGGCCAATGAGTGGATACCGGGGCAGTTCCTCTACCAGGATGAAACCGACGGCCTGCAGGCGATCGTACGCCGCCGCGACGGTGACCAGGCGATCATCGAGACGATCCGCGACTACACCGGCAACCGCAACGTCTGGGGCATCACCGCACGCAACCGGGAGCAGAACTTCGCCCTCAACCTGCTGATGGATCCGGAGATCGACTTCGTTACCCTGCTGGGTGCCGCCGGCACCGGAAAGACCCTGCTGACCCTGGCCGCCGGCCTCGCCCAGACACTGGACGAGAACCGCTACCGCGAGGTGATCATGACCCGTGTCACCATCCCGGTCGGCGAGGACATCGGCTTCCTGCCCGGCACCGAAGAGGAGAAGATGACGCCGTGGATGGGGGCGCTGATGGACAATCTCGAGGTGCTGACCTCGAGCGAGGAGACCGGCGAGTGGGGCCGTCAGGCCACCAATGATCTGCTGGCCAACCGGGTCAAGGTCCGTTCGCTCAACTTCATGCGTGGACGCACCTTCCTCAACCGCTTCGTCATCATCGACGAGGCACAGAACCTCACCTCCAAGCAGATGAAGACCCTGATCACCCGTGCCGGCCCCGGCACCAAGATCGTCTGCCTCGGCAACATTGCCCAGATCGACACCCCGTATCTGACCGAGACCAGCTCCGGCCTGACCTACGTGGTCGACCGCTTCAAGGGCTGGGACCACAGCGGCCACGTCACTTTGCGTCGCGGAGAGCGCTCACGCCTCGCCGACTACGCCTCGGATGTCCTGTAAACCACAAGGAACAGACCATGCACCTGCAACCACGCCACCTCCTTGCCGCCCTTCTGCTGCTGACCCTGCCCCTGGCCGTCAGCGCAGATGACCCGAACATTCAGCCCGGCGAGTGGAGCTACACCACCACCACGCGCATGCTCAATGCCCCCTTCCCCTTTCCCGAGCAGACCCACACCAGTACCGAGTGCGTGACGCTGGAGGACATCAAACGCGGCGACGCCTTCCTCGATGACGTCGAAGAGTGCACGGTGAACGAGATGGAGATCGGGCGCGACAGCATGCACTACACGATGGTCTGCCGCGCCGAGGACGGTACCGAGTTTCGGATGCGTTCGGCGATGCGCTTCCACGGCGACCGCCTCGATGGCACCATGGAGTCCGAGATCGAGACCCCGATGGGGCCGATGCAGATGCAGATCACCCTGGAAGGGCGCCGCACCGGCGACTGCTGATCAGTCGCTCGCCCGCTCCGGATCGGGCGGTTCGGCCTCCTCCGCATCCGGGGTGCGCGGCCACGAAGTCAGCACCGCGCTGACCAGCGTCGCCAGCGGGATGGCAAAGAAGATGCCCCAGAAGCCCCACAGTCCGCCGAAGACCAGAATCGCGGCGATGATGGCGACCGGGTGCAGATTGACCACCTTGGCAAAGAGCAGCGGCGCCAGCACGTTGCCGTCGAGCGCCTGGATGATGGCGTAGGCGATCATCAGCCAGGCGAATTCGCTGCTGGCCCCCCACTGGAAGTAACCGACCACCGCCACCGGGATGGTCACGGCGGCAGCACCCACGTACGGAACCAGCACCGACAGGCCGGTCAGGGTAGCCAGCAACAGGGCGTAGTTGACCCCGAACAGGCTGAAGACGACGTAGGTGACACCACCGACGATCAGGATCTCCCAGAACTTGCCGCGCACGTAATTGCCCATCTGGCGATCCAGATCGCGCCACAGCGACTGGGCCAGCGCCCGGTCGCGCGGCAGATAGGTGCCGATCCAGTCCAGGATCAGGCGCTTGTCCTTGAGGAAGAAGAAGATCAGGAAGGGCACCAGCACCAGATAGACCAGGATGGTAACGATGTTGGCCACCGAAGCGAGCGAGAGCGCCAGCACCCGCTGGCCGAGGTTGCCGACGTGGGTGCGGATCGCGTTGACCACGTCGCGCACCTGCTCCTCGGTGATGAAGGGGTAGCGCTCCGGCAGGTTGAGCAGGACCTGCTGCGCCTGGGCGATGAAGGTCGGCATCTCCTTGAACAGCTCGGTGATCTGCGCCCAGAGGACCGGGAAGACGGCGAACGAGCCGACGAACATCAGCAGCAGGAAGGCCATGAAGACAAAGATGACACCGATGATGCGGCGGATGCCGTGGCGCTCCATCCAGGCGATGGGCCCCTCCAGCAGGTAGGCGATGACCAGCGCCGCCAGCAGCGGTGCCAGCATGCTGCCCATGAAGAGGATCACCAGCGTGCCGGCCAACAGCAGGAAGGCCAGAATCACCCCCTGCGGGTCACTGAAGTAGCGTCGGTACCACTGTTTCAGCAGTGCCATCATGGCTCGCTTCCTCCCTCGTCCGGTTCACGCAGCGCCCGATAGTGGCGCTGAAAAAGCAGCTCCAGCTCCTCGATCACCTCAAGCCGCTCGCGCCCCTGCATCAGGTGCTCGGAGAGCAGTGCCGAACTCTGGTGCAGCAGCCGACTGGCGTCGAGCATCGGGTAGCTCGCCTTCAGCCGCTTCAGCGCGGCCACCACCGACTCACCCTCGACTGGCGGTATCCACTGTGGTTCGGCCACCTCAACGACACGCGGCTGGCGCCCGGCAAGAAAACGGGCGAAGGCGAGCAACGTGTCGCGCCCGGCGTCGTCGATCGCCTGGTAGAGCCGCGCCAGCTCCTGTGCCTCATCGGCCATCAGTTGCTCCCGTGGCGGTACCCTGCTCCTGCTGGCAACAGTACTCGCGCACAAAGGTCAGCAACTCATCGACCGCCCGCAGACGGAACTTCTGCTTCTGATGGACAAAGAGGAAGGGGCGCTCGATCGGCGGATCGATCTCCACCGGCACCAGCGTTCCCAGCTTGACCTCCTTGTCGATGATCGTGCGCGACAGGATCGAGATCCCCATGCCGGCCTCAACCGCCCCCTTGATCGACTCGGGGCTGCCCAGCTCCAGCACGATGTCGAGATCGGCCGAGTCGAGCCCGGCCGCCTCGATCTGCTGTAACAGCACCTCACGGGTACCGGAGCCCTGTTCCCGGCAAATATAGGGGTACTGCATCACCCGACGCAGTGAGACCGGACCTTCGCCTGCCAGTTCGTGGCCGGGCGGCACGATCAGTACCATGCGGTCACGATGGCACGGCTCGACCACCAGGTTGCGGTTCTCCACCCGTGCCTCGACCACACCCAGGTCGATCAGGTTGTTCTCCACCATCTGCACGATGGTATCGGTGTTGCCCACCTTCAGGCGAATAGTGACATCGGGGTAGCGCGTCTTGAACAGCCCCAGCAGGGAGGGAAGCATGTACTCGGCGATCGTGGTGCTGGCACCCAGTTCCAGTTCGCCACTGACCTCACCGGTGATGCTCTGCACCGAGCTGTCCATCTCCGCGTAGAGGGCGAAGATCTGCTCGGCAAAGCCGAGCACGCGCTGGCCCGCTTCGGTCAGGCTGATGCGGTTGTGCGCCCGGTCGAAGAGCCGGGTGTTGAAGTGGTCTTCAAGCTGACGGATCTGGAAGGTGACCGCCGGCTGGGTCATGTGCAACGCCTCGGCCGCCTTGGTGAAGCTGAGCAGCCGTGCCACCGAGACAAAGACCTGCAATCTGCGATCTGCCACGCTGTTCCCTAGAGCAAGTGGTAAGCCAACTGGAGGAGCGCCAGCGCAAAGAGGCCGGCCACCAGGTCGTCGACCATGATACCAAATCCACCACCGACCTTGCGGTCGATGGCACGAATCGGCCACGGCTTGACGATATCGAACAGGCGAAAGAGCAGAAAGCCGGCCAGCAGCCACCACCACGAGTGCGGCAGGAAGGCCATCGTCACCAGCAGACCAACGATCTCGTCCCAGACGATGCCGGGGTGGTCATGCACCCCCAGATCGCGTGAGACGACATCGCACAGCCAGACGCCGAAGAGAAAGAGCGCTGCGGTAATCGCCACGTAGAGCCAGCCCGGTAGCGGCGCCATCAGCCACCAGAGCGGAATCGCCGCTACGGTGCCGAAGGTGCCCGGTGCCTTCGGTGCCAGTCCACTGCCGAAACCAAAGGCGAGAAAGTGGCGCGGGTCGCTGAGCACGCGTCGGGTCAGGTTCATCGTTCTCCTCCACTGTCGGTGGCAAAGTGGTCGTAGCCGGTCTGCAACGGGCGTGCAACGCCCTGCTCGTCGACCACCGCAAGACCGCTTCGCGCCGTGATCTCACCGATCTCGCTCAGCGCAGACGGCCACGCGCCGGCCCGTGCCTTGAGTGCAGCGACACGGGCCGGCGGCACGGTAAAGAGCAGCTCATAGTCATCCCCGCCGCGCAGCGCCCACTCGACCGCCTGCGGCCCGGCCAGGCTGCGCAGTGCCGGTGAGAGCGGCAGGGCGGCCTGATCGATCCGCGCACCGACCTGCGACGCGGCGAGCAGGTGGCCAAGGTCGCCGCACAGCCCATCGGAGAGGTCGATCGCCGCCGAGGCCAGGCCGCGCAGCGCACGCGCCTCGACCAGCCGCGGCGTTGGCCGTTGTAGCCGTTCCCGCAGCGTCTCGGCCGCCTCGCCGTCGCCGTGCAGCCGCCCCTGCCACAGGGCCAGCCCGGCGGCGGCGTCGCCCAGCGTACCGGTGACGAAGAGGCGATCGCCAGGCTGCGCGCCGCCACGCCGCAACGCCTGCTCGGCGGGGACAAAGCCAAAGACGGTGATACCGATGGTCAGGCTGCCACGGGTGGTATCACCACCGACCAGCTGCACCCCCCACGGCGCTGCGGCTGCGCTCAGGCCGCCGGTAAAGCGCTGCAGCCAGCCAGCGTCGGCGTCGGGCAGCGTCAGCGCCAGGGTGAACCAGGCCGGCTCAGCGGCCATCGCCGCCAGGTCGGAGAGGTTGACTGCCAGCGCCTTGTAACCCACCGCCTCGGGAGAAGTTGCCGGCGGAAAGTGGACCCCCTCGATCAGGGTGTCGGTGGAGACGGCCAGGGCCTGACCTGCCGGCGGCGCGAGCAGGGCGCAGTCGTCACCGACCCCGAGCAGCACGTCGCCGCGCCCGCTACCAAGTCGGGCAAAGTGCTGGCGGATCAGCGCGAACTCGCTCATCGCCGGGCGGCAGCCACCTCCGCCTGACGCAGGCTGCCGGCAAGGCGGTCGACCACGCCGTTGATGAAGCGGTGACTCTGTTCGGCACCGAACTGGTGGGCCATCTCGACCGCCTGATCGATCACCACCCGATACGGTGTCTCGATGCAGTCGCGCAGCTCGAAGGCGGCCAGGCGCAGGATCGCGCGCTCGACCGGGTCGAGCTGCGATGCCGGCCGGTCGAGCAGCGGGTCGTAGAGGGCGTCGAGCGTCGCGTGTTCACGCACCGTCCCCTGCAGCAGATGGCGAAAGTAGTCGAGTTCGGCCCGCTTGGGGGCCTCCCGCTCGACGAACTGCGCCTCGATCTCCTCGACCGTTTGACCGGTGAAGGACCATTGATAGAGGGCCTGCACCGCCAGGCGGCGCGCCCGCTCCCGTTTGTGCGACATGGGGGTCGGTTACGCCTTGATCTGGCGTAGCAGGTTGGCCATCTCGATCGCCGAGAGCGCCGCTTCAGCGCCCTTGTTACCGGCCTTGGTGCCGGAGCGCTCGATCGCCTGCTCGATGGTATCGACGGTCAGTACGCCAAAGGCGATCGGCAGGTCGCACTCGAACGAGGCTTGGGCCAGCCCCTTGGTGCACTCACCGGCGACGTAGTCGAAGTGAGGTGTACCGCCACGGATCACCGCGCCCAGCGCGATCACCGCATCGAAGCGGCCACTGCGCGCCATGCGCCGTGCCACCAGCGGCAACTCCCAGGCGCCGGGCACCCGCACCACCTCGATCGCCTTCTCCTCGCCGCCGTGGCGCTTGATGGCGTCGACGGCGCCGGAGAGCAGGCTCTCGACGACAAAGCTGTTGAAGCGGGCCACAGCGATACCGAAACGCAGGTTGCGTACCGTCAGTTCGCCCTCAATGGTCTTGATGCTCATGGTGTCACACCCTCTTGTGAATCGGCCGGATTGTAGCACGGGTGGCCGTCGTGGATGTATTCGACCACCTCCAGATCGAAGCCGGAGAGGCCGTGCATGCGCCGCGGGGTACCGAGCACACGCATGCGGTGGATGCCGAGGTCGGCCAGAATCTGGGCGCCGATGCCGTAGGTGCGCAGGTCGCCCTCGCCGGCCGGCTGCGGCTGGCTGATGCCGCGATCACGCAGCTGCCAATCGTGGATCTGCCGTACCAGATCGCTGTCGTCGCGCTGCCCGCGCAGGACGATCACCACCCCGGAGGGCTCGGCGGCGATGCGCCGCATGGCGTCGGCCAGCGGCCAGCCGCACGCCTCGCTGGCCACGCCAGGCAGGTCGCACAGGCTGTTCTCGACATGCACCCGCACCAGCGGCGCCGTGGCGCCGAGTGCGGCGGGATCG
Organism: Gammaproteobacteria bacterium; assembly: GCA_007128895.1. Taxonomy (GTDB): domain Bacteria; phylum Pseudomonadota; class Gammaproteobacteria; order SKWO01; family SKWO01; genus SKWO01. The sequence goes on from SKWO01000040.1 coordinate 7,086, forward strand.
CCGTGGATCAGCGCCAGATGGAGGTGGTCCTCGGCCAGGTCGCGGTAGGCGCAGAGGCGAAAATCACCATGCGCAGTGGCCAGATTCGACTCGGCCACCCGTTCAACGCTCTTCTCGTGCTGCAGGCGATAGTGGATCAGGTCGGCGATGGTACCGATCTTGATGCCGTGCTCGGCGGCAAAGCGCTCCAGATCAGGCCGCCGCGCCATGGTACCGTCCTCGTTAAGGATCTCGACGATTACCGAGGCCGGCTCGCAGCCAGCCAGGCGGGCCAGGTCGCAGCCGGCCTCGGTATGGCCGGCACGGGTCAACACCCCGCCGGGCTGGGCCATCAGCGGAAAGATGTGGCCCGGCTGCACGACATCCTCGGCCTGCGCGTCAGCGGCCACCGCCGCCTGCACCGTGACGGCACGGTCGGCGGCAGAAATGCCGGTGGTCACTCCTTCGGCCGCCTCGATCGAGACAGTAAAGTTGGTGGTGAACTTGGCGTCGTTGCTGCTGACCATCAGCGGCAGGCGCAGGCGCTCGCAACGTTCGCGGGTCAGGGTCAGGCAGATCAGGCCGCGACCGTAGCGAGCCATGAAATTGATGTCTTCAGGGCGGACCTTCTCCGCCGCCATGATCAAGTCGCCCTCGTTTTCGCGGTCCTCGTCATCCATCAGGATGACCATGCGCCCCTGGCGCATCTCTTCAACCAACTCTTCTATGGTATTCAGTGGCATACGGCCGACTACCCTCGATTCAAGAAGCCGTGCTCGGCAAGAAAGGCCGCGCTGATGCGCTCGCCGGTGCGGGCTGCCGTCTCGCCAAGCAGTAGCCGCTCCAGGTAGCGGGCGATCAGATCGACCTCCAGATTGACGCGCCGCCCGGCGCGAAAGGCCGCCATGGTGGTCTGCTCCAGCGTGTGCGGCACGATGTTCAGTTCAAAACGGGCCCCGTCGACGGCGTTCACCGTCAAGCTGATGCCATCGACGCAGATCGAGCCCTTGACCGCGATGTAGCGTGCCAGCGCCGCCGGCGCCTGCAGCGTGAAGCGAACCGAACGGCCGTCCTCACGCCGCTCCACCACCTCGCCGATCCCATCGACATGGCCGCTGACCAGGTGGCCACCGAGCCGCGTGGTCGGGGTCAGCGCCTTTTCCAGGTTGACCGCATCGCCGCTCTGCAATCCGCCCAGCGTGGTCAGCCCCAACGACTCACCGGAGACGTCGGCGGCAAAGCCGTCGCCCGGCAGTTCGACGGCGGTCAGGCAGACGCCGTTGACGGCGATGCTGTCGCCGAGGCGCACATCGGCCAGATCGAGCCCGCCGGTAGCGATGCGCAGCCGCGTGTCGCTGCCGCGCCGCTCCTGCGCCACCACCGTGCCGACCGCCTCGATGATCCCGGTAAACATCGCCTTACCCCTCTCCTTTCAAACGCGCCGTGATGCGCAGATCGTCGCCGACCTGACGCAGGTCGTCCAGCTCCAGCGCGATCCGCTGCGCCATCTGCGCCAGCCCCGGCAGCTCGAAGAGGCCGCGCGCGGCGCTGCCCATCAGGTGCGGCGCCAGATAGAGCACCAGCTCGTCGACCAGCCCGGCAGCGACGAAGCTGCCGGCCAGGGTCGGCCCGGCCTCGACCAGCACCTCGTTGCAGCCGCGCCCGGCCAGCTCGGCCAGCAGGTGGTCGGGGGCGATGCGCCCACCCCGCCCCGGCAGAAAGAGCACCTCGGCACCGGCCTCGCGCAACGCCACCCCGGAGACCGCTTCGCTGCCACAGGCGGCCGCCACCAGCAGGCTCTGCCCAGGCTCGCGCAGCAGCCGCGCCGTCACCGGTGTGCGCAGCCGCGAATCACAGACCACCCGCAGCGGCTGACGCCCGGCCGTCGGATCGTCGGCCAGCCGCACCGTCAAGGCCGGATCGTCGGCCAACACGGTACCGACGCCAGTGACGATCGCCGAGCTGCGCGCGCGTAGGCGGTGGACATCCTCCCGCGCTGCGGCGCCGGTCACCCAGCGGCTCTCGCCGCTGGCCATCGCGGTTCGCCCGTCCAGACTCGCCGCCAGCTTGATCCGCACATAGGGGCGGGCATGGCGCAACCGCTGGAAAAAACCGGGGTTGAGCGCCTCGGCCTCGGCCTCCATCAGGCCGCTACGCACCGCCACACCGGCCTCGCGCAGCCGCTCCAGCCCACCCGCCGCCTGCGGGTGGGAGTCGCGCCCCGCCACCGTGACCGCGGCCACACCGGCCTCCAGCAGCGCCTCGCTGCACGGGCCGGTACGCCCATGGTGGTTGCACGGCTCCAGCGTCACATAGGCGTGGGCGCCGCGCGCCCGCGCACCGGCCTGGCGCAACGCCTCGACCTCGGCATGCGGGCCACCAGCGTACCGGTGCCACCCCTCACCGACCACCTCGTCCCCCTGCACCAGCACGCAGCCGACGCGCGGGTTGGGCTCGGTGGTGTAGAGGCCGCGCCACGCCAGCGCGATGGCCCGCGCCATGTGGCGATGGTCAGCGGCCGAGAAGCGCGCCACCTCGCTCACGGGCGCTCCTGCTGCAGCCGTTCGATCTCCTCACGGAAGGCGTTGACATCCTGGAAGCTGCGGTAGACCGAGGCAAAACGCACGTAGGCGACCTGATCCAGCTCACGCAGCTCGGCCATGGTCAGCTCGCCGATCAGCCGCGACGGCACCTCGCGCTCGCCGCCGGCCTGCAACTGGCGCTTGATCCGCTCCAGCGCCGCCTCGACCGACTCGGTGGCGACCGGGCGCTTCTCCAGCGCGCGCAGCATGCCAGCGCGCAGCTTGACCTCGTCGAACGGTTCGCGCGAGCCGTCTGACTTGACCACCCGCGGCATCACCAGCTCGGCGGTCTCATAGGTGGTGAAACGGGCGCCGCAGCTTTGGCACTCGCGCCGTCGACGCACCACCAGCCCCTCGCTGGCCAGCCGCGAATCGGTGACACGGGTATCGTCGGCACCGCAGACCGGGCAGCGCATCGCGTCACTCCGCCGCGATCAGGCGTAGACCGGGAAGCGCTGGCACAACGCCACCACCTCACCGCGCACCCGCTCAATCACCGCACTGTTTTCGTGATCATCCAGCACGTCGCAGATCCAGCCGGCCAACTGCTTCGACTCATCCAGCCCGAAACCGCGGGTGGTGATCGCCGGGGTACCGATGCGGATGCCGCTGGTGACGAAGGGCGACTGCGGGTCGTTGGGCACCGCGTTCTTGTTCACCGTGATGTTGGCCGCGCCGAGCGCCGCATCGGCCGCCTTGCCGGTCAGCCCCTTGTCGATCAGATCGACCAGAAAGAGGTGGTTGTCGGTACCACCGGAGACGATCTTGTAGCCGCGCTCGATCATCGTCTGCGCCATGGCACGGGCGTTGTCGACCACCTGCTGCTGGTAGCCCTTGAACGCCGGCTCCAGCGCCTCCTTGAAGGCGACCGCCTTGGCGGCGATGACATGCATCAGCGGCCCGCCCTGGGTGCCGGGGAAGACCAGCGAATTGAACTTCTTCTCCAGCTCCGGATTGGACTTGGCGAGGATGATGCCGCCACGCGGGCCACGCAGGGTCTTGTGAGTGGTCGAGGTGGTGACGTCGGCGATACCGACCGGGTTCGGGTAGACCCCGGCGGCGACCAGCCCGGCGACGTGGGCCATGTCGACGAAGAGGTACGCCCCGACCTGGTCGGCGATGGCGCGGAAGCGCTGCCAATCGACCACGCGGGAGTAGGCGGAAAAGCCGGCGACGATCATCTTCGGCTGGTGTTCGACCGCGAGGCGCTCGACCTCGTCGTAGTCGATGTAGCCCTCGTCGGTGATGCCGTACTGCACCGCGTGGTAGATCTTGCCGGAGAAGTTGACCTTGGCGCCGTGGGTCAGGTGGCCGCCGTGGGCCAGGCTCATGCCGAGCACGGTGTCGCCCGGCTCCAGCAGCGCCATGTAGACAGCGGCATTGGCCTGCGAGCCGGAGTGCGGCTGGACGTTGGCATAGTCGGCACCGAAGAGCTGCTTGACCCGGTCGATGGCCAGCTGCTCGGCCACATCGACGTACTCGCAGCCGCCGTAGTAGCGCTTGCCGGGGTAGCCCTCGGCGTACTTGTTGGTCAACACCGACCCTTGCGCCTGCATCACCCGCGGGCTGGTGTAATTTTCCGACGCGATCAGCTCGATGTGCTCCTCCTGACGGCGCACCTCGGCCTCCATCGCCTGCCACAGTTCATCGTCGTAACCGGAAATCGTCATCTGTTTGCTGAACATGAGGCCCTCTGCTTGACTCGCGAAAAAACGCTTAACAATACCAGATCACGCGCCATTTTTCACGACCACCCAGTGCCACCAGCGAGAGTGGCACCAACGATGCAGCCGTGCGCCTCTGGCAGCAGCGCACACCCCTTCAGATTGACACCGACACAAGAGCGAATATACTCAATCGTAACTACATTGTTACTACCATGCGAGGTCGAGATGACCACATCGACAAAGGCGCGCTTCGAAGGTACGGTTCAACCTTGGGGCAACAGCCTGGGGCTGCGCATCACGCGTGCGATGAGCGACATGGCCCATATTGGCCGGGGCGATAAAGTCTCGATCGAGATCACGGAGAGCGGGATGGTGATCACGCGCAAGGAGGAGGCCAAGCGCCTGCGCTTGCCCTTTAGCGAGGCCGAGCTCATCGCCGGTATGACGCCGCACACCGCGCACGCCGATGAACTCCCCACCCTGCTCGATGACGAGACGGAGCGATAGAATGGCCGGTCGTTACCTCCCAGAGCGCAACGACATCGTCTTTCTCGACTTCGAACCGACCAAGGGCAGGGAGATCGGCAAGTACCGTCCCGCTCTGGTACTGTCGAGCAGGGCCTACAATGAACGGTCGGGGCTGCTGATCTGCTGCCCCATCAGCACCAGCATCCGTGGCGCAGCCACTGAAGTCCCGATCGACGGCCTCGACGCCCCGTCGGTGGTCGCGTCCAACCTCGTCCACACGTTGGACTGGCGTGAACGCAAGGTCAAGCGTGTAGCACAGGCCGCCCCCGGGGTCATGGAGGCGGTTCTGCTGCGCCTGATCCCACTCATCGGCGCCGATCTCCTGCTGAATTAGCACTCCGTCTGGCTACTGACAAAGCGCGCCTGCAGCAGTGCCCAGACAGCGCGCAGCCCCATCGCCTCGCCACCGACCGGACGACCGGGGCGCTGACGCAGGTTCCAGGCCATGACATCGAAATGGAGCCACGGCACGCTCTGATCAATGAATGATTGTAGAAAGAGCGCTGCGGTGGTGGCGCCGGCGTAGCCGCTGGTGCCGCAGTTGAGCAGATCGGCGATCGGGCTCTCCAGTTCGTGACGATAGGCCGCGTGCAGCGGCAGGCGCCAGACCGGATCGTCGCTGTGCGCGGCGTGCATCTCAAGCTCCCGGGCCAAGGCGTCGTCGTTGCTGAAGTAGGCGGCGATCTCGGTGCCCACCGCGACCCGGGCCGCTCCGGTCAGGGTGGCAAAGTCGATCAGCAGTTCGGGCCGCTCGGCGCTGGCCTCGCTCAGGGCATCGCAGATCGCCAGGCGCCCCTCGGCGTCGGTGTTGTCGACCTCGATGGTCAGACCATTGCGCGCACGCAGCACGTCACCGGGGCGGAAGGCGTTGCCGGCGATGGCGTTCTCGGCCGCGCCGATCAACACGCGCAGGCGCACCGGCAGCCGTTCAGCCATGATCAGGTGCGCCAGCCCCAGCACATGGGCGGCACCGCCCATGTCCTTCTTCATCTGACGCATCCCCTTGGACGGCTTGATGTCGAGCCCACCGCTATCGAAGCAGACCCCCTTGCCGACCAGCGTCACCCGCGGCGCCGTCTCGTCACCCCAGCAGAGGTCGATCAGCCGCGGCGGCTGGACACTGGCCCGCCCGACCGCATGCAGACACGGATAGTCGGCCAGCAGTGCATCACCGACCACCTGGCGCACGCGGCCACCAAAGCGCTCGACCATCCGTTCGGCAGCCGCCGCCAGATCGTGCGGCATCATCGCATTGGCCGGGGTGTTGATCAGATCGCGGGTCAGCCCGATCGCCTCGGCCAGCGTCTCGACCGAGGTGAGGCGGCCTGCACCGTCCTCCGTCAGCTGTGCCGGCAGGCGCTCGGCCGCCTTGTATGCGTCGAAGCGGTAGCTGCCGAGCGCCCAGCCAAGGGCCACCGTCTCCGGCGCCAACTCAACGCCCCACGGCTCGACCCGGTAACGCCCCTCCGGCAACAGGCGTGGCGCGTCGGCCAACGCCCACAGGCCACCCTCGGGCGGCACGCCGTAGAGCAGCCGACGCGGACCGCCACCGGCCTCGGGCAGCAGACAGAAGGTGTGCGGCTTGGCACTGAAGCCGCTGGCGGCGACCCAATCACGCAAGGCGCTCGGCTGGGTCTCCAGCCACTCCGGCAGTGCCGCGCTGCTGAGGGCAATCAGCAGGCGAACCGGTCCCGCCTCGCTCGGCAGCGCGGCCATCGACAGCCCTTACTGCGCCTGACCGCCCTGCTGCTCGGCGACCTGCTTGTGTACCTCGGCCATATCGACCGCCTTGGCCTGGTTGACCAGATCCTCGAAGCCCGACTTGGGCAGGGCACCCGCCTCGGAGTAAATGACCACCTGCTCGCGAATCACCATCAGGGTCGGGATCGAGCGGATATTGAAGGCAGAGGCAAGCCCCTGCTCCTGCTCGGTGTTGATCTTGCCGAAGAGAATATCGGGATGCGCCTCGGAGACCTCCTCGTAGATCGGCCCGAAGTTCTTGCACGGCCCGCACCACGGCGCCCAGAAGTCGAGGATAATGAAATCCTTGCCTTTCAGGGTCTCGTCGAAGTTGGCCTGGGTCAGTTCCACGGTTGCCATGAGGGTCTCCTTGAATCTTTTTGCATGAAAGCGGTCATTCTACCCTAACCGGGCTGCCTGCTGGGCCCGGCTCGCCAACTGATCAGCCATTGGGCTATGCTTGCCACCCATGGAACAGCTCCACGCCTACCTGGCCACACTGCGTCAGTCGCTACGCAACCTGCTGCCGATCATCGCCGTGGTGGCGCTGTTCCAGGTCACACTGGTGCGCTCCTGGCCCGATGGCTGGCTGCCGGTCCTCTTCGGTCTGCTGCTGGCCGCCGCCGGCATCGCCTTCTTCCTGCGCGGACTGGAGGGGGCAATCTTCCCGCTCGGGCGCAGCCTGGCCAACGAGTTCGCCCAGCGCGGCTCGCTGCCGCTGCTGCTGCTCTTCGGCTTTTCCATCGGCTTTGCCGCCGTGATCGCCGAACCGGCGCTGATCGCCGTCGCGGCCAAGACCGCCGCGGTCAGCGACGGCACGATCCACGCCACCACACTGCGTCTGCTGGTCGCCTTCTCGGTCGGGCTGGCGGTGGTGGTCGGCCTGTGGCGCGCGATACGCCGGCAGCCGATCCACTATTACCTGCTCAGCGGCTACGGGCTGCTGCTGGTGATCACCTGGCTGACCCCACCCGAGATCACCGGACTGGCCTTCGATATCGGCGCGGTCAGCGCCAACCTGGTCACCGTACCGCTACTGGTGGCGCTCGGTATCGGGCTGACCGGCTCGCTGAAGGGGCGCGGCGCACTGGCCGACGGCTTCGGTCTTGCTGCGCTGGTGGTGCTGGCACCGCGCATCGCGGTGCAGCTCTATGGCGTCATGGTCTTCTCCGGCGACCCCGAAACCCTGGCTGCCGTAACACAGGTCTACCAGGAGCCGCTCCAGGAGGCCAGTCGCGGCGTGTTGGCCGGCCTGTTCAGTGACCTGATCGGCATCCTCGCCGCCCTGCTGCCGATCCTCGGCGTGATCCTCGTCTTCCAGTACCTGATCCTACGGCGACGCCTGCCCCACCCGCAGCGGATCGCCGGCGGCTTTCTGCTGCTGGTCATCGGCCTCTTTCTCTTCACCGAAGGGCTCTTTGTCGGCCTCTTCCCGATCGGCGAGCACATGGCGCGTGAGCTGGGGGGAATCGAGCGCACGCTCTGGGTTCTGCTCTTCGTCTTCCTGCTCGGCTTTGCCGCCACCCTGGTCGAACCGGCGCTGATCGCCACCGCCGAGCGCGCCGCCGTCCTCGACCCGGCCCGCCTCCATTCGCGCGTGGTGCGCGGCGTGGTCGCCTTTGGCGTCGGCCTCGGCCTGACCCTGGGCGTGGCCCGCCTGCTGCTCGGCTTTCCCCTTGAGTGGCTGCTGGGCGGGGTGGTCGCACTGCTGTTGCCGCTGCTGCTGCTCGCCCCGCGTGATCTGGTTGCCTTCTGCGCTGACCTCGGCGGCATCGCCACCTCCGATGTCACGGTACCGGTGATCACCACCCTCGGTGTCGGCCTGGCCATCGCCTTCGGCGGCGACGCGCTGCTCGACGGCTTCGGCCTGATCGCACTGGCCTCGCTGGTTCCGGTTCTCTGCATGCTGCTGTATGCTATGGCAGCGAACCGCCTGATACCGGGAGCCCACCCATGAGCACCGTACTGCTCGTTGCTGTCGTTGCCGACGAACATGAGGAGGCCGCCGTGGCCATCGCCCGTGAGGAGGGTGCCCAGGGCGTCACCGTCCTGCCCGGACGCGGCATCAGCTTTCCCGAGCACATCACCTTCTTCGGCCTGACCTACCGTGGTCTGGAGAAGGTACTGCTGTGGACCCTCGACGCGGAGACGGCGGAGACGATCGCGCAGCGGTTGAACCGTGAACTCGACCTGCTCCAGCCCTTCCAGGGGCTCGCCTTCTGCATCGCGCTCGATCACGCCGACGGCATCGACCCGCAGCAGATCCGCGACCACATCACCGCCCAACGCACGCAGCCGCACCGCTGACCCGCACCACGGAAGGGACGCCCCTTGGACCAGCTCCGCGAATTCCTGCACATCCTGCAGCACGCCTTCCGCAACCTGCTGCCGATCATCGCCGTGGTCGCCTTCTTCCAGCTGGTGATCATGCGCCAGCTGCCGAACGACCTGCTGCCGATGGCCTTCGGCCTGCTGGTGGTGGTGCTGGGTGTCGCCCTCTTCCTGCAGGGGCTGGAGCTCGGCATCTTCCCGATCGGCAAGAACCTCTCCAACGAGTTTGCCAAGAAGGGCTCGCTCTCGCTATTGATGGTCTTCGGCTTCTCTCTCGGCTTTGCCGCCGTGGTTGCCGAACCGGCACTGATCGCCGTCGCGGCACAGGCCGAGCTGATCAGCGAGGGGCGGGTCAACGCGCTGACCCTGCGCCTGCTGGTCGCCCTCTCGGTCGGCGCGGTAGTCGCCCTCGGCGTGGTGCGCATCATCCTCGGCCACTCGCTGCACTGGTACATGATCATCGGCTACGTACTGGTGGTGGCCGTGACCTTCTTTGCCCCGGAGGAGATCGTCGGCCTGGCCTACGACTCCGGTGGCGTCACCACCAATATCGTCACCGTACCGCTGATCGCCGCCCTCGGTATCGGGTTGGCGACCTCGATCCGCGGGCGCAACGCGCTCGCCCATGGCTTCGGCCTGGTGGCGCTGGCAGTGATGGTGCCGATGATCTCGGTGCAGCTCTACGGCATCCTCGTCTACAGCTTCGGCGAGGCGGGTGATGTCGCCACCACGATGGCCGAGGCCGCGCCCGACCCGGGCAATATCGAAGTGGTCAGCCAGACCGCCGGCAGCGTGCTGCTGGGAATGCTCACCGACCTGCTGGTGATGTTCCGCGACGTGCTGCCGATCATCGCCGTGGTCCTCTTCTTCCAGTACCTGGTGATCCGCAAGCACATCGCCCACATCCACAAGGTGATGGGCGGCTTCCTGCTGGTCATCGTCGGCCTCTACGCCTTCGTCGTCGGCCTCAAGCTCGGCCTCTTCCCGATCGGCC
>SKWO01000026.1 GCA_007128895.1 Gammaproteobacteria bacterium
GCTCATGGTCAGATCAACGGTAAAGTCGATCGCCTGTCCATCGGTAGTGTGCACGGTACCCCGCGCACTGAAATGGCTCTGCTCAACCTCGATACGGCGCTCACTGAACTGATAGACCAGCTGCAGGCTGGCTCCCTGCGGGACTGTCGGTGCCGCCTCACCTGCCGGCACGGCCATTTCGGCTTCGGCCTGCGCCCGCAACTGCTCCGGCCGAAAGAGCTCGATCGGTCGCCCGATCAACCGCTCGACCAGTGTGCGCAGCAGTTCGATACGCAGATCATGGATCGGCTCATCCGGTACCGACTCCGGCGCTTGGTGCAACGGCAATGGTGCCGGTGTCATCGCGGCGGTCGTGTTTTCACTGCTGGCTGCCTCTTCCAGAGGCCGTGCCGGCTGGTCGCGAACGCCCAGCGCCTCCGGGGCCGCACGCACCGCCCAACGCTCCTGCCGAAGCTGCTCCTGATGAAAGTGGTAATAGCTCTCCATCCGAATATTCGCGGCGGCAATCTGCATGGCACTCCTCCCGGGCCCTCAGCCCACTGACCCGACCAACCATCGGGGCATGGAGAAATAGCGGCCGCCGACACGACGACTTGAGCTCAGTCGATCAGTTCGCCCTCCGCGTCGAGGTAGACCAGGTTGGCGGCGCGTTCCACCTCGGCGGTGTAGGTCAACGCCGGACCGCCGCCCATCATGATCGCCACCGAGCAGGTCTCCATCACCTCCTGCAGGGTGACACCGGCCGCCTTGCACGAACGCACATGCATGACGATGCAGTAGTGGCAGCGCAGCACAATGGCCATCCCCAGCGCCAGCAGCTCCTTCTGTTTGTGGCTCAGCGCACCCGGCTTCATCGCCTCACGCATGAAGGCGTGGCTCGCCCCCATGGCAGCCGGCTGATACTCGGCCATCAGCTCCAGGCCTCGGTGGGCGTGTTCGAGGATCTTCTTGGCGCTGTCCGAACCTTTCGGATGTTTGTGGGACGTGCTCATTGCGGGCGACTCCTGTCGGTCAAGTCAAAGCGCATAGGATAGCGCGGTTTCAGATGGTCGAGCGATCCAGCGCGCGGAACTGGATCGCTTCGGCCAGATGGGTCGTACTGATCGCAGGGGCCTCATCGAGATCGGCAATGGTGCGCGCCACCTTGAGCACCCGATGGGTCGAGCGCGCCGAGAGGCCGACCCGTTCGGTCGCCTGCTCGAAAAAGGCGCGCGTCTCGCCGTCCAGCGCACAGTGCTGCTCCAGCTGCCGCCCCTGCAGGCGCCCATTGGCACAGCCGGCCCGCCTCAACTGGCGCGCGCGCGCCGCCACCACCCGCTCACGGACCACGGCACTGCTCTCACCTTCGCCCCCCTGCTGCAGCAGCAAGGCACGCGGCAGCGGCGGCACCTCGACCTGCAGGTCGATGCGGTCCAGCAAGGGGCCGGAGATACGCGCCCGGTAGCGCTGGATCTGCTCGGCGGTGCAGTGGCAGCGCCCGGACGGGTGGCCCAGATAGCCACACGGACAGGGATTCATCGCCGCGACCAGTTGGAAGCGGGCCGGAAATTCGGCCTGACGTGCGGCCCGAGAAATGGTGATCGAACCCGACTCGAGCGGCTCGCGCAACACCTCCAGCACCTTGCGCTCGAACTCGGGTAACTCGTCCAGAAAGAGGGCGCCGTGGGTGGCCAGCGAGACCTCGCCCGGGCGCGGGATCGAGCCGCCGCCGACCAATGCCACCCCGGATGCCGTGTGGTGCGGCGCCCGATAGGGCCGTTGCCGCCAGCAGGCCGGATCGAAACCGCCACGACTGACCGAGTGGATCGCAGCCGCCTCCAACGCCTCGGCATCGCTCATCGGCGGCAGGATGCCGGGCAGCCGACTGGCCAGCATCGTCTTGCCGGTACCGGGCGGCCCGATCATCAGCAGGCTGTGCTCACCGGCCGCCGCAATGGTCAGCGCCCGACGGGCATGGTGCTGACCCCGCACATCGGCCAGATCGGCCACCTCAGCCTCGGCACGGTGCGGTGTACCGACATAGGGCACCAGCCGCTGCCGTCCGGCCAAGTGGTCGCACACCTCGGTCAGGTGATCCGCCGCATAGAGCTCCAGACCGTCGACCAACGCGGCCTCGTCTGCATTGGCCTGCGGCACCATCAGTGCCCGCCCTGCCTCTCGGGCCCGCAGTGCGGCCGGCAGCACCCCGCCGACCGGTCTCAGCCCACCGCTCAGCGCCAGCTCGCCGGCAAATTCGTAACGCAACAGCGCCTCGGCCGGTAGCTGGCCACTCGCCGCCAGAACGCCCAGCGCAATCACCAGATCGAAGCGACCACCCTCCTTGGGCAGATCAGCCGGCGCCAGATTGATGGTGATGCGCCGCTGCGGAAACTCGAACCCGGCATTGACCAGGGCGCTGCGCACCCGATCCTTGCTCTCACTGACCGCCTTCTCGGCCAGACCGACCAGCGAGAGACCCGGCAACCCGCGCGCCAGATGGACCTCGACCGTCACCTCCGGCGCATCAATACCGTGCAGCGCGCGGGCGTAGCCGACCGCCAGCGACATCGTACGCCTCGCTCAGCCGCCCGGCGGCGACAGGCGTGCCTCCAGCTCGGCCACCTGACGCTCCAGAGCATCGACCTTCTCGCGGGTGCGCGCCAACACCTTGGCCTGCACCTCAAACGCCTCGCGGGTGACCAGGTCAAGATCGGTGAGACGGGCATTCAGCGCCGCGCGGGCATTGCGCTCGACCTCCTCTTTCATCTCGCGCACCCCGCTGGGCAGACTCTCCACCACCCGGCGCACCAAGTCATCCAGTGTTGCCGTATTCATGCTCAAACCCTTTTCCATTACACAGACCGGGTAATCATACCGATTTGGCCACCCGCGTCCAATCCGGATCACTGCACCACGCTGGTGCAAAACCGCCCTGAAACAGCCCGACACCCCGCAGCAGCGACCACCCAAGACACCGACAAAATTCATATTTTTACAAGATTTACAATAAATTAAACAATGTGGCACGGTGCTCGCAAAAGACCTGTCGTGAAGGATCACACCCTGACACGCAACGAGAGAGTCCATCGCTGTGCAGATCGAGCCATCGGCCTTGCGACTCCCGGAAGCGCCAGGACCTGTCAGACCCTCATCGGGACAAGCGCCCCGACGGGACAACCAACCATAGAGAGGAGCAGCGAACGATGAAACTGATCACAGCGATCATCAAGCCCTTCAAGCTCGACGACGTGCGTGAAGCACTGTCGGAGATCGGCGTACAGGGCGTCACCGTGACCGAGGTCAAGGGTTTCGGACGACAGAAAGGCCACACCGAACTGTATCGTGGCGCCGAGTACGTCGTCGACTTCCTGCCCAAGGTCAAGATCGAGGCCGCGCTGTCCGAGGATATGGTCGAGCAGGCCATCGAGGCCATCACCAAGGCCGCCAACACCGGCAAGATCGGCGACGGCAAGATCTTCGTCTTCGACCTTGAACAGGCCATCCGCATCCGCACCGGCGAGTCCGGTCCGGACGCCCTGTAACCCGTCCATACGGAGGAGAAAACCGTGGAACAGATCCTTGAAGTCAGCTACGCGCTGGATACCTTCTACTTCCTGATGTCAGGCATGCTGGTCATGTGGATGGCCGCCGGCTTCACCATGCTCGAGGCCGGCATGGTGCGCTCGAAGAACACCGCCGAGATCCTGACCAAGAACATCGCCCTCTACTCGATCGCCTGTATCATGTACATGGTGGTCGGCTACAACATCATGTACGGTGACGGCGGTTCGGTCATCCCGGGCATCGGCTTCTTCATCGGTGGTGACAACAGCGTCGCCGATGTCGTCGCCGGCGGCGAGGATGCCCCGTACTACTCCGACATCTCCGACTTCTTCTTCCAGGTCGTCTTCGTCGCCACCGCGATGTCGATCATCTCCGGCGCCGTCGCCGAACGGATGAAGCTGTGGAGCTTCCTTATCTTCGCCGTCGTCCTGACCGGCTTCATCTATCCGATCCAGGGCTACTGGAGCTGGGGTGAAGGCTTCCTCGACGAGCTCGGCTACAGCGACTACGCCGGTTCCGGCATCGTCCACATGGCCGGCGCCTCGGCCGCCCTCGCTGCGGTGCTGCTGCTCGGCGCTCGCAAGGGCAAGTACGGGCCGAACGGTGAAGTCCGGGCCATCCCCGGTGCCAACATGCCGCTGGCGACCCTCGGTACCTTCATCCTGTGGATGGGCTGGTTCGGCTTCAACGGCGGCTCTGAACTGAAGGTCTCCGACGTCGAGTCGGCCAACGCCGTGGCTCAGGTCTTCGCCAACACCAACCTGGCTGCCGCCGGTGGCGTCGTCGCCGGTCTGCTGACCGCCCGCGCCCTGTTCGGCAAGGCCGATCTGACCATGGCACTGAACGGCGCCCTGGCCGGCCTGGTGGCGATCACCGCCGGCCCCGACACCCCGTCGATGCTGCTGGCCACCCTGATCGGCGCCGCTGGTGGCGTGCTGGTGGTCTTCTCGATCATCACCCTGGACAAGCTGCGCATCGACGATCCGGTCGGCGCCATCTCGGTCCACGGTGTGGTCGGTATCTGGGGCGTGCTGGCGGTGCTGCTCTCCAACCCGGACGCCACCCTGATGGGCCAGCTGACCGGCATCGTGGTGATCTTCAGCTTCGTCTTCATCAGCAGCCTGATCGTCTGGGCCATCCTGAAGGCCACGCTCGGCATCCGTGTCAGCGAGGAGCAGGAGTACCAGGGCATGGATCTGGCCGAGTGCGGCATGGAAGCCTACCCCGAGTTCACCGGCTCGCGCGGTACCGGCGCCTGATCCCACCTCTCGTTGAGCGAGAGCCCGACCGAAGGGCGGCCTTGGGGCCGCCCTTCCTTTTTTTGTGCTAACCTGAATAGTGTGAAGATTTCGTAAC
>SKWO01000082.1 GCA_007128895.1 Gammaproteobacteria bacterium
CCACGCCCGCGGCCCGGTCGGGCTGGAAGGGCTGACCTCGCTGAAGTTCATCGTCCTCGGCGACGGCCATGTGCGCGGCTGAGGTATCGCGGAAAGCTGTGGCGGGTTGCGTGATTCGCGGGTGTATGCGCCCAGGACGGGCGCATTCAAGCCCCCATGGAAGGGTTAACGGCGTCCCGCGAAGTGCGCAACCCGCCACAGTCCGGCACCGATGATCGGCCTCTTCGGCGGCACCTTCGATCCGGTCCACTGCGGCCACCTGCGTGCAGCCCATGAGGCGCGGGTGGCGCTCGGCCTGGACCGGGTGCTGATGGTGCCGTGCGGTGATCCGCCCCATCGTGGGCGGCCGCGTGCCGATGGCGAGCAGCGGCTCGCCTGGCTGCGCACGGCGGTTGGCGACCATCCCTATCTGATCGCCGACGACCGGGAGCTGCGCCGCAATGGCCCCTCCTATACCGTCGATACCCTCGCCGAACTGCGCCACGAGGTCGGCCCGTCCGAACCCGTGGTCCTGCTGCTCGGTGTCGACGCCTTTCTCGGCCTGACCGGCTGGCACCGCTGGGAGCAGCTGCTGGCGCTCGCCCACCTGGCCATCCTCCACCGCCCCGACAGCGTGCTGCCCACGGCCGACCCGACCGGCGACCCGCTGCAACGGCTACTCGCCTCGCGCCGGTGCGACAGCCCGTGCGCCCTGCGTGACAGCCCGTCAGGGCGCCTCCACACCCTCGCCATCACCCCACTGGCGATCTCCTCCACTGCGGTCCGTCGTCTATTGCAGGACGGCGGCGACCCCTGCTGTCTGGTACCGGATCGCCTGCGCGATGCGCTGATGGCATCCGACGCCTACCGCGCCGCCTGTGTATAATTGTCGACAAGAGCGGCCAGCCGGCCGCGATGGCTGCCAGGGAAGATGATGGAATTTGATGCACTGCGCCAATTGGTGATCGAGGCGCTCGAAGCGCTCAAGGCACGGGATATCCGCGAAGTCGACGTACGCGGACGTTCCGACGTCACCGACCTGATGGTCGTGGCCTCGGGTAGTTCGACCCGTCAGGTCAACGCCCTCGCCGCCCATGTGGTGGAAAAGGCCAAGGAGCACGGCGTGCGCCCGCTCGGCGTGGAGGGCGATGGTCCCGGCGAGTGGGTACTGGTCGACCTCGGCGAGATCGTGGTTCACGTCATGCTGCCGGACGTGCGCGACTTCTACAACCTGGAGCGGCTGTGGAGCGTCGACACCCCCAACGCCCGTGACGAGGCGTAGGCTGGCCCGGTAGTGCGCATCCACCTGATCGCCGTCGGCACCCGCATGCCGCGCTGGGTCAGCGACGGCTTCGACGAGTACGCCCGGCGCCTGCCAGCCGAGTGTCGCCTCCAGTTGCATGAGATCCCGCTGGGCAAGCGTGCCGCCAACGCCGACATCCCGCGTCTGATGGCGCGCGAAGGGGAGCGGATGGTCGCGGCGATCCCGCGCGGCGCCCTGACCATCGCCCTCGATCGTAGCGGTGAACAGCTCTCCACCGAGGCACTGGCCGAACGGCTGCAGGGCTGGCTGCAGAGCGGCAACGATGTCGCCCTGCTGGTCGGCGGGCCGGAAGGGCTCGACCCGGCCTGCCTGGCCCGCAGCGACCGGCGCCTCTCCCTCTCCCCGATGACTCTTCCCCACCCGCTGGTACGCATCGTCATCGCCGAACAGCTCTACCGGGCCTGGAGCCTGCTCAACAACCACCCTTACCATCGATGAGCGCCCCCTTTGCCCTCTACCTCGCCTCACGTTCGCCCCGGCGACGCGAACTGCTCGACCAGATCGGCCTCTCCCACCAGCTCTTGCCGGCCGATGTGGTCGAACAGCCGCAGCCGGACGAGGCGCCGGAGACCTACGTACTGCGTCTAGCCCTGGACAAGGCGCGTACCGCGGCAGCCAAACGCCCGGCCGGTGATCGGCACCCGGTCCTCGGTGCCGACACGGTGGTCGCCCTCGACAGTGCGATTCTGGAAAAGCCGCGCGACCGCGACCACGCACTCTCGATGCTGCGCCGCCTGAGCGGCCGGGAGCATCGGGTGCTGACCGGCGTCGCCGTCACCGACGGCGACCACGAGGCGAGCCGCCTCTCGGTCAGCCACGTCCACTTCCGGGCCGTCGAGGAGGCTGAGCTGCGTGGCTACGTCGCCACCGGCGAGGCCGACGACAAGGCCGGCGCCTACGCCATTCAGGGGCGCGCCGCCCTCTTTGTGACGCGCATCGATGGCAGCCATTCCGGTATCATGGGGCTGCCGCTCTACGAGACCGGCGAACTGCTGCGCCCATTCGGGATCCAACTGCCATGACCCAGGAACTGCTTGTCAACGTCACCCCGCAGGAGACCCGTGTCGCCTTCGTCGAAAACGGCGTCCTGCAGGAGGTCCACATCGAGCGCGAGCGTCGGCGCGGGCTGGTCGGCAACATCTACAAGGGGCGGGTCTGCCGGGTCCTGCCCGGCATGCAGGCCGCCTTCGTCGAGGTCGGTCTGGCGCGTACCGCCTTCCTCCACCTCTCCGATGTCGCCACCCCACCCGGCGCCGAGCCGCCCGAGTCGATCGTCCACGCCCTGCAGGAGGGCGCCGAGATCGTCGTCCAGGTCATCAAGGACCCGATCGGCAGCAAGGGGGCGCGGCTGACCATGCGCCTGTCGATCCCGTCGCGCTTCCTGGTCTACATGCCCGACTCGACCCATATCGGCATCTCGCAGCGGATCGAGGACGAAGAGACGCGCGAACGGTTGCGCGAGCTGATCCAGAGCGTCCTGCCGGAGGAGCGCCGCGGCGGCTATATCGTGCGCACGGTCGGCGAGGGTGCCGACATTGAGGCGCTGCGCTCGGACATGCACTTTCTCGACAAGTTGTGGCAGGTGATCGAACAGCGCAGCCGCGAGGTCAGCGCCCCCGCGCTGATCCACGAGGACCTGCCGCTGGTACCACGGACCCTGCGCGATCTGGTCGGCGCCGAGATCGAGCGCATCCGCATCGACTCGCGCGAGACCTTCCGCCGGGTCGAGCAGTTCGCCCGCCAGTTCACCCCGGAGCTGCTCGAGCGGATGGAGCACTACCCTGGCGAGCGACCGATCTTCGACCTGCACGGGATCGACGATGAGATCCAGCGCGCCCTGGAGCGCAAGGTCGTCCTCAAGTCCGGCGGCCACCTGATCTTCGACCAGACCGAGGCGATGACCACCATCGACGTCAACACCGGCGGTTTTGTCGGCCACCGCAACCAGGAGGAGACGATCCTCAAGACCAACCTGGAGGCTGCCCAGGCGATCGCCCACCACCTGCGGCTGCGCAACTTGGGCGGCATCATCATCATCGACTTCATCGACATGGAAGACCCGGAGCACCGCCGTCAGGTGCTGCGCACGCTGGAGAAGGCGCTGGAGCGCGACCACGCCCGCTGCCAGATCAGCGAGGTCTCCAACCTCGGCCTGGTCGAGATGACCCGCAAGCGCACCCGCGAGAGTCTGGAACACGTCCTCTGCGCCCCCTGTCCGATCTGCCAGGGGCGCGGCACCCTGAAGACGGCGGAGACGGTCTGCTACGAGATCTTCCGTGACATCCTGCGCGAGGCACGTCAGTTCGAGGAGGCCCAGGAGCTGCGGGTGCTCGCTTCGCAGGAGGTGATCGATCTGCTGCTCGACGAGGAGTCGGCCTCGGTGGCCCAGCTCGAAGAGTTCGTCGGCAAGCCGATCCGCTTCCAGGTCGAGTCGCTCTACTCACGCGAACAATTTGACGTCGTTCCGATGTAGCCGGCCATGGCACGCGCCCGACTGATCGCCCACCGTCTCTGGCTCGGCCTCGGTTACACCCTTGCCGGACTGCTGATCCTGGTCGCCGTACTGATCACCCTGGCGCGACTGCTGCCGGTCTTCGACGGCTACCGTAGCCATGTCGAGCAGCTTGCGGCCGAGGCACTGGGCCGCCCGGTGCTGCTCGGCGGCATGGAGCTGAGCCTCTCCGGCTGGCACGGCATCGTCGCCCTGCGCAACCTCGAACTGATGGATCAGGACGGCCAGCAGCCGGTGCTGCGTTTCGAGCGGGTGCGCATCACCGTCGACCTGATCGCCTCGCTGCGCCACCGCCGCCTGGAGACCCGCGACCTGACCGTCTACGGCACCCATCTGACCGTCACCCGCCACGCCGATGGTCGCTTCGACCTGGCCGGCTTTACCCCAGCCACACGGCATCGTGCCGATGATGCGACCACCCACCCGACCGAGGCGGGCAACTGGCTGCTGGCCCACCACCGGCTGCGCCTGCAACGCGCCTTGGTCACCGTGCGTGACGAGTACGAACCGGAGCGCTACTGGCCCCGGTTGGAGCTGAGCCAGCTGCTCCTGCTGCGCAGCGGCGGTGAACACCGCTTCGAGGGACGCATCGCCCCACCGCCCGACTGGGGCGACGAGATCACCGTGGTCGGCCGTCTGCACGGCCTGCGCAGCGACGCCCCCTGGCAGGGTGAACTCTATCTGCAGGGCGAGCAGCTCCACCTTCCGCCCCTGCTGGCGCTGCTGCCGGACGGCTGGCTGGGTGCGCCGGTAGAGACGGGACAGCTCGACCTGCAAGCGTGGATCGACTTTGGTGCCCACGGCATCGACGACGTGCTGGGTGAGGTGCGACTGAGTCTGCCTCCGACCCTGTCACGCCTGAGCGGTCGGCTGCAGTGGCAACGCGACCGCGACGGCTGGCAACTGGCCGGGCAGCAACTGACCCTGGAGGGGGCACACGGCCCGCTCGCGCCGATGCAGCTGGCCGTGCGCGCCGATGGTGACGGCCTCCACGCCACGCTCGACCGCCTCGCCCTGCGCCCCTTGCTGGCCCTGAGCCAGATCACCCCACTCACCGCCACCCAGCGCGAGACCCTGCTGGCCCTCGCTCCCCGGGGCACGCTCGACCACCTTACCGTACAGTGGCGTCCGCAGACGGTCGTCGGCGAGCGACTGCGTCTGCAGGGACGGCTGCACGGCCTCGGCTGGCGCCCGCACGAGAAGATCCCCGGTGTCGACCACCTGGACGGCCTGCTCCAGATCGGTGAGCGGCACGGTCGCCTCCATCTGGCGAGTATCGACACGCAGTTGCAGCTGCCCCACCTCTTCCGCGCTCCGCTCCACTTCGACACGGTCGATGGTCGCCTCGACTGGCACTTCGACAGCGAACGCCTCACCCTCTCGGCCCGGGATGTCCAGGTCAGCAACCCGGATGCGCGTGGCAGCGGCTCGATGGAGCTGTCGGTCCCGTTCGACGACGCGACGCCGATCATCTCGCTGGAGGCCGAGTTCCACGACAGTGTCGCGGCGCGGGTCTCGCACTACCTGCCGGTCGGGGTCATGCCACCCGAGACGGTGCACTGGCTCGACCACGCCTTCTCGGTCGGCCAGCAGAGCGGGCCCGGACGACTCACCCTGCAGGGCCCGCTGCGCGACTTTCCATTCAACCACGGCGAGGGGGTCTTCGAGGTCCGCTTCCGGGCCACCGGCATGGCCCTGGACTACATGCCGGGCTGGCGCGATGCCGGCCCCTTTCCCGCGCCCGGCTGGCCGGCACTGCACGATGTCGACGGACTGGTGGTCTTCCACGGCCCCGGTCTGACCATCACCTCAGAGCAGGGACGCCTTCTCGAGTCACGTATCCGTTCGGCACGCGTGGCGATCGAGGATCTGGAAAACCCGCTGCTGTCGATCCGGGGTGAGGTCGAAGGGCCGGTGGCCGATGTCGTTCGGGTGCTGCGCGACGGCCCTCCCGGTGAGCAGCTCGGCGCCCACCTCGCCGAACTGGAGGTGGCCGGCCAGAGCCGCCTGCACCTGACCCTGGCGATACCGCTGGCCCAGCGCATCGCGGTCGAGCAGCCGCTATCGGTGGAGGCGAGCCTCGACCTGGCCGACAACCAACTGGCCTTGCGGCAAGGCGGCGTGGCCATCGACGGCATCGACGGCCGCCTGCACTATCGCGAGCAGCGTCTCACCTCCGAAGACCTGCACATTCGGCTGCTCGGCGGGCGTAGTCGGCTGAGCCTGGTCGGAGAGACCGAGGGCGAACAGGCCGGCCTGACCATTCGTGGGCGCGGCGCGGTCAATGGCGAGGCGCTGGCCGCCCACCTCGGGCTCGAGACCCACCCGGTGCTGCGCGGCAATACCTCGTGGGAGGGCCGTCTGCGCATCCCGGCCAGCGGCGAGCCGCTGCTCGAGGCGCACAGTGATCTGCGCGGGCTGACCGTCGACCTGCCCGCCCCCTTTGCCAAGGTGGCCGACAGCGAGCGTCTCTTCCACCTGCGCGTCTCACTCGGCGCCTTTCCCGATCGCACCGTGCGGCTGCGCTACGCCGATCTGGTCCAGGCCGTGCTGGAGCTGCACGAGGCCGAAGGCGGCCCCCGGTTGAAACGGGGCGGCATCCGCTTCGGAGGTGACCTGGCGGCCTTGCCCGAGGGCCGCGAGCTGCGTCTGAGCGGCACTCTGGACGGCCTGGCCACGCGCGGCTGGACGTCGCTGCTGCCTGCCCCAACACCGGCAACGGCGCCCGATACGGCCCCGACCGAACGCCCCCTGCCGATCCTCCTGACCATGGAGCGCCTGCAGCTGGTTACCACACCGGGCGATGGCGACACCGCACCACCACCACGTGCAGCCGCCGATCCGCGCCGCGCCCCGGCCGTCAACCTGCATATCGACGACCTGCGACTGAACGAGGGCCGACTCGGTCGCCTGACGGTGGAGGCAGAACCGATCAGCAGCGGGCTGGCCCTGCCGACCCTGCGTCTGGAGAGCGACGCCCTTACGCTGGAGGGCCACGGCAGCTGGGATATCTCACGGGAAGGGTCGCGCACCCGCCTCGTGCTGGCCCTCGACAGCAGCGACCTGGGAGCGGCACTGCGCCACTGGGGCCACCCTGACATGATCGACGGTGGGCGGGGACGGATCGATGGTGAACTCGCCTGGCCGGGCGGCCCCCACCAGTTCATCCCGAGCGAACTGGACGGCGAGCTCCACGTCAGCCTGCGCGATGGCCAACTGCTCGAACTGCGCCAAGGCATCGGCCGTTTCCTCGGCCTCTTCAGCCTGCAGATGCTGCCGCGCCGCCTGGCGCTCGATTTTCGCGACCTCTTCGCACGCGGCTTCCACTTCCAGCGCATCAGTGGCGACTTCCGCCTCGACGACGGCGATGCCCACACCGAGAACCTGGCGATCGAGGGCAGCGGCGCCCGCCTTTACGTCGCCGGGCGCACCGGGCTGGCCGCCCGCGACTACGACCAGGTGGTCGCCGTGCTGCCCGATGTCGCCGGCCCGATACCGATGGCCGGCGGGCTGATCCTCGGCCCGCAGGCCGGCGCACTGCTCTCCGTGCTGCGCTTCGTCTTTCGTGATCAACTGGCCGAAGCGGCCAAGCTGACCTACCACATCAGCGGCAGCTGGGATGCGCCGGTGATTCAGCGGGTCAGCGACTGATCCGGTCGCCTGTGCTATCCTCCGTTTCCATGCGTGCGCTCCTGATCCTGCTGCTCCTGCTTCCCCTGCCGCTGCTGGCCGACACGCGGGTGCTGACGCTGGCCGAGTGGTCGGTGCCACGCAACGGTGGGACGGTGCTGGCGATGCCCCCCCTGCGCGAGACGATCGCCGAGCTGACCCGCCGACCGGAGACCTCCCTGCTGCTGCGTTACCCGGGTGGCGAAGCCGGCACCCTATGGGCCGAGGAGCTGCGCGCCTGGCTGGTGGCCCTGGCTGTCGACCCACAGCGCATTGAACTGCACCGCGGCAGCCGTACTGCCGATACCATCGAATTGAGTCTGAACGAGGTAGAGCCATGAAGGAGCGGGTCGCTGCCATCCAGATGGCCTCAGGGCCCAACATCGGCGCCAACCTGATCGAGGCCGCGCGGCTGATCGCTCAGGCCGCTGCCGACGGTGCCCGTCTGGTCGTACTGCCGGAAAACTTCGCCTGCATGCCGCTGCAGACCCACGACTTGGTCAAGGTGTGCGAGCCCGATGGCAGCGGTGCGATGCAGGACTTCCTGCGTGAGAGCGCGGTGCGCCATGGCCTGTGGATCGTCGGCGGCACCGTTCCGTTGCACGCCCGGCAGCCCGACCGGATTCGCGCCGCCTGCCTGCTCATCGGCCCGGACGGCCAAGTCCACGCGCGCTACGACAAGATCCACCTGTTCGATGTCCATCTGGTCGAGGGCAATGAGCACTACAACGAGTCGGAGACCATCGAAAGCGGTGATCAGCCGGTGGTCGCCGATACCCCGTTCGGCCGCCTCGGGCTGGCGATCTGTTACGATCTGCGCTTTCCCGAACTCTTTCGCAGCCTGATCGACAAGG
Source organism: Gammaproteobacteria bacterium (assembly GCA_007128895.1). Classification (GTDB taxonomy): domain Bacteria; phylum Pseudomonadota; class Gammaproteobacteria; order SKWO01; family SKWO01; genus SKWO01. The sequence goes on from SKWO01000082.1 coordinate 8,339, forward strand.
GGGCCGAGGTGATCGCCCTGCCGGCCGCATTCACCGCGATCACCGGCCGCGCCCACTGGGAGTCACTACTGCGGGCGCGCGCGATCGAGAATCTGGCCTGGATCATCGCTGCCGCCCAGGGCGGCTACCACGTCAATGGCCGTGAGACCCACGGTGACAGCATGATCATCGATCCGTGGGGACAGATCTGCGACCGCCTGCCGCGCGGCTCCGGCGTGGTCGCGGCGACCATCGACAGCGAGCGCACCGCCAGCGTGCGGCGCACCTTTCCGGCCCTGCTCCACCGCCGCCTATAGACACTCACCCACCGAACCGGGGCGGCAGCGTCGATGGTCGACCCAGATGGCGTTGTCCAGACGCGCTCCATCGAGGCGCACGCCGTCGAGATTGGCCCCGACCAGGCGAACCCGGGTCAGATCGGCCTCGCTCAGGTCGGCCCGGTAGAGCCGCGCCCCCTCCAGGTTGGCCCGTTCCAGCCGTGCACCATGCAACCGCGCCTCCTGCAGGTTGGCACCACGCAGATCGGCCTGGGTCAGATCGGCGCCACTCAGATCGGCCTCCCACAGGATCGCCCGCTCCAGCCGGCTCTCACGCAGCGAGGCACCCTGAAAATCACTGCCCCGCGCCTCGGCCTGCAGCAGCGAGGCACCGTCCAGGCGCGCCTCGCTGAAACGGGCCCCACCCAGGCGGGCGCGGTCGAGACGCGCCGACGAGAGGTCGGCTCCGACCAGCGACGCCGCTTCCAGCCCGGCGCCCATGAAGCGGGCACGGCCCAGCCGCGCCGCATCAAAGCGCGCGCCCTGCGCCTCGGCAAAGGTGAAGTCGGCCCCCTCCAGCCAGCTGCCAGAAAGGTCGGCACCGACCAGCTCGGCACGCCCAAAGACGGCCCGGCGCAGATCAAGACCTGAAAGGTCGCGTCCACTCAGATCGCAACGTGCCCAATTGACCGCCACCCCTGGTTCGGCTTCACAATCGGCCGAAGCCACAGGTGCCATCAGCAGCAGGGCCAGCACACCACCGGCCATCCATCCCAGTTTCACTGGCAACCTCCTGTCGCTATGGTGGCAAGAGGCCAACGATTTGGCCTACAATCAGACTGCATAATAACGCATACCCATAACAACACACCAAGGAGACACCATGACCATCGACCGTCGCGAATTCATGCGCATCATGGGGCTGGCCGGCGCCGCCGGCATGCTGCCGCTGACCGCCTGCAGCCGCCGCAGCCAACCGTCCGACCTCTACGAGATCCCGAAGTTCGGCAACGCCACCATCCTGCACACCACCGACACCCACGCCCAGCTGCTGCCGATCTACTTCCGCGAGCCCAACGTCAACCTCGGCATCGCCTCGATGTACGGCCAGGTACCCCACCTGGTCGGCCACAAACTGCTGGCCCACTTCGGCATCGAACCGGGCAGCATCGAGGCCCACGCCTTCAGCTACCTCGATTTCGAAGAGGCGGCCTTCCAGTACGGCCGGGTCGGTGGCTTCGCCCACCTCGCCACGCTGGCCAAGCGCATCCGCGCCGAGCGCGGCCACGAGAACACCCTCTTCCTCGACGGCGGCGACACCTGGCAGGGCTCCGGCACCGCCTACTGGACGCGCGGCAAGGACATGGTCGAAGCCACCAACCTGCTCGGCGTCGACGTGATGACCGGCCACTGGGAGTTCACCTACCACGACCACGAGGTGCTGGACAACATCCAGGACTTCAATGGCGAGTTCGTCGCCCAGAACGTGCGCGTGCGCGAAGAGGCGCTGCTCTTCGAGGGCGCCCCGGCCTACGACGAGGAGACCGGCCACGCCTTCAAGCCGTACACCATCCGCAACGTCGGCGGCCACCGCATCGCCGTGATCGGACAGGCCTTCCCGTACACCCCGATCGCCAACCCGCAGCGTTTCATCCCCGACTGGACCTTCGGCATCCGCGAATCGGAGATGCAGCGCATGGTCGATCAGGTGCGCGAGACCGAGCGCCCCGACGCCGTCGTGGTCATCTCGCACAACGGCATGGATGTCGATCTGAAGATGGCCAGCCAGGTCACCGGCATCGACGTCATCTTCGGCGGCCACACCCACGACGGCATGCCCGGCGCCTCGGTGGTCGACAACGCCAGCGGCAAGACCCTGGTCACCAACGCCGGCTCCAACGGCAAGTTCCTCGGCGTCATGGATCTCGACATCCAGAACGGCCGCGTGCGTGACTTCCGCTACCGCCTGCTGCCGGTCTTCTCCAACCTGATCGAGCCGGACCGCGAGATGAGCGCCTTCATCGAGCGCATCCGCCAGCCCTACCTCGGCACCCTGCGCGAGGAGCTGGCCGTGGCCGACCAGGTGCTCTACCGCCGTGGCAACTTCAACGGCACCTTCGACCAGCTCATCTGCGACGCCCAGCGCGCCGTGGGGGATGCCCAGATCGCCCTCTCCCCTGGCTTCCGCTGGGGTACCACGGTGATGCCGGGCGACCCGGTCACCATGGAAAACGTCCTCGACCAGACCTGCCTGACCTACCCCGAGACCTATGTACGCGAGATGACCGGCGAGGAGCTCAAACACATCATCGAGGATGTCGCCAACAACCTCTTCAACCCCGAGCCCTACCTGCAGGCCGGTGGCGACATGGTGCGTGTCGGCGGCATGGACTACGTGATCGACCCGAACGAGACGATCGGCAACCGCATCAGCGAGATGACCCTCGACAACGGTGAGCGGATCGAGGCGCACAAAAGCTACCGCGTGGCCGGCTGGGCCGTGGTCGGCGAACCACCCGAGGGCGAGCCGATCTGGGACGTGGTCGCCACCTACCTGCGCGACCGCCGCAGCACCTCGATTGCCAAGCTGAACACGCCCAAGCTGAAGAACGTGCGTGGCAACCCGGGCATCTCCAGCTACCGCGGCGAGATCCTCAGCTAGCAGCCTGTCCGGGGATACCCCGGGCCATCGGGCCGGCTCCGCCAAAATGGGGCCGGCCTTTTTCATGGCCGACAGGCTGACAACCGGGCCGCACTGGGCTACGCTGTAGCGCTTTGTGCAACCGAACCCGGCAACCGCGATGACCGACGAACTGACCCTGATCCGCCCCGATGACTGGCACCTGCATGTACGCGACGGCGCCGTGCTGGCCGATGTCGTACCCCACAGCGCCGAGCGCTTCGGCCGTGCCGTGATCATGCCCAACCTGAAGCCACCGGTGACCACCACCGAGCAGGCACTGGGCTACCGGGAACGCATCCTCGCCGCCGTGCCCGCCGGACTCAGCTTCGAACCGCTGATGACCGTCTACCTGACCGACAACACCCCCCCTCAGGAGATCGCCCGTGCACGCGGTGCCGGCCTCTTCGCCGCCAAGCTCTACCCGGCCGGGGCGACCACCCACTCCGATGCCGGCGTCACCGACGTGCGCAAGATCGACCCGGTACTCGAGGCGCTGGCCGAGAACAGCATGGCGCTGCTGGTCCACGGCGAAGCCACCGCACCGGGGGTGGACGTCTTCGACCGCGAGAAGGTCTTTATCGATGAGGTGCTTGGGCCACTGGTCGAGCGCCACCCGACCCTGCGCGTCGTCTTCGAGCACATCACCACCGCCGATGCGGTCGACTTCGTGGTCTCACAGCAGGGCCGGGTCGGGGCAACCATTACCCCGCAGCACCTGCTGCTCAACCGCAACGCGATGTTCAGCGGCGGTATCCGCCCGCACCACTACTGCCTGCCGGTACTCAAGCGCGAGCGCCACCGGCTGGCCCTGGTTGAGGCCGCGACCGGCGAGCAGCCGTGGTTCTTCCTCGGCACCGACAGCGCGCCGCACCCGCAGGGCCAGAAGGAGTCGGCCTGCGGCTGCGCCGGCATCTACAGCGCCCACGCCGCGCTGGAGCTCTATGCCGAGCTCTTCGACGAGGCCGGCGCCCTGAACCGACTGGAAGGCTTTGCCAGCCTGCACGGCCCCGACTTCCACGGCCTGCCCCGCAACCGCGAAACCGTCACCCTGCGCCGCGAGCGCTGGACCGTCCCGTCCGACTACCCGCTCGGCGGCGAGCGGGTGATCCCGCTGCGCGCCGGCGAAACGGTTGGCTGGAAGCTGGTTTAGGCCGCGACCAACCAGACCCCGACCGCAGCGACCATCACCCCGGCGGCGCGCACCAGCACCGCCTGGTTGATCCGCTGCACGGTCTGGCCCATCCCCACCCCGACCGCCAGCAACGCCGACGTACTCACGGCAAAGCCGATGCTGTAGGCCAGCGCACCAGCCGCCAGCGGCATCTCGGCACCGTGCGCGTGGCCGTGGAAGAAGGCAGCGCAGGCGACGATCACCGACGCCGCCGCCAGCGGCATCCGGGTCGCCAGTGCCAGCAACAAGCCCAGAACCAGCAGCGAGGCGATGATGCCCCCCTCCACATAGGGCACCGCGACCCCAGCCAAACCCAGCGCACCGGCGGCCAGCATCACCAGAACAAAGGTCAACGGCATCACCCACAGCGCCCGCCCGCCCTGCTGCGTCGCCCACAGGCCGACCGCGACCATCGCCAGAAGATGATCCAACCCGACCAGCGGGTGCGCCAGCCCGGCACCAAGCCCGGTAGTGGCACCGTGGCCGACATGGGCCAGCGCGGTGGCCGGGTGCAACAGCAGGGCCAGTGCGACCATCAGAAAACGCGTCTGCATCGATCCTTCTCCTTGTTGAAACGAGTCCTGTCTATCATAGCGAACAAATGTGACGCCATGCCGACGGTATTGAGTAGCCGGCCCGCCTCTTACGCTCGGTGCCCGGCTTGGGTACCATGTGCTGCATGCATGAACTGTCATTGGCCGAGGGTATCCTGCAGTTGATCGAGACGGCGCAGGCGCAGGACTGCTTCGAGCAGGTCACGCGGGTGCGCATCGAGGTCGGCCGCCTTGCCGGGGTGGAGATCGACGCGCTACGCTTTGCCTTCGACGCCGTGATCGCGCACAGCTGTGCCGACGGCGCCCAGTTGGAGATCGTCGAGACGCCGGGGCGGGGTCGCTGCCAGGGGTGTGGGCGTGAGGTGGCCATCGAGAGCCACCACGAGCCGTGCCCGCTGTGTGGGACCCCACGGGTCGAGGCGATCGGCGGGATGCAGTTGCGCGTGATCGACCTGGAAGTCTGCTGAATAACGACAAGCGAGGAGCCAACCATGTGTACCGTCTGCGGATGCGGTGAGGGCGAGACCCGAATCGAGGGCCACGGCCACTCTCCCCATCATCACGACCATGATCACGGGCACGGGCACGATCATGCGCATGGCCATGACCATAGCCACGACCATCTGCACTTCGGTCAGGGGCCGGCGCACGCCCATGCGCCGGGGCTGTCACAGGCGCGCATGGTGCAGATCGAGCAGGACATCCTGGGCAAGAACAAAGGGTACGCGGCGGCCAATCGCAGCCACTTTGCCGAACGCGGCATCTTCGCCCTCAACCTCGTCTCCAGCCCCGGCTCGGGCAAGACGAGCCTGCTCACCGCCACCATCGAGGCGCTCGCCACCACGCTGCCGATCACGGTGATCGAGGGCGACCAGCAGACCAGCCACGACGCCGAGCGCATCCGCGCCACCGGCGTGCCGGCGCTGCAGGTCAACACCGGCAAGGGCTGCCACCTTGACGCCCACATGGTCGGCCACGCGGTCGAGCACCTGCGCCCGCCGGAGGACTCGCTCCTCTTCATCGAGAACGTCGGCAATCTGGTCTGCCCGGCGGCCTTCGACCTCGGCGAGGCGCACAAGGTGGCGATCCTCTCGGTCACCGAGGGAGCCGACAAGCCGCTCAAGTACCCCGACATGTTTCACGCTGCCGACCTGCTGATCCTGAACAAGATCGACCTGCTGCCCCATGTCGACTTCGACGTCGAGGCGTGCATCGAGTACGCCCGCCGGGTCAATCCGAAGATCACCGTGCTGCAGCTCTCGGCGACCACCGGCGAGGGCATGGCGGCGTGGCTCGACTGGCTGCGTGACGGCGCCCGTACCTGTGCCGAATCGCGCCTCTCCGAGATTGCCCGACTCAAGCGCCGGATCGCCGAACTCGAGGCCGCCCGGGGCTGAGCATGGCGACGACCGTGCCGCTCAGCGAGCCGGTCGAGCGCCGCCGCCTGCGTGTGCGCGGGGTGGTGCAGGGGGTCGGCTTTCGCCCCTTCGTCCACCGGCTGGCGCAGCAGCTGAAGCTGGCCGGCTCGGTACACAACGACGGTCGCGGCGTCACCATCGAGGTCGAGGGACCGGCCGAGCGGCTCGACCGCTTGCAACGCGCCCTGCACCTTGAGGCGCCGCCCGGCGCACGGATCGAGGCGATCGAAACGGCAGTGCTGCCGCCCTTGGCAGACGGGTCGCCGTTTCGGATCCTCGACAGCCGCGCCGGCGCCGTCACCACCACGGTACCGGTCGACCGCGCCCCCTGCCCCGACTGCCTGAATGAGCTCTTCGAGCCGCGCGACCGGCGCTGGCACCATCCCTTCATCAACTGCACCCGCTGCGGTCCGCGCTACACGATCACCCGTCGGCTGCCGTATGATCGCCCACAGACCAGCATGGCCGCCTTCGCCCTCTGTCCGGCCTGTACCGACGAGTACCACGACCCGAGCAACCGCCGCTTCCATGCCCAGCCCAACGCCTGCCCGGCCTGCGGCCCCCGGCTGCAACTGCTCGATGGTGCCGGATGCGTACAAACGGGCGACCCGGTCGCTGGGGCGCTGACCCGGTTGCGCCAGGGTGAGATCGTCGCGCTCAAGGGGGTCGGCGGCTTCCACCTGCTGTGTGACGCGCAGAACGGCGCAGCGGTGGCCCGTCTGCGCCAGCGCAAGCAGCGCGATGCCAAACCGCTGGCCGTGCTGGCGGCCAACCCCGCCTCGCTGACCAAGCTGACGACCGTCGAGCCAGCAGCGCTGGCCCTGCTGCAGGGCGATGAACGGCCGATCGTGCTGCTGCCCAAACGGGCTGGCTGCGACACCCGGCTGCCGGGCGTCGCGCCGGGGCTCTCCCGCCTCGGTGTGCTGCTGCCCCCCTCGCCGCTGCACTGGCTGCTCTTCCATGAGGCGGCCGGTCGCCCGGCCGGCAGCGGCTGGATCGACTCGCCCCAACCGCTGCGGCTGGTCTGCACCTCGGCCAATCCCGGCGGCGAACCGCTGGTGACCGACAACAGCGAAGCGCTGACGCGGCTCCACGGTCTGGCCGACGCCTTCCTGCTGCACGACCGGGCCATCGTCGTCGGCTGTGACGACAGCGTGGTGCTGCCGACCGCGGGTGGCGCCACCTTTGTGCGCCGGGCGCGCGGCTTCACCCCGCTGGCGATCCGCCTCGCCGGCCCCGGCCCTGCCGTGCTCGCCTTCGGTGCCTCGTTGAAGAACAGCCTCTGCCTGAGCCGTGGCGACCAGGCCTTCCTCTCCCAACACATCGGCGACCTCGACAACGCCGCCACCTGCCGCGCCCACGAGACCGCCGCCGCCCACCTGGAGCGGCTGCTCGACACCGCCCCCGCAGCGCTCGCCTGCGACGCCCACCCCGACTACTTCTCCAGCCGTCTCGCCGAGCGGCTGGCGGCCGAGCGTGGCGTGCCGCTGCTGCGCGTCCAGCACCACCACGCCCATATCGGCGCCGTCGCCGCCGAACACCGTCTCGACGGCCCGCTGCTCGGCGTCGCCCTCGACGGCGTCGGTCTCGGCAGCGACGGCACGCCGTGGGGCGGCGAGCTGCTCCACGTCGAGGGCGCCCGCTGCGACCGTCTCGGCCACCTGCGCCCGTTCCCCCTGCCCGGCGGCGACGCCGCCGCCCGCGAGCCGTGGCGGATGGCGGCCAGCGCCCTGCACGCCCTCGGGCGCGGCGACGA